>JAOHHF010000001.1 GCA_028099475.1 Candidatus Pelagibacter sp.
CGTTTTTAATATTATGAATATAAAACATAAAATGTGTTAGAGCTATATTTATTTTGTGTTATAGTTATTAATATTATCATATTTTTAAAAAAGTCAATAAAATCAACATTTTTTATATTTTCAATAAATTTATTGATTTGTGTTAGAGATAATTTTAATTTTTGTCCTATGTGTTAGAGATAATTTATATTTTTTATCCTGTGTGTTAGAGATAAATATGAATATTAACAAAAACTCAATCGGCCTTACATTGCTCATTCCTTTAGGATAATATATATAAATTTTAACATTGATCCATCAATTGTCGAATATTAAGGATAACAATATTAAATTTTAATACAATTTATATTATGATTAAAGCCTATATATGGTGGCTAAACTCAAATTAACTAATTAAATCTGATTTATGGCAAATTATGAGAGATATCACTCTAAATAAGAGATTTGACTACCCGGATAGGATTTATAGGAAATTATGAGAGATTTCGCTCTAAATAAGAGATTTGACTACCCAGATAGGATTTATAGGAAATTATGAGAGATTTCGCTCTAAATTAGAGTTTTGAGTACGATTACAAGATTTATAGCAAATTATCAGATATTTGACCCAAAATTGGAATTATTACATGAAACTGGGAGTAATTACTCTTATTAACTGGAAACTATCCCTTAAACATTTTTACTCTATCTTAAGGAGTGTAAATAAAAACATCTATCCATAATTATTAACCATCAACCGTTACAATTGTTAAATCATCCTTTTGTATTCGACCAGATTTAATTATATCCTCAATAATCTTGTTTAATCTTTCATGGTTTGGAATTGGTTGATACTTTTTTATATAATCTTTAAATCCTTCTGCCTCTAACATATTTCCTTTAGCATCTCTTATTTCAGTAATACCATCAGTAAAAATATACATTGAGCTGTTTGAAAAATTAATTTTAGTTTCTTTAAATTTAAACTTAGGAGCAATACCTAAAGGAGGTCCTGCTTCTTCAAAATTAGAAAAGTTTCCATCTTTAGAATAAATTAACGGAGGTTCATGACCAGCGTTTGATAAAGTTAATTCTTTTTTGTTACTATCATAAATTCCAACCAACATTGTTACAAACATTCCTCTTGAAGTAGTTTCACAAATTTCTGTATTTAAAATATCTAGAAGACCTGCTGCAGAAAAATTTGATTTACTTAGACATCTATAAAGACTAGATGCTTTAGACATTAGTAAAGAGGATTTAATTCCTTTACCTGACACATCTGCAACTCCAAATCCATAAACTCCATTAGATAATTCTGAAAAATTATAAAAGTCTCCAGAAACAACTTTTGCAGGGATATTTATTCCAGCAATAGGAAAATTTTCTTTAATGTTTTGAGATAGTAATGTTTTTTGAATCTCACCAACAATTTCTATTTCTTTTTCTATTCTATTTTTAACAATCAAATCTTTTGCCATCTTAGCATTTCTAATCGCTAATGCAGCAGGACCAGATAAAGTTTCTAAAAGTTTTCTATCGCTTTCCTCAAAAAGTTTGTTGTCTGTTTTTTTATTTAAACAATGAATAACACCAATACATTCATCTGAAACAATTAATGGTGAACATAAAACAGAATAAGTTGTAAAATTTGTTTTATTATCTAAATCAAAATAAAATTCTGCAATTTCTCTTACATCCTTTCTAACATCTCCAACTCTTATACATTGTTTCATGAGTGCTGCTTTTCCCATGACACCTTGAGTAATTGGAATTTCAAAATCTTCTAGATATGCTTGGTGTTTTGATGCAATACATTGAAAGTTTTGCTTATCATTATCTATTAAAAAAATGTTAGCAGCTTGAGCATTAATTCTTTTAATAATTAGCTCTAATGAAGTTTGTAATGTTTCTTTTAAATCAAGAGTTTTAGCAAACTCCTGGCTCATTTTTGTAACTAATTCTAAGTCTTTAACGCTTGTATTGTCGACTTTTACTGTTTCTGTTTTTTTAGCACCAAAGAACATGTTATTTATAAATTGATATTCATTAAATTTTTGATAGTTTTGAGACTGATGGAACTCATTATTCATAGTCCTAACTTCTACTTACACCTTACAGACGCAATGATGCTTGTACAATATTGCATTGATGGTTTCATAGAACTGTCCTCCAAAATTAAATTATAAGTTGTGTTATATCTTATAGCATTTATCTTTGGAAGTATATGGGGTAGCTTTAGTAACGTTTGTATCCATAGAATTCCTGACGATATAAGCGTTGTAACAGGAAGATCCCACTGTCCATCCTGTAAAACCCTAATTAAATGGCACGATAACATTCCATTATTTTCATATTTGTTTTTAAAAGCAAAATGTAGAGGTTGTTCAGCTAAAATTAATATTAAATATTTTTTAGTAGAATTAATATCAGCAATAAATTTTGTAGTAATTTTTCATTTCTTTGGGGTTTCATTAACTACTCTTCTTTTTTTTATTTTAAGCATCTGTTTTGTGATCATTTTTTTTATTGATTTAAAACATTTCATAATCCCAAATGAGCTAACATACCCTCTTATGATAATTGGTTTATTAAAATCATTTGATCCAAATTTAAATACCACTCTGTTTCCAAATTTAGTTAACTCTTTAATAGGTGGTTTGTTTGGTTACATAATCATTTGGTTAATAATTTTTACTTATAAAAAATTAAGAAACAAAGAAGGAATGGGTTTGGGTGATGCTAAATTACTTTCTGTAATTGGTTTTTGGTTTGGATGGGCTTCAATTCCTTTTGTAATATTTTTTTCATCTGTCATTGCACTTTTAAGTGTTGTCCCAGATATAATTAAAAATAAAAAAGATCTTTCGTCTCAAATACCTTTTGGTCCCTATTTAATTATAGGAAACTTAGTTTTTCTTATTTTTAATGAACAGATAAGATTATTTTTGAATTAAAAATATAACCCAGAGTGGTCGATTAACCATTAGAATTATTTTTTAAATTAATATAGATCAGTGCATATGAAAAAATTTCTTTCCATAATAGCCATATTCACTTTATCTTTTTATATATTGGTTGAATTTATAGGAGACAGA
Source organism: Candidatus Pelagibacter sp. (assembly GCA_028099475.1). The sequence continues at coordinate 3,078 of JAOHHF010000001.1, forward strand.
TTAATTAAAAATATATTAGAAGATAATATTTCCATTTCATTAAATAGAGAAGTATCAATTAAAAAATTAACTATTGATTATTTAAATGGTGAAGCTCGTGCAAATAACATTAAGATACTTAACAAAAAGTTTAAGGGTAATTTAGCAGAAGTAGATTTTGTTAAAGTAAATTTAGATACATTCTCAATTTTTTCTAATGATATATTGATTAACGATGTTCAATTAAACAATATAAATTTAAATTATTATTTTAAATTTTCTGACAGAATTACTTCAGACAATTTAAGAAATCTTCAACAAGATCTGGAATTTAAAAATACCGACTCTCAATCAAGCAAATACTTTAATATTAAAAACCTAGATGCTAAAAATATTAATTTAGCCGTATTATCTTCTAATTTTGATTTTGAAAAAACCTTTTCAATTAATGATATGAATTTTAAAGATATTGGTAATACTAAGGATAGTAAAAACTACAAAGATATTTTAAAAAAAGTATTTAAAGACATGGTGGTTGATGTGCGAGAAAAAATAATGAGTAATAATTTATTAGATGCTGTTAAAAATTTAGATATCAAGCAAATAGAGGATAAAGTAAAAGACAAATTAAAGAACAAGCTGAAAGGTTTGATTAACTAAATGAATACTTTTTTATTTATCAACATTATTATTGCATCATTAAATATATTCATTTTAGTTTATGCGTATTCTTTAAATTTTTTTCCAATCAAATGGAGAAAAAAAATAAAACAAGATTCAATTGTTGGTTTAGCAATTATATTTATAACCATGCTTGATATGTTTGTTTGGGTTATATATTCCTATTTTAGGTTGTTTTCAGCTTCTTAAAGCCACTTGTGAGAGAGTGTTATAACTTGAATTAATATCCTGTATCTCTCCAACCACCTGTATTTGATAAAACCTCACCAGGAACAGCTATAACAGAATATAAAGTATCACTGTCTTCACTAGGTCCTGCAACGTTTGCATAAAGTTTGTCACCAAATATTACTAATTCAGATAAAACCCCTTCTCTAATGAATGTACAGTTGCTTCCGTTAGCTTCCGCGCCTTTAACAAGTTTATGTGAATTATTTGTTCCACATTCATCATCTGCTACACAAATATATGCATTTCCAATATTACATCGATTTGATCCTGGAGGCGGTTCATAAACTGGAAAATACACTTGTCCTTTAAATAAAGTTGGTGGGGCAGACGCTTTTCTGTGTGAATTATTATCGCCTGGTGTATCTAAATGGATTACCCAGGCACTTTCTGCAGAGTCTGGGCAAAGAGCACCATCAGTATCTCCTGTAACATCTGAGCAAACAGTTGCATCATCAATCGATTTAGCGTTATCAGCTCCTGTATGAGCTGTGGATGTAAAAGCTTGATCATTAAATGAAGGAATAGTAACTCCATTTAAATGTTTAAAATAAGGATAATCAAAATCTCTAATCCCATATAAAATATTATCCATATTTCTATTTATATCTCCAAGTTTATTAAAGTCTCCAGTACCACCAAACAACCAAAAATCTTTTGTAGTAACTCCTACTCCTGCATCCATTGAGAAAAAAGTATATCGTTTATTGGTAGTACTAGCGTTTAATCTAAATAATGTTGTTTGATCAAATAATTTAGCATCATTTTTTGTAGAGTCTGTTAAATTTATTTTAGTAATTTTTCCTTCTCTATCATTAATATAAACCATTGCCCCACGCCAAGGAATTCCAAATCCTGTATCAGGGGTGATCACAAGTGGAGAAGTTGGAACCGCATTATTAATATCACTACCGTTAGGGGTTTCAATTATATCATTTCCAAGAGCCACACCTGCTGGCGATGTATCAACAATTGTAATTGGTCCACCGTTTTGATCTCCACCGTAAAGTTTTCCTGGCTCATCCATGTTATCTAATTCAACCATAAACAAAGCAGAGCCCGCACATAAATTATTATTAGCCATCCCTGCACCCATAATTGCAACATATTTATCATTTGCTGGGTCTTCTCTCTCTGCTTCAATGTCTGATGGTAATCTTACAATTCTTGGTGTTGACCAAGTCTCACCTAATTTACTATAGTCAAAGAAAGGATCAATTCCAGAAGATGATGTGCATGAGGTTTGAACAAATATATTTGTTGTTTCTCTTGTTTCATTAACACTTCCACCTGGATTATAAATTTTATCTTCATCAAAAGTAATTACAAATTGACCATCGATCATTCTTGCATCTGAAAATTCTACTGGCAAAAATTCACCATCAACCATTTCTGAAACATTTATCATGTTTTGAGGTATGGATTGATTATTTGGGGTATTAAAAGATATATCACTAAAAGTGAAAGTTCTTCCTATATAACAAGAAGCAGTTCCAGCAGTTTTAAATTCTCCGGTCACATCAGCATCAGACTGACATACAGCAATTGCATCTTGATTAGTAGTCGTCTCCGAGTCGATGGCTTCATCAGCAGTAACAGCTTCATTTAAATTTGATTGCGCTTTTAGGGCTTCATCTGAAGCAGATATTTCTGCAGAGCTTGAAAAATACTCTAATTCTCTAACTTCTCCTTCGTTGTCCATAATATATACAACATTATTAATATAATCATTATATACACTGAACATATGCATTGGTCCTAAACCATCTCTTACTAGTGGATTGGTTACATCTAATACTGAAAAACCAGATCCACCTCTTCCAAACGGTTGGAATAATATGGTATGCCAACTTGCCGAACCTTCGACATCACCCTCTGGAGTTAAGCCTTTCATAAACACATCATGGACAACTGGGGAGCCGTCTACTCCAAACACTGCATTACTACCTCCCTTAAATCCATCAATTGCTCCGTCAAGTCTGGAGTTAATTAATGTAGGTAATTTTCCAATTAAAAAGGGTGGTAAGAATGCCCATTCTTCATTTCCTGTTTCAGCAGAAAAAGCATGGAGTAATCCACTGTTAGAACCTGCATATAAAATATTTCTTCTGTTTGATTGTGTAGATTTAAAGGCTTGATAATTATTTATAGTTCTAAAGTAAGCTTCTTGGTTATTATCAGTAAATTGGGTATTTCCATCTGGTGCGCCAATTTCAATTAATTGAGAATGATATATATCTCCAAGAACATGGCTTCTTAACTCTGTAGTGTCACAATCTCCATCATAATCAAAAAAATCTTGACCAGCTAAAAAACGTAGAATTCCATCCCGCTCATCATCTGTAGTATCATCACCACCACAATTTGATGTTGAGGAATGATAATTTCTAAGAACATATCCTAGTCTTTCCATCTCAGGTTCTAAAGTTGGTGCAGTAGCCTCATTAACGTTATCCCAATTTCCTAAATAATCTAAACTTTCATCTGCAATGGGTGTCCATATATTTCTACTATCAGCTGTACCAGGATCTATAGGCCCGCCAGCTGCTTGCGTTCTTACTCGAACCGCCGCATCCCAGTTTCCTGGTGCGTTAGGATCATGTTCAACTGTTCCATCTGCATTTAAAGTTTTCCTTAATATGGTTCCTTTCCACTCTCCAAATTGTTCATAAGCAAATTGCGCTTGGTATAATGAACCCCCTTGTTGAATGGTTGCTGTAATGGATGGTGCGGTAAATGCTAATCGCTCAGCTAAAATTTGTCTAATTTTCTGCTGAAGCTCAGTTTGAAGTTCCAGAGGGGTAGTAGCTACAATAGTTTGTTCACAATCTTCACCCCCTGCTGCATCACATGAACCAACTAAAGCTAATTCATCAAATCTATTCATACCACTAGCTTTTATTCCATCTCCATAAGCAACCATCAAAGTTTTAATTCCTAATTCCTCTCTCATTCTCGTAAGTCTGCCTGCTGTACGCCCTTGAAAACTAGTTGAAGCAGTTCCTGTACCAGACATCTCACCATCACCAATAACAATTACATAATTTAACTGACAGTCAGAGTTTGGGTCATGAGGAGAAACTGGACCAAAAAAATAATCATGAGCAATCTGAGAAAATGCTTCAGAGTCTGTACCCCACTCCACTCCTAATCTTTCAACAACAGGAATAGCGTTACCAGCACCCTCTGGACCAATTCCAACATTTAAACAAGAATTACCAGTACATATTCTGCTTCGACCAGCAGGATGATTGCCAGACCAACCTCCGTAATAACTACAAGAATTACCATTACTATGGCAAAATTGACCACCTCTTCTATCTCTTCTTCCCTGACTACCTTCGCCAGCGTTCCAGTGACCAAAACCAAAATTAGCACCACTAGTTAAAGTACTATCTGTCAAAACAGCAATAATTGCTGCTTTTGCTCCGTCTAGTCTTGTTATTTTTGGCCCACCATATTGAATTTGCCAAGCTGTATTTCTATTTGCAGATGTAAAATTAGCTTCTGTTAATTCATCAACATAACTATTATGACTAAATAAAATTCGCCCACCAGATTTACTTATAGCAGTTAGTGCATTTGTAACTCTAACGCTATCAGCAGCTAAATTTCCAGCAGTTTGACCAGCGTTTGAAAGTGAACTAGCGGTTCCTAGACCAGTAATACGTGTACAATTACTCCCCGTCCATTGTACTCTTACAACTTCTCTTCCGCTACCTCCTACAAATAAAATATCATCGTCATTGCTAGATAACTCAAATTGTTTAATTTGGTTTATAGTTGAGTTACCGGTACCACGACAAAAACTTTTTGGACCTCTGGCAGTTGAAATTACATTTTGTCCTCCAACATTTCTTGTTGCATATTCGTAAAGATGTCCGTCATCAGAAATATACATTCTTGTAGAGTCGCTATTTAATCTATAACGGTTTCCGTCATATATTCTGCCCCACACATCAGTTTTACCTTTACCTGTACCTGTAACTTCTTCGCAATCAGCTTGATTTAGATTACAGGTCATTTGAAAAGCATTTTTTTTACCTACTCTACCAAAAACTCCTACTATGATATGTCCTGCTGCATTAGCGCTAATGTCCATACCGCGGATATGTTTTACACTATTTACCGTTAGTGCAAGTCTACATCTATATTGTGTATCAAGGGCAATAACTGCAACAGAAGAGGACCTATCATCAAATTGAACAGCAAATAAAAGATTTTCGTTACTGATATTAGTTCCTGGAACAGTTACTCCTGTTACATAGCGAGCTTCATGATATTTTCTAGTTGTAGAAATAGAATGATTAGTTGTTCTGGATCCATCCCTTAAACGGTAATCACATCGTTGATCAGTATTACTTCCTGCCCACCAAGTATCTCTTGTATAAGATCTTCCAGTGGTTCCATGGGTTCCTGTAAAGTTAATTCTCTCACCAGCAGAATTAAAAAGATATAATCCTCCCAGCTTTCCATCGGCACTTGTTAAAACCCTATTTCCATTTCCATCGATTGTAATGGAGCTTATAGCAGGAATACCATCTCCTAATGTACGTCTCATACTAGCAGAGCTATCTAATAAAATTAAAATATTAGCTGGTACATCCCCTTCACCTGATCCAGGTGGCAATGGTTTTGCATAAGATGTTTGATTAAAATTAATAATTAAAATTAATAAACTAAATAATTTAAATAATATTTTCATAAATTAAAAAAACTTTATGACATTAGGTCCGAATAAAAATGAATCAAACTCAGGTTTTGTAATAATTAACATTTCATAAATTCCACTTGAGTCACTAACTCTACCATAAATGACGTCATCACCAAAAGATGACAAAGATATAGCCCCTGTCCACTCTTCATCAAAATCTACTTCACTTGTGTACCCTAAATGTGTTTTTGCAAAGTCTATGATTTTGTTATTTTTTGCTTCACCCAAAGCACCTTCAATTTCAGTTCCAATGAGTTTTCCCTCTTTAATAAATACTTTCAAAACACTATTTTCTAATTGAGAATTTTCACATAAATTTAAACTATCATATTCTTTAACGTAGGTAGCAGTTGGATCACCACCACCTGGAGGCTCGTCTAAATTATCATATTTATCAATGATGTTTGAAACTGGGGTACCAATTTGTTCTTTTAAAAATTCACACGCCCCACTCATACTTAATGAACTGAAATATAAAAAAAGTGATAACAATCCAATAAAGATATTTTTCATTATCATTAATAATAGCCAGTATTTTAAAAAATTGTAATTAAAGTAATGATTATGGTGTTCATTTTGTGTTTAACTAGATAAAATAATTAAAGTTTCTAAAGGAATTAATATTTCAGGATCCTCAAACTCACCTAATTCTGCGCCCTTAGGCATTAAATATCCACAACCATATATTCTATAAGCTGTTCCTTGTCTTTGAGTGTTAGTAGAAGTTTTTTTAAGACTAGCCCCTGCTCCTTTAAAGGTAGAGGAACCAACATTAATTGAAAAAAACTCATATCTATATCTTTTTAAGTATTCTTTTTCTTTTTCTGCATCATCTGCCTCTAATCCTACGTCACTTGGGCTATTTAAAATTGGCTCAATTAAACTTCCAAAATTTTGATTAGTAAAATGATCTGTAACTAAAGTTAAATTTCCCCCAGTATCATTTCTGATTAAATTTCTAAAACTTTTAAAACAAGGAGTTTCTACAGGAGTAAGAGTATTTCTAGGAGTATCTCTTCCATCTGTATTTCTTGCAAAGCCATCAATTGCTGTGGCTGTAAGTTGCTCAATATAATTATTGTGAGCAGTAATCTCTGTAGGTGTAGATCCAACTGGTGGTGTGGTAATCGTACTCACCTCTGTCCAAGGTCCAATCATTCTATTAATTATCCTTTTCTCTGCTTCAATTAAGGCATGTTCGGCAACATAAAAAGTTTGTTGATATTGATCACTAGTATTATTGCTTTGATGATCCCCTGAAGAAATTACAATTAAAGCGCCTCCCATCAACGACATAACTAATAACATCACAAGTGATAAAATTAGTGTAAATCCATTTTGATTATTTTTTTTCATTAAAATATATCCTGTCCAACAATATTTCTTGTGTATACGGTCACCACTACATTATCTCTTAAGTTTCTATCTGAAAAAGATCTTATCGTTCTAGAAAATCCACTTAATTGTCTTTCATTTCCTGTCCTACTTTCAAATCTAAAGAAAGGCTTTTCAGAAATAAATGCGATCCTAATATCGACCGCTCTAATTTTATATAAATTTCCCCTCGAAGCTTCAGAAGTTGTATTTGGGTAAGGGCTTAAAACTTTTCCATTTTGATCTAGTGCAATAAATTCCATATCTTCAACATAATCTCTTACTAATTCATTGTGATAACACTCGGAACAATCTGAAACCCAACTTCCTGTTTCTTGACCAATATTTTGTTGCCAACTAATTTTGGATTTGTATATGCCGTATCTTGGATTTATAGGGCCATCAGCATTAGAACCATCTGATAATGGATTTGCAAAATAAGTTAACTTATATCTTTTGTAAGGTTGAGTAGCATCATTTTGATTAAAATCATCATAAACAATATGAATTTTATCACAGCAAGTATCATCTAAGTTATGTTTTGGAGTTGGAGTAGCAATAGCATCACTAAGTGAATGTCCAAGTTCATTTGGAATTATCACAATTGGATCATGGCTATCTTTTACCGTAGTAGCACCACCAACGAACTCTAAATAACTTTCTGTTGAAAAGCCTAAATCATTATCACCCAAATAATATTTAAATCCTGCCATTCGTGTATCTCGAATTAATAACTCGATTAAATCTCTAGAGGATCTGCTTACTTTAGCTTTTTCTAACACTTGAGTATAAGTTGAATTTACAATTGAATAAGTTGTATAAATTGCAGCCATCATTATCGATGACACCACCACACTAATCAAAATCTCAATTAATGTAAGACCTGCTATAGATTTTAAATTTTTTTTATTCATTTTTTAAGTTTATAGTCTGACTGAAAATATATAAATTTTCTTTTTTTACCTTCATTTAGTTTCATTTCCACTCTACCAATGTACAAAGGCTCATCTGTTATAGAGTCTAATTTATAATCACACGCATCCCACTTACATATTTCAAATACTTGCAATTTTTTTTGTTCAGTTGTGCTTTTACATTTTAAAAATCTATTTTCTTCAAATATAGTATTCCATTTATCTTGTTTATTTCGAGGAGCATCCACTTGTTGAGTTTCATAGATGTTTTGTTTTTTCTCTGCTGGCGTAGTGGTATCAGAACTACTTCCACCACAGCTCAAATCTGCACTCCAACCATTGTCACTTAGATGCTTTGAAAATGTATTTAACGTGTCTCCATCTAGTGATGCGGTCCCATCAGTACTATAGATTATATTTTCATTATCAGAATTTACTCCATAGAAAGAATTTTTACTTCCAATGACGTCTTCTACTATCATCTCAGTTAAAAAATTTGCCTTAGTTCTATCTCCTGAATTATCTATTGATTGAACGGAAAAATTTGTCATTTGTAAAATTGAAACAAATCCAATTCCAATAATCACAACTGAGACAAGTGCTTCTATTAAAGAAAGTCCAGAAATATTATGTTTTTGTTTTTTCATCTTGTTATTGTTTAACCCAATCAGAATTTCTTGTGTCCCATTTTTCAAGTATCACATTGCCAAATCTTGACCATTCAATAACATATAAATGATCATGCTCTGAAGCAGGTATTCCATTGCTATCAACATCACAACTTGATCGATCATTTGTTCTTCTGCAAATAAATAAAGTATTATCTACAGATCTTGCTACATCTCCCTCCTCAGGCAAAGATGATTGTAATTTGCCTGCACCACTGTACCATTTCTCATTTTTACTAAAACAAACAGCTCCATCATCCCCTTCCCAAGAGGTTGCCATATTATCATAAGTAATTTGTCTTACTTCAACATTATCAGCGCCTTGATCTGGATCATCATCCCAATATGTATCATCTGTTATATTGCATCGATCACCAATATTTTCCCACCAGTCACTAGTTCCATCATTTAACAAACTTGCTAGTTTTTCTGATTTCATTCCTTTTGATGTAACAATTAAATTTCTTTCTGAGCCATTCACTTCTTCTAATATATGTACTTGAACAAATGCATATTGACCTCTTTGAACTTGTGAATTTATTCCTTCGATTAAAGATTTTATGCTGAGTACTGCGCTTCTAGTCTCTCTATCTTTTCGCCATTCAGAAAAATTGGGATAACCTATGGCTGAGATGACGCCAATAAGTACAACGACAACAATTAATTCAAGGACGTTAAATCCTTTAATCTTCTCGTCCCGCACTCGCATCTATCTTACCTGCCTTAACTAATTCTTCTAATGATTTAGTCATAGTAATCATGCCGTCTCTTACAGCCGTTTGCATGATGCTAGGTATTTGATGAATTTTAGCTTCTCTAATTAAGTTTTGAATTGGAGCAGTACACTTCATCACTTCAAACGCTGCACAACGACCTTGACCATCTTTTGTTTTAAGAAGTCTTTGCGTAACTACCATCTTTAAAGAAGATGATATCTGTGCTCTTATTTGAGCTTGTTGCTCAGGTGGAAAAACGTCAATAATTCTATTGATAGTATTAGGAGCACCGCTAGTGTGAAGGGTTCCAAAAACTAGGTGTCCTGTTTCAGCAGCAGTTAATGCAAGTGAAACTGTTTCCAGGTCTCTCATCTCCCCAACTAGAATTACATCTGGGTCTTCTCTAAGTGCAGCTTTTAATGCACTAGAAAATGTTTTGGTCTGCTTTCCTACTTCTCGATGAGACACAATACTTTTTAAATCTTTATGAATAAATTCAACTGGATCTTCAACTGTAATAATATTTGAAGTTCTAGTTTTATTAATCTCATTTACAATTGCTGCAAGTGTTGTGGATTTACCGGACCCTGTTGGTCCAGTTACTAAAACTAATCCTTTATGCATATCGACAATATCATAAAGAACTTGGGGTAAATCAAATTGATCCATTTCAGGAATAACGCTCTCCACTCTTCTTAATACAGCAGCTGGTCCTTGAATAGTTTTATAAAAATTAGCTCTAAATCTTAATCCACTTAATGTAACTGACGAATCTAGTTCATGAGTTTCACTAAACTTTTTCATTTCAGTTTCGTTACAATTGGTAGATATTAGATCTTGAAGATCTTGTTCTTTAACAACAATCTCTTGGATTTTATGTATTTCTCCAGTTTGCCTAAACGCTAATGGCCAACCAGTTCTGATATGAAAATCTGAAATTTTTTTATTATTTTTTGCTAATTCTTCTAATTTTTCAAACATGGTGAATTTCTATATACAAATATTAACAAAAACAATGTTTACTTAATTATCTGTGTTCAAAATAAGTTTTTTCTTTTATTTGGAGATAATGAAGCAATCAGAATGGGGACTAATAGATATTATTGTTAATAATGAAAGAGTTTTAATTTAACTACAGGACTTTCCAGTCTGTTTTAAAGGTAACATAATTTACCTGTATACATCGTCTTTCTTTAACTATTTTCTTTTTTTCCATACCATGCCAAGTGTTTGGGCCACTCGTAAACATGTATCCATAATTATTTTTGTAAGGAACTGTTTTAACTTTTTCTAACTTATCGTTATAAAAATCTGTTCCAAGTTCTTCAGATTCGTTCGCATTATTTACAAAAATTAATCCCGACATTAATTTTTCTTTAATATCGCAGTGGGGTTTTAACCAAAAACCTTCTCGGTCACAGATAACTTCAACTCTAACATATGAATTTGATAAATCTCTATTTATCATCTTTGAGATAGTTTCATGAACTTCTTTAGATTGAAGTTCATTAATAAATTTTACTAAATTAGGAAATTGTTTTTCATTTTCTTTTGTTACAAAACATCTAAATTTTATTGCCTCTCCCCCTGAAGCTATTCCTTCTCTAAATTCTGCAGTACCCCCATCAATAGCTCTAGTTCCATCGTAATTAAGATTATGTTTGCTGACATCTGGAATATCTGCTTTAATAATTTCTTCTATTGCTCCATCAGATAAAGAATTATTATATTCCCAGTGATCAAAAGGAAATTTATGTTTTTTAGATTGGTTTTGAATAGAATTTAAAAATGACATTAAGAATTTATTTTTTGTTTGATAATGTTTGCCACTCTATTCGTTTCATCTAATTTTTGATAGTTCCAATTTTCAATCTCTTCACCTAAAATTCTAGTTATATTTAATTCTCTAAATAAATTTCTGAATCTTTGAAATCTTTTATCATTTTTTTTAGGCAAAATATTAGCAACATAAATTGGCTTTCCAGTTAAAGCAGCCTCAGATATCATTGAGCTAGAGTCGCATGTAACAATAATATTTTCTGCAATTGCAAGAGCTGAAAGATAAGCTTTTTTATCAACATCCATTATAACTATATGATTGTCTCCAAAAAATTGTTTAGCATAATGAATGGTATTTATCGGTGTCCTCATTGATGGAATTACAACTAATTGAAAATCATGTTTTTTTAATAATTTATCTATCGCCGTAAAAATATTTTTTATATTTTTTATTGAGTAATCGTAATATTTTGTGGGACCCCCTAAGATTAAAGTCCAAACTTTTCTTTGATCTTTTTTAATGAATGATTGTAGATAATCTTTATTTTCATTTATTTCACTTTCCGTAAGATAATGAATGGCACCTTTGGTGCTAATAACATTGTTGCCATCTATTGAGTCATGTTCTGGAGCTACAATAAAATCAAAATGATTTAAATTTACTTTTGGATCTTGAATATGAATATTGAATACTTTTTTATTAGCTGTTTTTTTTAAATGTATTGATGGGATAACACTTTTACGTCCACAAGAGATAATGACATCAAAATCATCGTGATTAATTTTTTTAAAAACACTTTGTGAAACCGGACTAAGATTTGGTGGAATTAATTTCCAAAAATGATTTAGCTCAACTGTGTGGTGTGTAAAATCTATTTCTAAAGCTTTTGCCAAACCTTCTACTTGGCTGATCATGCCGTGCATGCCTTCGGTCAATAATATCCCTTTTAATTTTGCCATTTATCCTTATATAACTTTTGTATGAGTGATAATCCAACAAAACACACAAAAGTGTTAATAATTGGATCCGGTCCTGCCGGATACACGGCTGCTGTTTATGCAGCTCGTGCAATGTTAAATCCTGTTTTAGTTTATGGTTCAGCACCAGGTGGACAATTAACAACAACAACTGATGTTGAAAATTATCCAGGATTTTCAGATGTAATTCAGGGTCCATGGTTAATGGATCAAATGAGGGATCAGGCTAAAGCTGTTGGCACAGAAATGATTGAAGATCATATCTCCTCAGTAAATTTAAAATCTACTCCCTTTGAAGCAATTGGTGACAGCGGTCAAAAATACACTGCTGATAGCATTATAATTTCTACGGGAGCTCAAGCAAGATGGTTAAATTTAGAATCTGAACAAAAATTTAGAGGCTTTGGTGTTTCAGCTTGTGCTACTTGTGATGGTTTTTTCTTTAAAGAAAAAGTTGTTGCAGTTGTTGGGGGTGGAAATGCTGCTGTTGAAGAAGCAATGTTTCTTACAAAATTTGCATCTAAAGTAAAACTTATCCATAGAAGAGACGAATTAAGAGCTGAAAAGATGCTTCAAAAAAAATTAATGGAAAATAAAAAAATTGAAATCATTTGGGATAGCGCTGTAGATGAAGTAATTGGCGACGGTGAGCCTAAAAATGTAACAGGGATTAAAGTTAAAAATTTAAAGACTAATAAGATTGATGAATTAAAAATTGATGGTCTATTTATTGCTATTGGTCATGATCCAGCAACCGCTTTATTTAAAGAACAATTAGATATGGATAAAGAAGGTTATTTAATCACTAAACCAGATTCTACAGAAACAAATATTCCTGGAGTTTACGCCGCAGGTGATGTTAAAGATAAAACTTTCAGACAAGCAGTCACTGCTGCTGGAATGGGTTGTATGGCAGCACTTGAAGCTGAAAAACATTTATCGCATTAATCATTGAAAAATAATCTACATGTGTTCTTGGGAGCAACTGTTGCAGATGCTGCAGCTAGACCCTTACACTGGGTTTATAATCAAAAAAAATTACTAACTTATATTAAAGGAAAGAAAGATTTTACTTTCTTGAAAGAAAATAAAAGTCCTTTTTACAATATTAAAACTGGAAAAGTTTCGGGCTATAATGAGATTGGTCAAGTTATGTTCAAAACATTAGTTGAAGGGCATGAAAATATACAAGAAAGATTTAAAAAAAATATTACAAAAAACTTCGGTCCAGGGAGTGTGTATTGGAAGAACCTTAATCTAAGAGCTAAGTACAGAAAGGTTAAAGATTGGCGGGGTATAATTAAAGGACCCTGGATACACCAAAATATCATTGAAACAGTTAAAAATATTAAAGCTAAAAAGAAATTAACAGGTGGCACTAAAGTGAATGAGTCTGATGGCTATTGTGCTGCTCTACCCTATTTTTTATATGGTTATGATATTAATAGTTTAAAAAAAATTATCTCTACAGTTACTGTTTCAAAAATAAGCCTTAAGTATGCTTTGGCTAAGTTTCATCTGATAGATTTAGCTCTAAAAGGTAACAAAGATCCCATAAATGACTTCTTAAAAAAGTTCAAAAAAAATTCATATTTTAAAAGTGTTGTTGAGGACATTAAAAAAGTGAAAAGATTAAAATCAAAACCTCATCCAATAGTGGTTAAAAAATTGGGAATGGCTTGCAGCTATCCTGGAACTTTTAACAGCTCAATTCACTCAATTATTAATTCAACTAATTATAAAAGTGCTATTTTAAGAACAATTAAGGCTGGTGGTTGTAACTGCTCAAGAGTTAATTTCATTGGAGCTTATTTTGCCGCTTTAAAAGGTGTTAATTCAATTCCAAAATCATGGATAAAAAAAACAGATCCAGCTAAAAAAATTTTAAATCAAAAATAATATTACTTAGTTAATTGAACTATTTTTGAAATTTCTTTTTTTCTACCTAAGCTCCATTTTTTTAAAGCAGATATTATTGGTATTGCTGAGTTTCCGAATTCACTTAATTTATATTCTACGTTTTGAGATTTATTAATAATTTTAACAACCAAGCCATCTTTTCTCATTTCATGGAGTTTTCTTGCCAGCACTTGGGGGCTGATATTGTTTATTAATCTTTTAAGCTCATTAAATCTTATTTTCTTATTTTCATGGATTCTTGCAATAATAAAAATTTTCCACTTTCCTCCTAATAATTTCATAACGTTTGAAAAAGGACATGATTGTTTTTGATTTATTTTTTCCATATCTTTTTTTAAACTAATAACAAAAAATGACCAGTCATGATTTAAGTAACTTTTAAGTGACTAGTAAACTTATAATTAGTTGATAAAGGATTATTTATGTCCATATGTATCAAAACAAATATTTAAATAAAAGGAACTTCAAAATGACAAAAAAAGTATTATTGACTGGAATAAGTGGATGGATTGCAAAACATACTGCCATAGAATTATTAAATGCAGGATATGAGGTTTTAGGAACTGTTAGGAATAATACTTTAATTGAACAAACTAAAGAAACTATAAGCCAGCATGCTTCTATAGATAAATTATCTTTTGTTGAATTGGACCTTTTAAAAGATGATGGATGGAATAAAGCTGCCCAAGGTTGTAAATATATAATGCACATTGCTTCACCTTTTCCTTACAAAGTTTCAAATGATAGAGATAGTTTATTAGCACCTGCTGTTGATGGAACTTTGAGAGTTTTAAATGCTGGTATTAATGCAAATGTAGAACAGATAATTAAAACGTCTTCGATTGTTGCAATGTTTAGAAAACCAAACAGAAGCAACCCTTACACGTTTGGAGAAAATGATTGGACAGATGAAAATTGGACTAAGGGAGTAACTGACTACTTTTTATCAAAAACAAAAGCTGAAAGACTTGCTTGGGAATTAATGGAAAGCAAAGGATTAAAAAATAAACTTACTACTATTTGTCCTGGTGGAGTATTTGGTGATGCACTTGATAAAAAAGGAGGAACTTCAATTGAATATGTTAGGCAATTTCTTAAAGGCAAATTTCCAGCAGCACCTAAATGGGGAGTTTTAATTTCTGATGTCAAAGACGTAGCAAAAGCTCACGTTGCTTGTATTGGTAATAATAATGTCGGTGGAAGAAGATTAATTGTTGGTAAAGAGGTAAAAACACTTATTGAACTCTCTCAAATAATGGCTGAAGCAATGCCTGAATATGCAAAAAAACTTCCAAAAAAACATCTTCCAAATTTTATGGTAAAATTATTTAGCTATTTAGACTCAAGTGCTAAAACAATGATTCCAGACCTTGAGATTACAATGCAAACTGACACCAGTTATGCTGAAGATTTGTTAGGTTTAAAATTTAATCCGGCAAAAGGTTGTATATCTGAGACTGCTAAATCTGTTGTAAGATTAGGGTTAGTTTAAAACTAATTCAGCTATTTCGTTTGACTCAAAGATATTTTTTTCTAGGTTTTCATTTGCAGTCCTAATCATAGCTTTTGCAACAGTTGCTGAATGAATGGGTTTCATTTTCTTTAGAGGCCCTAAAAGCAGAGGAGATAATAGTTTAAATACAAAAATTCCTATTTTCTCACCCACTCTTTTTTCTTTACGATCACCCAATAAGAAAGAAGGTCTCATAATTCCAAGCTTTAGAAAGTTAAGTCTCTTTAATTCTTCTTCAACTTCACCTTTAAATTTTAAATAATCTCCTGAACTTTTGGGATCTGCATAACCAGACGAGACAAAAACAAAAGAGTTTACCGAGTTTGATTTTGCTATTTGAGCAATTTGTTTTGGGACATCAAGCTCAACTCTTCGATACTCACTTTTATCTGGTGAATTTTGCTTTGTTGTACCAATACAAAAAAAGCAATCATCCCCTTTGATATCCTCTTTATGATTTTCTAAATTATTAAAATCAGTTTTAATAATTTCAACTTTAGGATCATTAATTTCAAGTTCTGAACGAACAAATATCTTTATTTTATTATAATCATCATTTTCAATTAATTGACTAAGAAGATGTCCACCTACTAAACCGGATGAACCAAATACTAAAGCTGTTTTCATTAATTTAAGCTTTTACAAAAAGTAGATATTTTCTCTAAAGCTTTTTTAAGATTATCCATTGAAGTGGCATATGAAATTCTAAAAAAACCTTCTAAGCCAAATGCAGAACCTTGCACAACTGCTATACCGCTGTTCTCTAATAAAGATTGAACAAAATCAGTGTCCGTTTTCAATTCATTACCATTAGAGTCTTTTTTACCCATCAAACCTTTACAGCTTGGAAAAACATAAAATGCACCATCTGGATTTAAGCATTCAATTCCATCAATTTCATTTAATGCTTTAACCACAAAGTCTCTTCTTTCTTGAAAAGAAGTTGCTCTTTCTTTTATAAAATCTTGTGTTCCGCTCAATGCTTCAACTGCTGCTGCTTGGCTTATTGAAGACGGATTAGTCGTTGATTGTGATTGAATTTTAGCAATTGCTTTAATGATATCTTTTGGACCAGCTGCATACCCTATTCTCCAACCCGTCATTGAATAAGCTTTACTTACACCATTCATGGTAAGCACTCTATCTTTCAAGCTATCAATTTGAGCAATGGTAAAGAATTTAAAACCTTCATAAGTAACGTGCTCATAAATATCATCACTTAAAATATGAACATTAGGATGTTTTTCTAAAATTTTTGCAATCTCTCTAATATCTTCTTCTGTATAACAAGCACCGGTCGGATTTGAGGGTGAATTTAATATAATCCATTTAGTTTTTGGAGTTATAGATTTTTCTAATTCAGCTGGATTAATTTTAAATCCTTGTTTTTCATTGCACTCTAAAATAATTGGAGTTCCACCAGCTAACAAAACCATATCAGGATAAGAAACCCAATAAGGGGCTGGAACAATAACTTCATCTCCCTCATTAAGAGTTGCCATCATTGCATTGTAGATTACATGTTTTCCACCTGCGCCAACTGTAATTTGGTCAATTGTATATTCTAGATTATTTTCATTTTTAAATTTATCTACGATTGCTTTTTTTAAAGCTGGAGTTCCATCAACTGCTGTATATTTAGTGTCTCCATCATTAATCGCTTTAATTGCAGCTTGTTTGATATTATCTGGTGTATCAAAATCAGGCTCACCTGCACCAAGACCTATTACATCTTTACCGGCAGCCTTTAATTCTCTTGCTTTTTGGGTTACAGCAATCGTGGGTGATGGTTTAATTTTTTTTAAACTGTCTGATATTATGCTCATTGAATTATAATTTTAATCTAATAGTTTTATAAATAATGCAGAACACTTATCAAGATCTAATTACAGCTGTGCAGAATAAAAATCCTGCAATAAGCCCTAAACTAGAGGGTGGAAAAAAATTTCAGATGAAAACAGATTTTAAACCTGCTGGTGATCAACCTGAGGCTATAAAACAATTAGTTAGTGGCGCAAATAAAGACCAACTAAGTCAGGTTTTACTGGGTGTAACTGGATCTGGAAAAACTTTTACAATGGCAAAAGTTATCGAAAAGACAAATAGACCAGCTTTGATTCTTGCGCCTAATAAAACTCTTGCAGCACAACTATACGGAGAGATGAAATCTTTCTTTCCTGATAACGCAGTTGAATATTTTGTATCCTACTATGACTATTATACTCCAGAAGCATACGTTCCAAGATCAGATACTTATATTGAAAAAGAAGCATCGATTAATGAACAAATTGATCGAATGCGTCACTCAGCAACTAGATCCCTTCTTGAACGTGATGATGTTATTATTGTTTCAAGTGTTTCTTGTATCTACGGATTAGGTTCTGTTGAGGCTTACAGTAAAATGACTTTAAGTTTAAAAACCAACTATGATTATAACAGAGAAGAATTAATTAAATCCTTAGTAGCACTCCAATATAAAAGAAATGATCAAAATTTTTATAGAGGTACTTTTAGAGCAAGAGGAGAATATCTTGAAATTTTTCCATCCCACTTAGAGGACCGAGCTTGGAGACTAAGTTTATTTGGTGATAAATTAGAAAAGATAGAGGAGTTTGATCCGCTGACAGGAGATTTAGTTAATGAACTTGATGTGATTAAAGTTTATGCAAATAGTCACTATATCACTCCAAAACCTACAATTGAGCAAGCAATCATTAAAATAAAAAGAGAATTAGAGGCAACATTAAAAAAATTTAAAGAGGAAAATAAATTACTTGAAGCACAGAGATTAGAAGAAAGAACCAAGTTTGATCTAGAAATGATTGAAGCAACTGGATCTTGTGCTGGTATTGAAAACTACTCTAGATTTTTATCAGGTAGAAAGCCAGGTGAACCCCCTCCTACTCTATTTGAATACTTTCCAGATAATACTTTAATTTTTGTTGATGAATGCCATGTAACAGTTCCTCAATTAAATGGGATGTACAAAGGAGATAGATCAAGGAAAAGTAATCTTGCAGAATATGGTTTTAGATTGCCTTCTTGTATGGACAACCGACCTCTTAAATTTGAAGAATGGGATGCTATGAGAACTCAAACTGTTTTTGTATCAGCAACCCCTGGGCCTTGGGAATTAAAACAAACAAAAAATAAATTTGTCGAACAAATCATTAGACCCACAGGATTAATTGATCCACCCGTTGAAATAAGGCCTGCTAAAAACCAAGTCGATGACTTAATGCACGAGTGTGTAAAAGTAATCAATAATAATTTTAGAGTATTGGTTACGACTTTAACTAAAAAGATGGCAGAAGATCTAACAGAATATCTTCACGAAAATGGTATCAAAGTTAGATATATGCACTCTGATATAGACACTTTAGAGCGTATTGAAATCATGAGAGATCTAAGGCTTGGTGTGTTTGATGTTTTAGTTGGAATTAATCTTTTAAGAGAAGGACTTGATATTCCAGAATGTGCATTAGTTGGAATTTTAGATGCTGATAAAGAAGGTTTTTTAAGATCAGAAACGTCTTTGGTTCAAACTATTGGAAGAGCTGCAAGAAATCTTGAAGGTAAAGTTATCCTTTATGCAGATAAAGAAACTAAAAGTATTAAAAACGCAATTAAAGAAACAGATAGAAGACGAACTATTCAAGTAGCTTACAATAAAAAACACAACATCAGTGCAACTAGTATAAAAAAAGAAATCGGAGATGTTTTGGAGAGTGTTTATGAAAAAGACTATGTCAAAGTTGGAACAGATGAGAATATTGGTGGTAATCTTAAAAAACATCTAAAAGCTCTTAATAAAAGAATGAAAGAATCTGCAACGAACCTTGAATTTGAAGAAGCTGCTAAAATCAGGGATGAAATTAGAAAACTTGAAGCATCCGAACTAGAAATTACTTTAAATCCTAAGGTAAAAAAATATAGTTCAAAAAATAAAATGTATCCAAAAGGAAGATCAACAATGGGTTTACCAGGTACTAGAGCACAAAAAGGTAAGAAAAAATGGAAGCAAACAAAATAATTATTACCGGTGGAGCAACTAGAATAGGTGCTGCAATTGCAAGAAAATTATCTGGTCCAAAAAAAGAAATATTAATCCACTATAATAAATCAAAATCAAAAGCTGAAAGCTTAAAAAAAGAATTAGAAAAAAATGGTACTAAAATTTATTTAGTTAAAGGAGATTTAAGTAAAGAAACAGATGTGAATAAAATAGTTAAATTTGCAAAATCTAAATTAAAACATTTTGATTGCTTAATAAATAATGCCTCATTATTTGAAAATGATAAACTAGATAATTTTACCGCTGATAGCTGGGAGAAACATTTAAGAACTAATTTAAGAACACCCGCTTTATTATCAAAAGAATTTTCTAAAAATATTAAAGGTAAAAATAACAATATTATAAATATAATTGATCAAAGAGTATTCAAGCTTACTCCTTATTTCTTTTCTTATACGATAAGCAAAACTGGCCTTTATACTTTAACCAAAACAAGTGCTATGAGTTTTGCTCCCCATATTAGAGTGAACGGAATTGCACCAGGTCCAACAATTAAAAATAAAAGACAAAGTGATAAACACTTTAAAAAACAGTATTTAGCAACACCTTTAAAGAAACAAGTAGATGTAAATGACATTTGTAATGCAGTTGACTTTTTTATTAAAAACAGCTCTATTACAGGGCAAGTTTTAGCGATTGACAGTGGTCAAAACTTAAACTGGCAGACACCAGACGTAATAGGTAAAGAATGAAAAAGAATAATTTAAAAGTTGTAAAAATAGACAAAAATAAAAGTTTATTTAACTATGAAAAGAAAATTCTAATCAAAGAATTAACTTTAGATTTAAAACTTGGTTACTATGATTTTGAAAAAGAAAAACCTCAAAAAGTAAAATTTAGCTTAGAAATTGACTATGAAGATAAAAAACCGACCAGTGATAAAGATATCAAATCTATTGTAAACTATGGCCAAGTTGTAAAATTGATTA
This sequence comes from Candidatus Pelagibacter sp., assembly GCA_028099475.1. The sequence goes on from JAOHHF010000001.1 coordinate 23,546, forward strand.
AAAAACTTACCAAAAATAAGCATTACAATTTCTTGGAGACACTTGCAGAAGATGTTTTTGATGTCTTATTTAAAGACAAACGTATTGGTAAAATATTGCTTCAAATTGAAAAATTAGAGATATTAAAAGAATGTACCTCTGTTGGTATTCAGATTACCAAAAAAAGAAGTCATGAAAAGCTCTGAACTTGGAAAAGAAGTAATAAAAAAAGAGCTTCCATTAATTCCTAAAAGCCCCGGTGTTTATAGAATGCTCAATCATAAGGATGATATTCTTTATGTGGGTAAAGCTAAAAATCTACCTAACAGATTAAAAAGTTATGTTGCTGAAAAAAACCACATCATTCGAACAGAAAGAATGTTGTCTCAAACCTTTAAATTAGAGATCACAACTACAGCAAATGAAAGTGAGGCTTTACTTTTAGAGGCTAATTTAATTAAAAAACATAAACCAAAATTTAATATTTTACTTAAGGATGACAAATCTTTTCCTTTCATATTTATTGGTGAGAAAGAACAATGGCCAAGAGTTACAAAGCATAGAGGTAAAAAAGAAAAGGTAGGGTTTTACTTTGGACCTTTTGCATCTGCAGGTACGGCTAATTGGACTATTAAAATGCTTCAAAAAATATTTCAATTGAGAGTTTGCGATGACGGGACTTTTAAAAATAGAAAAAGACCTTGCATACTTTATCAAATAAAAAGATGCTCTGGACCCTGTGTGGGTTACATAGATAAAAATGATTACAAAAATTCAGTTGATCAAGCAATTCAGTTTGTCTCTGGAAAATCCAGAGATATCCAAAAAAATCTGTCCAAAGAAATGGAAACTGCAAGCGATCAGCTTGATTTTGAAAAAGCTTCAATTTTTAGAGATAGAATAAAGTCTCTAAATATTATTCAATCATCTCAAAGAATTAATGAAGCAAACTTAGTTGATGCCGATGTAATTGCTGGATACAAAGAATCCGGTAAAGCTTGCATTCAAGTATTCTTTTATAGATCAAAACAAAACTGGGGAAACCAAGCTTATTTTCCAAAACATGATCCTGATCAAGATGTTTCAGAAATTATGTCCTCTTTTTTAATGCAATTTTATGAAAACAAAACAGTGCCTAAATTAGTCATTATCAATAGTGATATTAAAGACAAAAAATTAATAGAGGAAACTTTAAGTAAAAAAGAAGGAAATAGTATTTCCATTAATACTGCAAAAAAAGGTTCGAAAGCAAAAGTTGTGGCAATGGCTGAAAAAAATGCAAAAGAGTCGTTGAATAGAAAGCTTTATGAAACAAATAATAACAAAAATTTATTTGAGGGAGTTGCTAAAAAATTTGACCTTAAAAATGTTATCAATCTAGTTGAAGTGTATGACAATAGTCATATTTCAGGAACAAATAGTGTTGGGGCTATGGTTACTTTTGGCAATGAAGGTTTTGTTAAAAAGAGATATCGAAAATTTGATATTAAAACAAAAGGAGCAGAGCAAGATGATTTTGCTATGCTTAAAGAAGTTTTATCCAGAAGATTTAAAAGAGCAATTTTAGAAAAAGGTAATTATTTAACCTTGCCTGATTTAATACTGATCGATGGTGGTAAAGGTCAATATTCTTCGGCAAAAGAAGTGCTTGATGAACTTGGTCTTCATGATCTTCCCATGATTGCTATTGCTAAAGGTAAAATGCGAAATAGTGGAGATGAGACTTTTTTCTATAATGGTAAAAGCTATAAATTTGAAAAAAATGATCCAACTTTATTCTTCATGCAAAGACTAAGAGATGAGGCACATAGATTTGCGATTACTTCCCATAGAGCCAAAAGGGCCAAAGGATTATCTAAATCATTGCTAGATCAGATAGATGGAATTGGTGCTGTTAGAAAAAGGGCATTATTAAACCATTTTGGTTCCGCAAGATCTGTTGAGTCTGCTAGTTTTGATGAAATAAAATCTGTAGAAGGTGTTGAAGAAAAAGTTGCAAAAAAGATATATAACTTTTTTCACGAATAATTATGCTTAGAAAAATTCCAAACATACTGACCATAGGACGAATAATAATTGTGCCCTTCTTTGTCTTGGCTTTTTATCTGCCTGGGTTTTATGGAGATTTGACTGCATTAATATTATTTATAGTGGCTTCCTTTACTGATTTTTTAGATGGAATGTTGGCTCGGATGCTTGGAGAAGAGTCTAAATTAGGAGAATTATTAGATCCAATTGCAGATAAAATTATAGTAGCTACAGCATTAATCCTGTTAGTAATGGATGGCACTATTAGACACTATGAAGTAATTGCAGCAATAATTATTCTTACAAGAGAAATTTTAATTTCAGGATTAAGAGAATTTTTAGCTAAAGGACAAATAAAACTTCCTGTATCAAATCTTGCAAAATTAAAAACTGTTTTACAAATGACATCTATTGCTCTTTTACTTTCAGGTGAAACAGGAAATAAAATTATGAATTTTCAAGATTACAATGCACAAACTATTGGGATTATACTTCTTTGGCTTTCTGCATTTCTAACTTTATTTACTGGATATGATTACATGCGTAAAGGAATAGATCATGCAATGTCTGAAGACAATAAAGATTAGGCTGCTTTTTTCTTTCTAACTAAAGCTTGATAACTTTCATTTAAATCAATTATAGTTTCACACACTTTAAATTGATTTTCTGCAATACATGATACAGGTGTTACTTCTGCAGCGGTCCCTGTTAAAAAACATCCAACAAAATTTGAAAGTTCAGATGGATTAATTTTTCTTTCATGAACCTTTATGTTTTTTGATTTTGCAATCTCTATAACTGTTCTTCTTGTTATTCCATCTAGAAAAGAGTCTGGTATTGGTGTGTGTATTTCTCCATTTTTATCTTTAAAGAAAACATTTGCTCCTGTTGCTTCAGCAACATTTCCTTCATGATCAAGCATTAAAGAATCTGTGTAACCTTGTTTTTCTGCCTCATGTTTAGATAAGGTGCAAATCATATAAAGACCTGAAGCTTTTGTATCCCAAGGTATAGTGTTTGGAGCTGGTCTTCGCCAATTTGAAATATTTAATTTTATCCCCTCTACTTTTAGCTTTGGATCAAAATATGAGCCCCACTCCCAAGTTGCAATGGCAACATGAATTTTTGTTTGTTGTGCAGAAATTGCCATCATTTCACTACCTCTCCAAATAGTAGGTCGGACATATCCATTTTCTACATTTTGGACTGAGATAATTTTATTACATGCATCATTAATTTCTTTTTCGGTATAAGAAATAGTCATTCCCATTCTTTCTGCTGAATAAAAAAGTCTTGATGTGTGCTCTTCTAGTTTAAATATTGACCCATCATAAACTCTCTCTCCTTCAAAAACACAACTAGCATAGTGAAGTCCATGATTTAAAACGTGTATCTTCGCATCAGCCCAGTCTACTAGCTCGCTATTATACCAAATTTTTCCAGATCTCTTATCGTACGGTATCATGTATGAAATTTATTTTAATTATAAGCGAAAATTATCTTTGTATCTTTAATATGTCAATATAACTTACCTAAAATGAAAGAACTTTTATATTTAAAAGATGAACAACTAAAAGATCTTATTGAAAAATTATTTATCAGCTACCGAGAAACATTCTCAGATGCAAAAAAAGTATTAGATAAACACTCAATTGGCCTAGCTCATCACAAAGTTATTCATTTACTATCAATGTATGAGGGTATTTCAATTTCTGAGCTGTTAAAAAGATTAAAGGTAACCAAACAAAGTTTAAATAGAGTGCTTAAAGATTTAATCAAATTGGAAATTGTAACTTTTAGAAAAGATGATCAAGATACAAGAGTTAAGCATGTTTTTTTAAACGAAAAAGGAAAAAAACTATTTAGTGAAATTTTTGATCTACAGAAGAAAAGAATTTATAATGCATTGCTAAAGTCTAGTTCAGAAGAAGTAATAAACTTTGACAACGTTTTAAGTAAAATTATTAATGGATAAATTCATAGCACATATTTTAGTAGTTGATGATGATGATGGAATTAGATCATTAGTAAAAAAATATTTAAATGAAAATAATTTTTTAGTCACTACTGCAAATAGTGCTGAAGATGCATCTGAGAAGATCAAAATTATAAAATTTGATTTAATAATTTTGGATATAATGATGCCTGGAAAAAATGGTCTAGAATTTATTAACGATAATAAAAAAAAATTAGATTCACCTATTATTCTTTTAACTGCCAAAGGAGAAGCTAGTGAAAGAGTTGAAGGCTTAGAGATTGGTGCTGACGATTATTTAGCAAAGCCATTTGAGCCAAAAGAATTAATTTTAAGAATTAAAAACATTTTAAATAAAACATTAAAAACTGAACAAATAAGAATTCTAGAATTTGCAAATGTAAAAATTGACTTAAATAAGCTTTTAATAATTAAGAATGACAGCGAGTTTAAAATTAATAATACAGAGAAGGTTATTTTAGAAAAAATGATCAACAACCCTGGTAAAACTTTTTCAAGGGAAGATATTGGGCAATTAATTGAACTAGATAAAGAAAGATCGATTGATGTGATTATAACTAGATTGAGAAAAAAAATTGAAATTGATCCCAAAAATCCAAAATTTTTACAAACTATAAGGGGCGCAGGATATGTTCTCTGGATTGAGTAATTTTTTAAAAAAAATATTACCTAAAACTTTATTTTATAGAGCGCTATTAATTGTAGCAACTCCTGTATTAGTTCTACAATTAGTAATAACAATTGTATTTTTTGACAGTCTTTGGATTAAAACCAACAAAGGGATGACTAGAGCACTCGTCAATGAAATTAATACATTTGTTGAAGTTTACGATAATGAAAAAATAGATAAGGATGAATTAACAAATCTATTTTCTCTTTTTTTAGACTTAAACATAGAATTTATTGATAATAAAAATTTTGAAACTCAATATAGTGAAAGATGGTTTAGTCCAATTGATAGAACTCTTAGAAGAGAATTAAAATCTAACTTAAGTTCTATGGAATATTGGTTTGATACAACAAGTTATAAAGAGTTAATCGATCTACGAATTAAATATAATGAAGGTTACTTCAAATTCTTAGTGCCAAAAGATAGAGTTACAAGTTCATCAGCAAGACTTTTCGCTCTCTGGATAACTGTCCCAGCAATTATAATGATAATTATTTCATTAATATTTTTAAAAAATCAAACTAGACCAATTACAAATTTAGCACGAGCAGCAGAAAGATTTGGTAAAGGAGAAGAAATTGAAGAATTCAAACCATCAGGTGCCTCGGAAATAAGACAAGCTGGATACGAGTTTGACAAAATGAGAAAAAGAATCGTTAGACATCTAAATCAAAGAACAGAAATGTTGTCTGGTATAAGTCATGATTTAAGAACACCACTAACAAGAATGAAGCTGCAAATTGCTTTTATTAAAGATAATGATTTATCCAAAAAACTAACTGAAGATATAAATGAGATGGAAAAGATGCTTAATGAATATCTTCAATTTACAAGCTCTTCTTATGTTGAAAAGGATGAAATATTTAATTTATCAGAATTAATAGAAACAGTTATAAAAAAATATGATAACCAAAATATTTTAATAGATATTACACCTAGAGTTTATGTTAATGGTAGAAAAAATTTAATAAATCGATGTCTAAATAATATTACTGATAATGCCTTAAAGTATGGGAATAAAGTTGAAATCAAACTCAATAAAAAAAATACAAACATTTTTATCACAGTAGATGATGATGGTCCTGGTATACCGAACAAAGAACGTGATAACGTATTTAAACCTTTCTATAAAATTGACAAAGGTAGAGCAGATTCAAAATCAAGCGTAGGTCTTGGGTTATCTATCGCCTCAGATATAATTAGGTCTCATGGAGGAAATATAATGCTTGAAAAATCAAAAATGAATGGTTTGCGAGTTAAGATTTTTTTACCCGTTTAGTACTTTTTTTTTTTGTTTCCAATTTCTTTATTTTATTTTCTAAATTTTCAACTCGTTTAGACAATACATCAAATTCATCTTTACTTGTAAGCTTCATTTTAAAAACGATTTCATCTCTTTTAGATCTTAAAATATTTAAAAGCTCAGAACTTAGATCTTTTGTGGAAATCATGCCCTGCTCTAAAAGTTTACCCAACTTATCAATTAGAAATTTAGAATTCTTCATATATAAGATATACATTATAAGTTTTATTTAAAATGTTCATCAATAATTTTGACCCAGTTGCTTTTCAAATTATGTCATTTGAAATTAGATGGTATTCTTTAGCCTACATTTTTGGAATTATAATCGGTTGGTTATTGTGCAAAAAAATATTCATTAAAAATACAAAAATTAATGAAAAATTTGATGATTACTTAACTTATTCGATCTTAGGAATAATTATAGGTGGACGATTAGGATATATTTTATTTTATAATTTTAATTACTATCTAAATAATTTCTTTGATATTTTTAAGATTTGGCATGGAGGCATGTCTTTTCATGGAGGTTTGTTGGGTATAATTATTGCAAGCATTCTATTTGCAAAAAAAAATAATCAAAATCCATTTATATATATGGATCTCGTTTCCTTGGTTGCTCCGATTGGTATTTTTTTTGGCAGATTGGCAAATTTTATAAATTCGGAACTATATGGAACAGTTAGCAATGTTCCATGGTCAGTAATATTTGTTAAAGTTGACAATCTAACCAGGCATCCATCTCAATTATATGAAGCATTTTTAGAAGGTATAATTTTATTCCTACTATTGATTTACTTTAGAAAAAAAAATTATTTATTAAAACCAGGTACAATTTCAGGATTATTTTTGATTTTTTATTCAATATTTAGATTCTTTGTTGAATTTTACAGAGTACCAGACGAACATATTGGCTACTTAGCTTTTAATTTATCGACTGGACAAATCGTTAGTGTCGTATTCCTAATTATTGGAACAATAGTTTTTTATCTAAAAAATGAAAATAAATAAAAATACTATTTTACCCTTAGATAAATTCATAGAATTTGCACTTTACGACAAAGACACTGGTTACTACATGAAAAAAGATCCTTTTGGAGCAAAAGGTGATTTTATTACCGCCCCAAATATTACAAGACTTTTTTCTGAAATAATTGCTGTTTGGATAATAACCTTTTGGAAAAGTCTTGGCTCTCCTAAGAAATTTAATATCCTGGAGCTTGGAGCAGGTAATGGTGAAATGATGAAAGTAATAATATCAACACTTAAAAATTTTCCAGAATGCTTTAATAGTTGTAAATTCCTAATACATGAAAAAAGTACTTTTTTAAAGGAACAGCAACATAACAATTTAAAATTGGAAAATGTGATTTGGGAAGATGATATAAAAAAATTTGACTCTTGTCCTACAATTTTTATTGCTAATGAATTTTTTGATGCACTGCCTATTAAACAATTCTTTAAAAAAAATAAATGTTGGGTCGAAAGATTTGTAAATTTAAAAGAAATTGATCATGCTAAATTTGAAGAACAATTTATAGATATTAAAAAAATTGAAAAAGAATTAAATTTCGAAATTTCCAAAGATCAAGAAATAATTGAATATTCTCCAAGTTCATTTGAATATTTGAAAGATATCTGTAGTCTAATTAATAACAACAATGGTGGATTATTAATTATTGATTATGGGTATTTAAATTCAAAAATGCATGAAACTCTTCAAGCAATAAATAAACACAAATATTCTAATGTTTTGGAAGATATAGGTCATTCTGATATCACTTATAATATAAACTTTAATATATTTAAAAAATATATAGATCAATTTGAGGACCTTAATTCAATCTCTAGCAATCAAAAAAAATTTTTAACCAGTATGGGAATAATTCAAAGAGCAGAAATTGTAAGTGAGAATATACCTTTTTCAAAAAAATCAGATTTATTTTATAGAGTAAGACGACTCATTGATGAAAAGCAAATGGGTGAGCTTTTTAAAGTAATGCTTATTAAAAAAAGATCAAATGAATTTAAAACAGGTTTTGAAATTGATTAAATCAAAAAAACTCTCAAAAATAAAAAACTTAAAACATGGTTTTTTTAATAGTATGGGTGGTCATTCAAAAGATATTTACAAAAGTCTTAACTGTGGCCCAGGCTCTAATGACAAACAATCTAATATTAAAAAAAACTTACAAAAAGTAAGAAAAAAAATCAGCACTAAAGCAAAGAATATTTTCTTGGTAAGTCAATTTCATAGTAACAAATTTGTCTATATTGATAAAAAATATACAAAAAAACAAAAACCTAAAGCTGATGCTATAATTACAAATCAGAAATACTTGCCCATTGCTGTTTTAACGGCCGATTGTGCACCAATATTAATTTATGACGATAAAATTAAAATGATTGCTGCAATTCATGCAGGTTGGAGAGGTGCTTTTAAAGGTATTATAAATAAAGTAATCAAATTTATGATTAAAAAGGGTTGTAGAATTGAAAATATGACAGCCGCTATAGGACCTTCTATTTCATTCAAAAATTATGAAGTTAAAGGGGATTTTAAGAAAAAATTTATTAAACAAGATAAAAAAAATTCTATATTTTTTACAAGTAGAAAGAAGAAATTATACTTTGATTTAACAAAGTTCATTTATTCTTCATTAGAAATAATTAATATTAAACATATTGACAATTTAAAAATTGATACTTTTGATATTAAAAACAATTTTTTTAGTGCACGAAGAGCTTTAAAGTTAAAACACAATGATTATGGTAGAAATATTTCAATAATTATGCTTAATTAGGTTTTTAATGAAATTATTATCCGGCAATAGCAATAAACCTCTTAGTAAAAATATTGCAAAATATTTGAAGTCTAAATTGGTAAATTCTAGCATCAGAAACTTTTCTGATGGCGAGATTTATGTTGAGATAAACGAAAATATAAGAGGGAATAGCATATTTATTATTCAATCAGTTTCATCTCCTGCTAATGACAATCTAATGGAACTTTTACTTTGCATAGATGCGCTAAAGAGATCTTCTGCAAAAAATATAACAGCTGTTATTCCATATTTTGGATATGCGAGACAAGACAGAAAAGTTGTTCCAAGAACATCTATATCGGCTAAGCTGGTATCAAATCTTATCACAAAAGCAGGTGCTGATAGAGTTGTAACTGTGGATTTGCATGCAGGACAAATTCAAGGTTTTTTTGATATTCCAGTTGATAACTTATTTGCAACACCAATTTTTGCTAGACATGCAAAGAAAAAAATAAAAAGTAAAAGTATTATTTGTGTTGCTCCTGATGTTGGTGGAACTGAAAGAGCAAGAGCTCTTGGAAAACTTTTAAATGTAGGACTTGCAATTGTAGATAAAAGAAGACCTAAGCCAGGTCAGTCACAAGTCATGAATGTAATTGGTGATGTTAAAGGAAAAACTTGTGTAATTGTCGATGACATTATTGACTCGGGTGGAACAATTGTTAATGCTGCTAAAGCTCTTAAAGATAGAGGTGCAAAAGAAGTTTATGTATACATCACTCATGGAGTTTTAAGTGGTGAGGCGGTTAAAAAAATTAAGAATTCTGTAATTAAGAATCTTGTAATTACAGACACGATTGACAATAATGACAAAATTAAAGGCACTAAAAACATTGAGGTTTTGCCAATATCTGGCTTAATGGGTGAAGCAATTAAAAGAATATCAAACTCAACATCCGTATCGGATTTATTTAAATAATTACCTTGAGTTATTTAAGAACTTGGGCTAAAAACCCATGATTTTATGAATTCATTAGACGCAAACATTAGAAATACCAAAACAAAGGGTGAGCTAAGTACTCTTCGAAATAATGGAGGTGTCCCTGCTATAATTTATGGTGGTGAGGCTAAAAATGAAACAATATCTATTTCGAAAAAATTATTAAAATCTTTAATCGATAAAGAAAATTTTTTATCAAATATAGTCACATTAAATGTTGATGGTAAGCCACAAAACGTACTTCCAAGAGAAATAAAATATCATATCATTTCTGATGAGCCAATACATGTGGATTTTTTAAGAGTAGTTCCAGGAGTAAAAATAAGAATAGAAGTTCCTGTACAATTTATTAATCATGAAAAATCTCCAGGTTTAAAAAGAGGTGGAGTGCTAAACATAGTTAGACGAAAAGTCGAATTAAGATGTCCTAGTGAAAAAATTCCAGAGAGTCTGGTAATTGATCTTGATGGAGTAGATATTGGTGAGAGCTTTAAAATTTCGTCAATTAATTTAGAAGCAGATGTTACCCCAACAATCACAGGAAGAGATTTTGTTATAGCTACATTAGCTGCACCTACAGTAATGAAAGAACCTGAAAAACCAGCTGAGGCAGAAGCAGCAGAAGGTGAAGCAGGAGCAGAAGCAGCAGCTACAGATGGCGATAAGACAGCAGCTGAAGGTGATAAAAAAGAAGGTGACGACAAAAAACCTGCTGAAGAAAAGAAATAATCTGTCAAAGTTAAATATTACTACCCATTAAAAATATGCTTTTATTTGTAGGTTTAGGTAATCCCACACCAGATAGTGAAAACAATAGACATAATGTTGGTTTCAAAATTATAGACTCTATTAATAAAAAATTTAGCTTATCAAAACAGAAACCTAAATTTAAAGGTTTGCTAACAACTGGAATTGTTGGAGATCAAAAAGTATACGCAATCAAACCATTAACATTTATGAATAATTCAGGTATTTGTATTAGAGAGCTTATTGAGTATTTCAAAATAGATCCAGAAGATGTAGTTGTTTTTCATGATGATTTAGATGTAGAATTTGGAAAAATTAAAGCAAAATTTGGTGGATCAAGTGCTGGTCATAATGGAATTGCCTCTATAGATAAATTCATAGGAAAAGATTACTCAAGAGTTAGAATTGGTATTGGGAAACCAAAAGAAAAAATTGAAGTTGGTGATTTTGTTCTTCAAAATTTTGATGAAGATGAAATGACTGGAATAGAAAAAATCTCAAACAATATCAATGATGCTATTTCTATACTTGTAGAAAAAAAACTAGATCTTTTTTCCAGCACAGTAAATAATAATAAGTAATGAGCTTTAAATGTGGAATCGTTGGATTACCCAATGTTGGTAAGTCTACTTTATTTAATGCTTTAACAAACTCAAGCAAGGCTCAAGCTGCCAATTTTCCTTTTTGTACAATAGATCCAAACGTAGGTGTTGTACCTGTACCTGATGAAAGACTAGATAATTTATCAAAGGTTTCAAAATCAAAAAAAATAATCAACACAACTATTTCATTTGTTGATATTGCAGGTCTAGTAAAAGGTGCATCAAAAGGTGAAGGATTGGGCAATAAATTTCTTTCACACATTAGAGAAGTAGATGCAATTATTCACATGATTAGATGTTTTGACTCTGATGATATTCAAAATGTTAATCCTACAGTAGATCCAATTAGAGATCTGGAAATAATTGAAACAGAGATGATGTTAGCTGATTTAGAGTCTATTCAAAAAAGATTAGAAAAGAGCAACAAGAAAAATGTTGATGAGGAGCAATTAAAAATACTTGAAGTTGCACTAGATTGTATCAATAATGATAAAGATATTTCGATTTTAAAATCTCAATTTGAGGACAAACAACTTAATCAAAGTGGCTTATTATCAATTAAACCAAAAATATTTGTGTGCAATGTTGACGAGCAAAGTGTGCAGGAGGGCAATCAATATACAAAAAAATTTATAGAAAAATTTGGTGAAGAAAATACTTTAATTGTATCAGCTGATATAGAAAATCAAATTAATGAACTAGAGTCTACAGAACGAAAAAATTACATGGAGATGATTGGTTTAAAAGAGACTGGATTAAGTATGCTAATTCAAAAAGGATATAAAATTTTAGAATTAGATACTTATTTCACTTCAGGTCCGGAGGAAACAAGAGCTTGGACTATTCAAAAGAACTGTACAGCTCCTAAAGCTGCTGGTGAAATTCATACTGATTTTGAAAAAGGTTTTATAAGAGCGGAAACAGTTTCATATGAAGATTTTGTTGAAAATGATGGCTGGGTGAATTCTAAGACTAATGGAAAGATGAGATTAGAGGGTAAGGATTATATTGTAAAAGACGGTGATGTATTAAACTTCAGATTCAACACGTGACCATATTTTTTTCATGCTGAAATAAACTAATATGGTTAAAATAATTAGATAAATAATTGCTTTAAAACCCATTTGATGTCTAGACTCTAAGTGTGGTTCTGCAGCCCACATTAAAAATGTAGTTACATCTTTGGACATCTGCTCAACAGTTGCTTTTGTACCGTCTCCGTATTCAACTATATCATCTGAAAGTGGAGCTGACATTCTAATTTTATTTCCATACATATATTTATTGTAGTGAACACCTTCGTCTAAAGTCATTCCACTTGGTGCATCTTCATAGCCTTGTAGTAATGAATAAATATAATCTACCCCGCCACCTCTTGCTTTAACTAAAACTGACATATCAGGAGGATATGCGCCCCCATTAACTGCTTGAGCTGCTTTAACATTTTCATACGGCATTACAAATTTATCTGAAAGTTTTGCAGGTCTTGTGAACATCTCGCCATCTGCATTAGGGCCATCCGTTACTTCAAAAGATGCAGCGATAGCTTTTACCTCAGCCTCTGAAAACTCTGGTCCACCTTTTTCTCCTAAATTTCTATAACTTAAATATTTCATCGAATGACATGCGGCGCACACCTCTGTATAAACTTGGTAACCTCTTTGCAACGACCCTCTATCAAATTTTCCAAAAAGACCCTTGAAGCTCCAATCAGTTTTTAAAAGTTTAGCAGTTTCAGCTGAGTATGAATGCGTTGATGCAAAAGAGATAAAAGCTAAAATTGACAATAATTTTATTATATTTTTCACTTTATTTATCAAAACTTTCTTTATGTTTTGCTGTAGCTAAATTAGCAGAACCTCCAAGCACTGACTCGGTAATACTTAATGGAATAGGTAATGTTTTTTCTTTAAATCCTAATACCGGGAGTATCACTAGAAAATGAAGAAAGTAATACGCAGTAGCAACTCTTGCAATTAATAAGTAAAGACCTTCAGCAGGCATAGCTCCCATGTAACCTAAAATTAAAACATCAGCCACTAGGATCCAATAAAACTGTTTATATAAAGGTCTGAATACTGCAGATCTAATTTTTGATGTATCTAACCAAGGTAGCACTGCTAAAATTAAAATAGCTGAAAGCATTGCAACAACTCCAAGTAATTTATCAGGTACTGATCTCAAAATTGCATAAAAAGGTAAGAGATACCACTCAGGTACAATATGAGCGGGAGTAACCATTGGGTTAGCTTCAATATAATTGTCAGCATGACCTAAAATGTTAGGCGTATAAAAAACAAAAAAAGCAAAAACAATCATAAACATCAACAATGCAAAACCATCTTTAATCACAATATATGGATGGAATGGCACAGTATCTTTTGAGGGTTTTTTTATATCAATACCAACCGGATTGTTATTTCCAGGAACGTGTAATGCCCAAATATGAAGAACAACTAATCCTAGTATCAAAAAAGGAATTAGGTAATGCAGTGTAAAAAATCTAGTTAAAGTTGGATTATCAACAGAGTAACCTCCCCACAACCAGGTCACAATACCCTCGCCTACTAATGGGATTGCACTAAATAAATTTGTAATAACTGTTGCTCCCCAAAAACTCATCTGTCCCCAAGGTAGCACATACCCCATAAATGCAGCTGCCATCATCAGTAGATAAATTATTATTCCAATAATCCAGATAATTTCTCTTGGAGATTTATAAGATCCATAAAACAAAGATCTGAAAATATGAATGTAAACTGCTAGAAAAAACATCGATGCTCCATTTGCATGAATATATCTTATCAGCCACCCATAATTTACATCTCTCATTATGTGCTCTACACTTTCGAAAGCCATGTCTGCATGTGCAATGTAGTGCATAGCAAGTGTTAATCCAGTAACGATCTGTGTTATCAAACAAAAAGTTAAAATTCCACCAAATGTCCACCAGTAATTTAAATTTTTAGGTGTCGGATAATCTGTTAAGTGATTTGCTAAAGTTAAAAGTGGAAGTCTATCATTAAACCATTTTCCAGCTTTTGATGTAGGTGTATATTCGTGATCACTCATAATATTATTTATCCAATTTTGATTGTGTTAGCATTAACAAATTCATACTTTGGAACTTCCATGTTTAAAGGTGCGGGACCTTTTCTTATTCTTCCAGACGTATCATAATGTGAGCCATGACATGGACAGAACCATCCATCATAATCACCCTTATCATTCAATGGTACACATCCTAAATGAGTACAAACACCTAACATTACTAACCACTCAGGATTTTTTGCACGATCTTCATCTTTTTCAGGATGTTTTAAATCTTCCATCTTAACAGATTTTGCTTCTGAAATTTCTTCTGGCGTTCTTCTTCTTATGAAAACTGGTTTACCTCTCCAAAGTACTGTTATTGTATTTCCAGGCTTAACTGAACTTACGTCTACTTCTGTACTTGCTAAAGCTTTTACAGAGGCATCTGGATTCATCTGGTCAACCAATGGCCACACAACTGCACCCACACCAACTGCTCCAACTGCATATGAAGCAGTGAATAAAAATTCTCTTCTTTTAGGCTTTTTATCTGACATTTTTTTAAATATTATTGTTAAAAAATTACTTAATATACGATTTCTTATAAGATAATAGTTTTTTTTCTACTGAAAGAATGACACATAAATATGAACTATAAACCAAATATTGCATTATACGAACCTGATATACCGCAAAATACCGCAGCAATAATTAGAACGTGCGCTTGTTTGGGGGCTAAACTAGAAATTATTGAGCCTTGTGGTTTTCATCTAGATGACAAACGGTTCAAAAGAGTAGTAATGGACTATATGGATTTGGAAAGAATTGAGATACATCAAAGTGCAGAGGAATTTTTTAAAGCAAAAAAAAATCGAAGAATAATATTAATGACAACAAAAGCCTCCATATCATACTTAAAATTTAAATTTGAAAAAGAAGATACAATATTATTTGGTCGAGAGAGTGCTGGAGTGCCTGAAAGTATTCACCAATCTATTCAAGACCGTTTAAAAATACCTATGAATGGAAATACTAGATCACTTAATATAGCTTCCTCTGTTGCTATTGTGTTGGCAGAAAGCTTAAGACAAACAAAATTGATATAAAATGGATAATGAAATTAAAAAAGATCTAGCAAGTAATTGGTTTAAACTTCTTCAAAACGCTACTTGTAATGACATTTCTAGACTAGAAAAAAATAAAATAAAATTTAAATCAACTTCCTGGCAAAGAAGCAAAGATCGAGATGAAGGTGGTGGTGAGTATAGAATTATCAAAAATGGAAAAGTTTTTGAAAAAGTAGGCGTAAATTTTTCAAAGGTATATGGAAAATTTCCTAAAAAATTCCAAAAAAATATTCCTGGAGCTAGTAAAGATCCTAGATTTTGGGCATCTGGGATTTCAATAGTAATGCATATGCAAAATCCCCATATTCCGGCAATGCATTTTAATACTAGATATATTTGCACGACCCAAAATTGGTTTGGCGGAGGAATGGATGTAACCCCTTCAATAAAGGATACTAATGAAAAGAATAAATTCCATCGTTCTTTAAAAACAATGTGTGATCGTCATAATAAAAATTATTATACAAAGTATAAAAAATGGTGTGATGAATATTTTTACCTACCCCATAGAAATGAAGCAAGGGGAATTGGTGGAATTTTTTTTGATTATAAAAAAAATAATTTTGAAAAAGATTTTAAATTTGTAAGAGATCTAGGTGTGACGTTTCAAATGATGTTTAATAATATTATTGAAAATAAGATTAAGAAAAAATGGACTTTAAAAGATAAAGAGATGCAGTATATTAAAAGAGGAAGATACGCTGAGTTTAATTTATTATACGATAGAGGTACTAAATTCGGCTTACAAACAGGTGGAAACGTAGAAGGTATATTGATGTCGTTACCACCAACTGCTAAATGGAAATAAAAAATGGATAAAGAACCAATAACGTTAAACGGTTTAAATAGACTAAAAGAAGAGTTAGTTTTTTTAAAAGAAAAAAAAAGACCAGAAATTGTAGCTGCAATCTCAGAGGCTAGATCTCATGGAGATCTTAAAGAAAATGCAGAATACCATGCGGCTAAAGAGGAGCAGTCTCACAATGAAGGAAGGATAACAGAAATCAATGACATCATTGCAAGAGCTAATGTTATTGATGTAACAAAATTAAATAATGATGGAAAAATAATCTTTGGTTCAACTGTATTTTTAGAGAACTTGGATAGTGGTGAAAAAATTAGCTACAAGATTGTTGGAAAAGACGAAGCTGATCTAAAACAAAAACTTATTTTTTTTCAATCACCTATTGGAAAAGGATTAATTGGAAAAAATAAAAATGATCTTGTTGAGATAACAACTCCCGCAGGAGTTAAAAATTTTGAAATTAAAGATGTTAAATATATTTAACTTTTAATAATTGTTTGAATTTGTTTTTCTGTAATTTGGAAACTATTTTGAACCCATGTTTCTTCTATTAACTTTAATTTAATCCCTAATAATTTTCCTTCTGGAATTTTGTATTTACTCATAAGTACATTTGCCCCTATCGGTAGTGTTGGGATAATTTTTTCTTTGTATACCTCAGCTAATTTAAGTAATTTTTTTTCTACCGATTTAGAACTAAATAACTTAAAATTAATTATGTCTAGTGCGGCCTGTCTTCCATTAAAATAAAATATTTTGTTAAAATTTTTTTCGGTAAAGTTTTTAATACTTACATTTTCTTTATAAAAAGAATCAATAACCTTTAATCTTTTTTGATCTTTTTTAGATATATTGAATTTATAAATAAAATAATCAACATTATCAGTCCTATCAACTATCAAAAGGGATAGAAGAAATATAAAATCAATTTTAGATAAATTTTTAAGACCATAAGAGTTTAATTTCTTTAAATTTTGTAAATTTTTTAGTTGAGGAAAGATAATTTCTAAAAGTTCTAGACTAATCTTGTCTTTAAATATTTTGATAAATTTATTTGATTTAGTAAGTTTCTGTAGCTCATCAATCAATCTTTCTGAAGATAAATTGGAAACTCCTTTGATATTTCTTTTTATTATTTTGATGACTTCAGGATTGTGACTTTGACTTGAGTAATTTAAGAAAAATCTTATGTATCTAAGAATGCGTAAATAATCCTCTTTAATTCTTTCCTCTGCATCGCCTATAAAATTAATAGTTCCACTTTCCAAATCTTTTCTACCATCATATGGATCAAACAAGTTTCCCTTTTTATTTGAGTAAATAGAATTAATTGAAAAATCTCTTCTTGCTGCATCTTCTTTCCAATCTAGAGAAAATTCTACATTTGCATGTCTTCCATCGGTAGTTACATCTTTTCTTAATGACGTAATTTCATATTTATAACTATCAATTATTGCTGTGATAGTTCCATGTTCAATCCCAGTTTCATAAAAATTTATATCTTGTTTTTTTAAAGCATCACAAACTTCGTTTGGTTTTAAATTCGTGGCTAAATCAATATCATCAACAATTTCTTTTTTAATGATTTTTCTTATGCATCCTCCTACATATCTGACTTCACTGATATCTGAGTAATTGTTAAGTGCTTCAAAAATTTTTTTTGCTGGTGTTTTTTTTGATAAATTTATAAGGCTTTGACTTATATAATTAAGATTACTAGATCTAAAAAAAAATTTATTTAAAAAGTTTTCCATAAATGGCTGGGGCGCTAGGATTCGAACCTAGGATGCCGGTACCAAAAACCAGTGCCTTACCACTTGGCTACGCCCCAATATTGTCTTCGTATAACACAAAAAAATAATATTTATATAGTTTTTGACGTAATGCACCAATAATTTTTAAATTTTCTTTTAAATTGAACTTTTGCTAAATCACAATCTTGTTTTTTTTGGTAATACGCAACTAATACTGAACCTGAGCCTGTCATTCTCACAAATAAAGGTTGATTCAAATTTTCTAAAAAAGATTTAAGCACTTTAAGTTTTGGGTATTTTAAGAATGCAATTTTTTCTAAAGCATTTTCTTGTTTTAATAAAAATCTCAAACTAAACATATTTTGTTTGGGGATATTAAACGCTGGTTTTGTATATTTTTTAACCCCTGAGTAAATTTTTTTTGTAGAGCATCCAAAATTAGGTCGAATAAGTAGAGTATGAAAATTTGGACCTCTTGAAAACTTTTTAATTATATTGTTTGATGACAATACAGTGTTATTTGGAGTAATACCTAAAATGACATCTGAGCCAATCAAATTGGTTATCTCTAAGATTTTTTTTTTACTTAATTTTAAAAATTTTCTTTTAATTAAAAAGGTAAGAATATTTGCTGCATTCATAGAGCCGCCACCAAGACCAGCTTGTTGAGGTATGTTTTTTTTTATCTTTATTTGAAACTTTGTATTATTTAATAATCTTTGATCATCTAAAATATTAAATAATTTATTCACTGTATTATTTTTATTTATATTTTGAGAAAAATTACCATTAAAAGAAATGTGATGTTTTTTGCTATTAATCTTTTTGATGGTAATTAAATCATGTAATTCAATAAATTTAACAACACTTTCAATTTTATGAAGTTTAGTGAGTTTGCCAGTTATATGTAGCGCCAAATTAATCTTAGCAAATGATTTTACTTTATTAATATTCATCTAAGAATTTTTCAGACCCTCTAAAATTTTAATATTTATTTTCTGTTTAATTTCTTCATCAGCGTTATCTAAACTCAGAACATAATTCCAAAAATATCTTGCTTGCATGTTTCTATTTAATTTCCACAAAATATCACCATAATGATCGTTTACCGTTGCATCTTCAGGCATTAATTCTACTGCTTTTTTTAAAAATTTTTCTGCTTCTATATAGTTTTCTATTAAATAATATGCCCATCCAATTGAGTCTGTAATGTAAGGGTCGTTACTTCTCAGGTCATAAGCTTTCTTTAGCATTTCCATTGCTTCATCTATTTTATAATCCCGTTCTAGCCAAGAATAAGCCAAATAATTTAGAACATAGGCATCATCAGGATTAATCTTAAGAGAGTTTAGTAAATCTTCATCTGCTTTTTCATAATTTCCTAATCGCTCATAACTTCCTCCTCTCCTATATAATAAGTCAGATTTAACCTCAGGATTGTTACTTAATAATGAAATTATTTTTGAATAATACATAATTGCTTTTTCATAGTTTTTTGAATTTTTATAAAAATTTGCAATATCAAAAATAATTTTTATATTTGGATTATCAATTTTACTAAACTTAGAGTTTATGAAATCTATTCCTTCATCATATCCGTTTTTTTTAATAATTATTTGAGCTTCTTTTTTGGATCTAAACCAATAATAAAATTCGTATTTCTTATCAAAGTTCTTTAAAACTTTTGTGGCCTTGTCATATTCTTTATTGAGATAAAAATTTTCAGCTACAAGTGATAAATTTAAAATAAATTTTGGATTTAAATAATTTGAAAGATTCAAATAAAAATTAGATTTTTCAATATCTTCTTCAGATGAATAAAGATTTGAAATTAAAAATAAAAATTCACCAACAATATCATTATGATTGGTACATGAAAAAATATTATTAAATTCTTTAAAATTTTCTTCTTCAATCCAACTTTTACTTTGAGATAGCAATAAGGTTGAATTTATATATTCAAGTTGGTTCGAAACTGCTTTTGCTTCATCTATCTTATTATTTTCAATTAAAAAATTGATATAAAAAAAAATATATCTTGAATAATCTCCATCTGGATTATTAATTAAATTTAAAAATGAAGATCTGGTATTTTCTTTTTTTAAATAACATCTCTGAAATGCTTGATTGATAATGGATATATTTCCAAAATTTTTTTTATTGGATAGAATCTTTTTATTTTTAAAAGTATAGATATATTGTCTTAAAGTTTCAAAAATAACTAAATTAAATCTATTTTCATTTTGAAATCTTAAGCTTAAATCTAAATATTTTTCAGCTTGAACTAAATTATTTTTTTTTAGACTATCTACTATTAATAGCATGTAAGCATCAAAAAAATTTAGCTCACCTTCATTGGTACCATTTTTTATTACATTTATAGCCTGAGAAACTTTATTTTCTAAAACTAAAGAATAAGTATATCTTTTTAAATATGATTTATGTTTTTTAAGCAAATCCTTAGAAGCGTTAAAAAATTTTAATGCATCAGAATTATTATTATTTTCAGAAGCAACTATTCCTGAAAAATAATTTGATAAATCCTTTGAATTAAACTCATTGAAACTAGCACTTTTAGAATATACGGGTGTCTGATACAATAATGTGATGGTAACAAATAGTTTTGTTAGTTTATTAAACATTCAATCATTGTATGACTAAAAAAGTGATAAATCAAAAAGGCAAATTCGACGAAGAATTAATAAATACGATTGAACCGAATTTTGTATTTAAAAATAAGCCTATTAATAGATTTAATTTTACTGAAAGCGATGAAGAGGAAAGTCAATCTGATAAAGCTGAGCTGCTTAATAATTTAGGAAAGAAAATAAATTCAATTGAAAATTGTAATTTAAAAGATAATTCAAAAAATCTTGTTTTGGGTGATGGTAATATAAATAGTCCTATTATGTTGATTGGGGAGGCTCCAGGAATTGAAGAAGATAAAGATGGCATACCATTTAAAGGAGAAATTGGAGAACTATTAAACAAAATGCTTCTAGCAATAGAAATAAAAAGAAAAAATATTTATTGCAGTTATGCAATAAATTTTAGACCACCTGAAGATCGAAAACCCACCTCTATAGAAATCAAAAGATACTCAGTTTTTCTTAAAGAACATATATCAATTATTAATCCTAAAATTATCATTTTAATGGGTAGTTCTGCAATGGAGGCCGTGACAGCTATCAATACTAAAATATCTTCTGAAAGAGGAAATTGGAAAGAAGTGATATTAAAAAATAAAACTTACCCAATAATGATTACTTTTAACCCATCATATTTAATCAGATTTCCAGAAAATAAAAAATATTCTTGGGAAGACTTAAAAAGAATTAGACAAAAAATTCAAGATTTAAAAATAAAGATTTAATGAAAGTGTCTGCAGGGGTTGATGAGGTTGGAAGAGGATGTTTGGCAGGCCCCGTTTATGCTGCTGCAGTAATTTTAGATGATTCAATTAATATAAAAATATTAAAAGACTCTAAGTTAGTAGCCAAAGATAAAAGGGAATTATTAGCTAATTATATTAAAAAAAATTCAATTTGGGCTATTGGTAAAGCTTCTGTCAAAGAAATAGACAAAATAAATATATTACAGGCAAGTTTATTGGCAATGAAAAGGGCTATAAAAAAACTTAAAAAAAAACCATCTCATGTTTTAATTGATGGCAATAAAGTTCCTGATTTAAAAAATTATAACTTAAAAGCGATAATTAAAGGTGATCAAAAAATTCCTTCAATCTCTGCTGCATCTATAATTGCAAAAGTTTCAAGGGATAAATTCTTAACCACACTTGCTAGAAATAATAAAGGATACGGTTGGGAACAAAATTTTGGCTATGGAACTAAACAACATTTAAAGGCAATTAAAAAACTTGGTATTAATAAGCATCATAGAAAAACTTTTTCTCCGATATCTAAGTTTAAGACACACAAGATATAGTTGTAACCTATCCACCTAACACAAATTGAATCCAAATAATTCAATCGTAGGTTGACCGAAGAATCCATCTGGAGTCTAATTAATTTATACAAATGAAAAGTGAATTTAAAAATAAAATTATCAATGGAGACAGTCTCGAAGAATTAAAAAAAATTCCAAGTGAAACTTTTGATTTAATTTTTGCAGACCCTCCATACAACTTACAATTAAAAAGTGAATTAACTAGACCAGATAGATCTAAAGTTAGCGCTGTAAATGATAAGTGGGATCAATTTGAAAATTTTAAAAAATATGATGAATTTACCTATCAATGGTTGTCAGAGTGTAAAAGAATTTTAAAAAAAGATGGGGCTATCTGGGTTATTGGAAGTTATCAT
This sequence comes from Candidatus Pelagibacter sp., assembly GCA_028099475.1. Next base: position 45,674 of record JAOHHF010000001.1, read on the forward strand.
AATATTTTTAGAGTAGGAACAGCAATACAAAACTTAGGGTTTTGGATTTTAAATGACGTTATTTGGAACAAAAATAATCCGATGCCTAATTTTAGAGGAACTCGTTTTACTAATGCGCATGAAACTTTGATTTGGGCTTCAAAAAGTGAAAAATCAAAATACACTTTCAATTATCAGTCATTAAAATGTTTAAACGATGATCTTCAAATGAGATCTAATTGGAATTTGCCGATTTGTAATGGAGCTGAGAGATTAAAGAAAAATGGAAAAAAAATACATTCAACACAGAAACCAGAGTCTCTTCTTCACAGAGTGTTACTAGCATCATCTAATAAAGGTGATATGATTTTAGATCCATTTCTAGGATCTGGAACTACAGCAACTGTTGCAAAAAAATTAGGTAGAAATTATTTTGGTATAGAAAAAGAAAATGTTTATTTCAAAGCAGCAGAACAAAGATTAAAAAATACAAAACCTATTGATGATGATTTATTGGATACTCTTAAAAATAATAGATCAAAACCAAGAATACCTTTTGGTTCTTTGGTGGAGCTTGGAATAATTAAACCAGGCACTAACATTTTTGATAATAAGAAAAAAATATCAGCAAGAATTATGGCTGATGGTAGTATTAAACATGAACAAACTGAGGGATCTATCCATAAGGTTGCTGCAACAATTTTAGGTGCTGAAAGCTGTAATGGCTGGACTTACTGGCATTGTGATATTAATGGAAGAATACATCCAATTGATTATCTAAGACAAAGATTAATTTCAAAAAATTAACTCTTATAAATTTTTCCTAAATAACTTTCTAAAAATTTTTTATTTTTCGTTAATATTCTTAAGCTGATATTTCTAAAAAAAACTATCATTGGGTTAGATACTTGAAAAGCAAATTGATTTAATTTTGATCTGTTGTTAATCATTTTTACTTTTGCAACTCTGTTTTCATAATAATTTTTTTTATTATTTACAATATTATCAAATAACTCTGATGCACCTTCAATCGATTGAGATGCCCCTTGGGCAAATGAAGGTGGGAAAGCAAAAAATGCATCCCCTAGTAAAAAGATATTTTTACCTGGTTTGAGATAACCTTTACTGACAAAAACTGGGAAGCATTTAATATTATTAATATTTTCTAGGATATTAATTGAAAATTCTTTTTGTATTTTATCTTTAATGCCTTTAATGAAGGTTTCTTCCTTAAAAAGACTGTAATTGTCTAGTTCTTTTGCTTTTAATTGATGTTTCAAAACTCCTATAAAATTATAAATTTCTTTGTCTTTATTTACTGGATAAATCACATAATGAAAATTATGCCCCATAAATAAAGAAATATTATTTTCATTTAAATTCCGAAGTTTATTTTTTGAAATATTGCCCCTAATAGCAATGGAATTATTATATGAAGACTTTATCTCATTATTAGAAATTAATGATTTTCCTTTTGAAAAAATACCATCAGAGATAATTAAATGGTCACAAGTTGCTTTATTATTATCATTAAAATTTAAAATTATTTGATCATCACTTTTTTCAATTTTTTCAATCCTATGATCATACTCAATTAAATCATCATCTAATCTGTCTTTTAAAAATTCAATTAATTTAGATCTTTTAATGGTTGTGTATTTACAATCTTCAGTATTAAAATCTGAAATATTTAGATTACATATTTTTTTTTCTGGTTTAATTGTATAAAAATCAATTTTTTCTGGGTGAAATTTATCTTTACCTTCTAAAGTATTAAATCCAATTTTTTTAAGTAGTTTGATACTGTTAGTTGATAGCTGTATTCCGTATCCTTCATCTAAATTAATTGAGGTATTTTTTTCATAAATAGTTACATGATAATCTTGATTTTCTTTTAATAAGTTTGCAATAAATAACCCCGAAATACCTGCTCCAATTATTGCAATTTTTTTCATGAATGATTTTCTAAATATGAGACAATTTTTTTTGTAAAAGTTGGTAGTGTATATTTTTTTAATTTTTTAGGATCAATCCAATAAGAAAAAGGCATAAGTTTATTCACCTTATTAGTTTGAATTTTAATATTCATATTCATATTAGACATTTTAAAATTTAAATTATGATTAAAGTTTTTTGGTTTAATAATTTCTTGCATTGGAAAAATATCCAAATTTTTTAAAAAGTTAAAATTTTTATTTTTAACTAACAAATATTTTTTATCTTTTTTATAAACTTTAAGTAAATAATACTTTTCTTTGTTATCTTTTTTAGATTTGGTCAAAACAAAATCCTTTTTTTTAAAAGATTTACATCTTCCTGAAATAGGACATCTTTCACAATAAGGATTTATTGGTTTACATATTAATGCTCCTAATTCCATCAAGGCTTGAGCATAATCACTAGATCTTAAAGATGTGCCAAATATTTTTTTCTGTTTAATTAAATTATCTTTATGTATTTGATTTTCATTCTTTAGGTATAGGTATCTTTTTAAAACTCTTTCAATATTACCGTCTAAAGGAATAATACGTTTATTGAACGCAATAGCCATAATTGCACTTGCTGTATAATCTCCAATTCCAGGCAATGACTTAAGGTCTAAAAGATTGTCAGGTAAACTTTTATTAAAATCTTTAATAATAATCTGAGCAGTTTTTTTTAAATTTTTTACCCTTGAATAATAACCAAGACCTTCCCATAGTTTAATTAATTTTTGATCATCATATTGAGCAAGAACTTTTAGGTTAGGAATATATTTTATAAATCTATTAAAATATGGGATCACAGTTGCAACTTGCGTTTGTTGCAACATAAATTCACTAACTAGCGTATAATATTGCTTTTTATTTAAGGAAATTTTTTTTCTCCAAGGCAATGTTCTCTTATGAATATCATACCAATTGAGAATTTTATTTGTTATTATTAATTCTTTCATATGCAATTTAAAGATAATACTAAGCAGAGAAGTAAAACCATTCAAGGTTTAAGATCATTTAAAGACACTTTACCAAAAAATGTAAAAAAAATTATAAATAAAAAAGGACATATTTATTCTGAAACTTTAAGTAACTGGAAATACATAGTTGGTGAGGATTTATTTAAAGTTTGCTACCCAAAAACATTTAAAAACTCTAATAAATTTGGAGTTAGCACTTTGTTGATAATGGTTAAAAGAGGCCACGAGGTCGATATGGAGTATTCAAAAAAAGACATAATGGATAAGATGAATAGCTTTTTTGGCTATGCAGTAGTTGAAAAACTTAAATTTATAAGTTTTGATGATGAACAAAAAATTTTTACTAAGACAGAAACTAAACAAGAAAGTGTCGCAATTAATAAATACCAAAATAAAATTAAAAATGTTAAGAATGATAAAATAAAGAAATCACTTATCGAATTAACCAAGGTCTTTAAAAAAAAATGAAAAAAATTTTAGCTTTTACCCTTATATTTTTTTGCACTATCTCAAGCATTAATGCAGAAGAAATAAAAAGAATATTTGTTGGAAACAAAGACGCAAAAATAACTATAATCGCATTTGAGTCTTTAACTTGTAGTCATTGTGCAAATTTTCATGAAGATGTTTATCCTCAACTTAAAAAAGAATATCTTGATACCGGATTGGCTAAAATTGAATTTAGACATTTTCCACTAGATATTGCGGCTTTAAATGCATCTAAAGTTTCACAGTGTAAAAATGATGGTGACTCATCCATGCTAAATAGTTTGTTTGCAAATCAACAAAAATGGGTCAAAGGTAGTTCTGTTGAAGAAGCTAATGAAAATCTTCAAAAGTTTTTGGAAAGTGAAGGCTTTAATGTAGATTTTAAAAAATGTATTGAAAATAAAGAAATTGAGGATTTTATTTTAAATGATCGAATCGATGGAGTTAAAAAATACAAAGTAAATGCTACTCCTACGATAATAATTAATGATAAAAAGTTCGAAAAATCTCTTAATTACAAAAATTTAAAAAAAGCTCTAGAAAAACTGATATAAGTTAACTCATGGAGTTTAAAAAAATCCAATTAAATGGATTTAAGTCTTTTGCTGATAAAACAAATTTCTTAATTGAAGAAGGACTGACTGGAATTGTTGGTCCTAATGGATGTGGAAAATCAAATATCGTTGAATCCTTAAGATGGGCTATGGGAGAAACATCTGCCAAAAGTATGCGTGGATCAGGAATGGAGGATGTAATATTTTCTGGAACATCTAATAAAGCATCTAAAAATATTGCTGAAGTTTCAATTGAAGTTGAGAATAAGAATAATGAAGGACCAGTCCAATACCGTGAACTTGAAGAAATTAGTGTTAGAAGAAAAATTGAAAAAGATAAAGGCTCTAAGTTTTATATAAACGACAAAGAGGTAAGAGCGAGAGATGCTCAAATGTTTTTTGCTGATCTTTCAACTGGTGCTCACTCTCCTTCAATGATTAGCCAAGGTCGTATTGGAGCGTTAGTAACTGCAAAACCAACTGATCGAAGAGCAATTTTAGAAGAGGCTGCTGGGATATCAGGCTTGCATGTTAGAAGACACGAAGCTGAACTTAGATTGGGCGCTGCAGAAAATAATCTTAAAAGAGCTGATGAACTTAGAAGACAACAAGAGAAACAATTAGCTAATCTCCAAAAACAAGCTGAAGAAGCTACCAAATATAAATTAATTACTGATCAAATTAAAAAGATAGAAGCTGGTCTTTACTACTTAAAATTGATTGAGATAGATAAGGAAATCCAAATTGAAAATGAAATTAACAGTGAGGCTGGAGGTGAAGTTGAAGGCTTTAATGTCAAAATATCTGAATTAGAAAATCTAATTAAAACAGCGATCGATAAGGTTTCGCCGTTGAGAGAAAAAAATATTGAAAATTTATCTAGAATTCAAAGATTGAACTTAGAGCTACAAAACTTAGATGAAGAAAATACAAGAACACAAGATGAAATTGAAGCTATTAAAAAATCACTTCAAACTCTTGACGAGGATATCACTAGAGAAAAAGGCATTATAATAGATGCAAACTCTAATGAAAAAAGACTTAAAGAAGAAAAAGCTGATCTAATAGAGATAGACTCTAAATATTTTGAAACAGAAAAACTATCAAGCGAAGAATTGGAAGATGCTAAGAAAAAACTTAAACAAGAGCAAAAAGCTGTAGATGATGTTGTTAATACTATTGCTGAAGGAACAGTCAATATAAGTGTTGGACCCATCAAAAATGTTAAAAATTCTATTGATAGAGTGAAAGAGCTAATTAATAGTAATGAAATAAATCAGGCAATGACTTTATTAGATAGATGCAACATGGAGCTTGATAGTTTTTTAAATGATTTAAAAAATGAAAAATCTAGAGAAGAATTATTAAGCATTAATGAAAAATCACAAAATATTAAACAACTTCAAGAAAAATATGCAGATGCATATAGTAAAAATCAATCTATTAAAAATGAGTCAATCAAACGTAATGAAAGAATTAAAACTATTGAAACCGAAATTGAAAGTTGGATAAATTTATTATCCAATTCAGAAAAAATGGTTGCTGAATTAACTGAGAGAAAAAATAAATTAACAGCACAGCTAAAAGAATTAGACAATCAACCTAGTGTCCAAGCTGAGAGGAAAGGTCAAATTTCTGAAAACTTAAGAATTTCTGATAAAGAAAAAATTGATAACGATACAGTCATCAAAGAAACAGATCAAAAAATTGAAACTTTAAGAGCACAATTAAATGAAATTCAAGAACAATCGATTCAAATCAGAGAACGAAAAGCAAGTTCAGGAGCAACTATTGAAGGATTGCAAAAAAGAAAAAGTGATTTACTAGATAGAATTAATTCTGAACTTAGTTTAACGGAAGAAAATATTTTAGAAAATTCAAATTTAAATGGTGTTGAAGAACTTCCAAATGCTGTTGACCAAGAAGACTCTTTAGATAAAAAAAAACAAGAAAGAGAAAAATTGGGATCAGTAAACTTAAAAGCAGATGAAGAAACAAGTAAATATGAAGATGAAATAAAAAAAATGGAACAAGATCGTTCAGATCTGGTTACTGCAATAGTCAAATTAAAAGACAGCATCAATGAACTGAACCAAAAAGGAAGAGAGCGATTAACAGAAGCGTTTGAAAAAGTTAATAGAAAATTTAATGAAGTTTATACGAAACTTTTTAATGGTGGAAATGCTAAACTTGAATTAGTTGATTCAGATGATCCTTTGGAAGCAGGATTGGAAATGTTAGTAAGCCCTCCTGGAAAAAGACTTCAGTCAATAACTTTATTATCTGGTGGAGAGCAGGCCTTAACTGCTTTGTCATTAATTTTTGCTGTCTTTTTAACTAACCCATCACCAATTTGTGTATTAGATGAGGTAGATGCACCACTTGATGATGCTAATGTAACAAGGTTTTGTAGTCTTCTTGAAGAATTAATTAAAATAACAAATACAAAATTCATAATAGTAACTCACCATGCTTTGACGATGTCCAAAATGAACCGACTTTATGGGGTTACAATGCCTGAAAAAGGAATTAGTCAACTGGTTGCTGTTGATCTCCAAAAAGCAGAGAGTATGGTTGCCTAAACAAATAAATGCCTAAAGATCAGTTTAAAACTCGCTTAGAAATTGCAAAAAAGAAGATTTCAAAGAAAAATTTGTATAATAAGAACAATAATCCCTCTCCAATTGGAACAGCCTTTAAATTAAGCACTGAATTAGTATCTGCAGTGGTAGTGGGGACAATTATTGGGTTTATTTTTGACAAGACCTTTGGTACTAAACCCTGGTTTATATTAATATTTTTTTTTGTGGGTGTGGTTGCAGGGATAACCAACGTAATTAGGTCCGCAAAAAACATGCAAAAATAGATAGAGTTTTATGGCAGGAAATCCAATGACCCAATTCAATGTAAATAGAATTGGACCTGAAATTAAAGTAGGAGCATTTGATATATCATTTACAAACGCAAGTTTATTTATGATTATAAGTTCGGTTGCCATTTTATTAATTTTTAATCTCGGCTCTAAAAAAAATTCATTACTACCCAATAAAATCCAACTTTTAGCAGAGCTAAGCTATACCTTTGTATCCAAAATGATTAGTGATACAGCTGGATCTAAAGCAAAACCATATTTTGCATTTATCTTTTCACTTTTTATGTTTGTTCTTTTTTGTAACATGTTTGGGATGATACCTTACACATTTACAGTAACTAGTCATATTATAGTTACGTTTGTACTTGCTTCATTTATTTTCATTGGAGTTACAATTATCGGATTTATAAAACATGGTTTTGGTTATTTAAAACTATTTGTTCCGAGTGGAGTACCTGCCGTGCTACTCCCTCTAATAGTAGTCATAGAAATTATTTCGTATTTAAGTAGACCAATCAGTTTATCTGTAAGATTGTTTGCAAACATGATGGCTGGTCACACTATGATGAAAGTTTTCGGAGGTTTTGTAATAAGCCTTGGAATAGTTGGTGGATGGCTCCCACTAAGTTTTTCGGTTGCTTTAACTGGTTTGGAGATACTAGTTGCTTTTCTTCAAGCATACGTTTTTGCAATCTTAACCTGCATCTATTTAAATGATGCATTAAATTTACACCATTAATTAACATAGGAGGATATAATGGAATTAGAAGCAGCAAAAATGATCGGAGCAGGTTTGGCAGCAATAGCTTTAGCTGGTGCCGGAGTTGGAATTGGAATAATTTTTGGAAATTATTTATCTGGTGCTATGAGAAACCCATCAGCAGCTCAGAAACAGTTTCCTAATTTGCTTTTAGGTTTTGCACTTGCAGAAGCTACAGGATTATTTGGATTGGTAGTTGCATTAATCATTCTTTTTGCATTTTAAATTTAATGATTAAAAAAATATATTTTCAGTCGATATTTTTTAGCTTCCTTTCTTTGGAAGCTTTTGCAGCTGAAAGCGGAGGTATGCCTCAATTAAATCCTGAATTTTGGATTTCACAAATTTTTTGGTTAACGTTAACTTTTGGAATTTTGTATTTAGTTTTATCTAAATTTATACTTCCAAAAATTAGTAACAACCTAGAGTCTAGAAAATCCAAAATACTAGAAAACATTGAGGCTGCAGAGAAACAAAGAGAAAGTAGCGAAACAAAGCTTAAAGAGTACGAAGAAATTGTCTCAAAAAGCAAACTTGAAGCTAAAAATATTTTTAATCAAGCAAGAGAAAAAGCTTTAAAAGACATCCATTCTAAAAAAGAAGTATTGGACAAACAAATTGATGAGGAAATCAGCAAAGCTGAAGATGAAATTAAGACACTTCAAAGCGGTGCTGCTGATAAAATTAATAAAATAGCAATAGATACGTCGTCAGAACTAATACAAAAACTTATTGGAGCTGAAGTAAACAATAGCAGCATATCGGCAATTGTTGATGATTTGTCAAAAAGAAGTGGGGATAAATATTATGGCAATTGATGCAACTTTTTGGGTAGCAGTATCTTTCGTTATTTTTTTTGGTGCTTTAATTTACCTTAAAATTCCACAAAAAATTACAGAGATGTTAGATAAAATGATCTCTGATATTAAAAATGAAATTGATGAAAGCGAAAAATTAAGAACCGAAGCAAAGGTCTTACTTGATAATGCTCAAAACAAATTAGACACGGCACAATCTGTAAGTAATGAAATTTTGGAGAATGCTAAAAAAGATTCTGACAAGCTTATAATAGAATTAAATGACAAATTTCATAAATCATCAGAAATCAAAAAAAATTTAGCTGAGAATAAGATAAGCCAGATGAAAGAAGCTGCTATCAAAGAGATTAAGGATGCCTCAATTAAAATTGCAGTAGATTCAGTCAAAAAGATCATTACTACATCAGTCGATAAATCTAAACTTGATGCAGTATTTCAAAAAAATTTAAATGAAACAAAAGAAGAGTTAAAAAAGATTAACTCATAATACTCTTACAATTTTCTTAAAAAAACTATAAATTGTTAAAATGAATTCTATAGTTATTGGCTCAGGATTTGGTGGTATTGCAGCAGCTCTAAGACTTAGAGCCAAAGGTCACAAGGTTACTTTAATAGAAAAGCACCCTGATTTAGGAGGAAGAGCAAGAGTATTTAAAAAAAATGGCTTTACGTTTGATGGTGGGCCAACTGTTATAACAGCACCCTATTTAATTAACGAGTTATTTGATTTATTCAAAAAAGATCCTAAGGATTATATAAAACTTACACCTCTTAAAATTTGGTACCAATTCATTTTTGAAGATAAAACAAAATTTGATTACTCTGGAAATGAGTCAGAAATGAAAAATCAAATTCAAAAAATAAATAAGACAGATGTAAAAGGTTATGGAAAATTAGTAAATTTTACAAAAAAAATTTTTGATAAAGGTTTTACTGAGCTTGCAGACGTTCCTTTTGACAAACCTTTTGTAATGTTAAAACAATTACCTGCACTTTTAAAACTTAAAAGTTATAAGTCTGTCTATTCCTTAGTTTCTTCATATATACAAAATGAGAAATTAAGAAGAATGTTAAGTATGCACCCACTTTTGGTTGGTGGAAACCCTTTTTCAACAACCTCTATTTATGGGCTAATTTTATACTTAGAAAAAAAATGGGGAATACATTACTCAATGGGTGGAACTGGAAATATAATAAAAGGTTACGAAAAATTAATGAATGAAGTTGGCATAAAGATATTAAAAGAAAGCGAAGTCACCAAAATAATTTCAAAAAATAATAAAATTTCTGGCATTCAAATAAATAATCAAATCGATATAGATGCTGATAATGTGATTTGCAACGCAGATCCACCTGCTGTTTATGAAAAATTGTTAGGTCAAAATAAAAATAATTCAATTCTATTTAATTGGAAGAAAAATCGTATGGAATATTCCATGGGATTATTTGTGTATTATTTTGGGACAAAAAAAATATATGAGAATGTCGAGCATCACACAATAAAGTTTGGTAATAAATATAAAGAACATCTAGATGATATTTTTGATAAAAAAAAACTAAACGAAGACATTAGCTATTATCTTCATAGACCAACAGCAACTGATAAATCGATGGCTCCCCAAGGCAATGATTGTTTTTATGTGCTGGTCCCCGTCCCCAACAATCAGTCCAAAATTAATTGGGATATTGAGGGAAAGAAAATGAAAAAATTAGTGATAGAAAAAATGGAAAAAGATTTGATGCCTAATCTTAGTGAAAATATTGTAGAAGATTTTTATCTTACACCAGATTACTTTGAAAAAGATTTAAATACTAAATATGGTTCTGGTTTTTCTATTCAGCCAAAATTTACTCAATCAGCCTATTTTAGATTTCATAATAAATCAGAAGTATATGATGGTCTTTACTTTGTTGGAGCAGGAACACACCCTGGTGCAGGTGTGCCAGGTGTATTGTCTTCTGCAAAGGTATTAGATAAAATCATATAATGTCAGATCAAAGTTATTTATCAATATACGCAAAATCTTTTAATTGGGCAGGTTTTTTCTTGCCAAAAGAAACTTACTTAAAATGTTCAGCTTTGTATGATTTTTGCAGAATCGCTGACAATATTGCGGATAGCAATGAAACTATCGATATAAAAAAAATAAAATTTTTAGATTTTCAAAATAATTTTAATAATCAGAAATTTGACGATCCAATTATAAAAAATATGTGGCAACTCATAAATGAGTTTAATATTTCTTTAAAAGTTGTTCATGATCTACTGGATGGAATAAATTCTGATATCCAAAAAAATATAAAATTAAATAAAAAAAAAGATTTATTGCTCTACTCCTATAGGGTGGCTGGAACTGTAGGTTTAATGATGGCTAAAATTTTAAGAGTAAATAAAAAAAGCTCATTAAAATCAGCAATTGATCTCGGTATTGCTATGCAACTAACAAATATATCTAGGGATGTTGTTGAAGATCTTAATTTTGGAAGATCTTATATAAATTTTAATTTTGAAGAAATAAAATCTACTATAAAACTTTCTGACAGTTATTATGAAAAATCATTTTATTCAATCAAACAAATTCCTTTTACTTTTCGTTTTGCAATTTTAGTTGCCAGAAGAGTTTATAGAAAAATTGGTTTTAAAATTCTAAAGAAACAAAATTTAGAAAATTATAAAAATTCTGGAAAAATTTATGTTTCAAACATTGAAAAAATAATTGAAACTTTATTATCTATTTTTGACTTAATAAAGTTATCACTTATAAGTAAAGAAGATGATAATATTGAACATGATCATGATTTGATTAATGAAGAAATAAATTTGAATGAAAGAATTTGATTATATAATTGTAGGTGGAGGTTGTGCGGGTCTCTCATTAGCATATGAACTAGAAATTTATGATAAATTAAAAAATAAAACTTTAGCAATCATTGAACCTAGGGAAGAATATAAAAGAGATAAAACTTGGTCTTTTTGGAAGGTATTTCCACATAACTTCGATGATTGTATAATAAATAGCTGGAATAATTTTACAATAAATACTCCAGATGAAACAAAACATGTAGATTGCCAATTTACTCCATATCAAACAATTGATAGCGGTATGTTTTATGAAAAAATACTTTCAAAACTTAAATTAAATCAAAATATACACTTTTTTAAAAATATTGATGAGTTAGATAAATCAAATTCAGTTGTATTTAATAGTGTACCTAATTTTGAAAACAAAAAGAGTGAGTTGTGGCAACATTTTTCTGGAGTTGAAATAGAAACTGATAAGGACTTTTTTGATGATAAAATATTCAATTTGATGGACTTTGCTTGTGATCAAAGAAACAAGGTTCATTTTTTTTATACACTGCCATTTACAAAAAGAACTGCATTGGTTGAAACTACATGGATATCTGAACTTAGTGATGAAAAACTTAAAGATTATGATGAACAAATTGACAATTATTTGAGCAAACACCTAAATATCAGAAACTGTAAAATTAATTTTAAAGAAACTGGTGCAATCCCCCTCTTTAGACAAAAAAATATAAATAAATTAAATGAAATTTATATAGGCTCAGCAGGAGGTATGACTAGATTAAGTACAGGATATACTTTCCTAAATATTCAAGAACAAAGCAGATATATTAGACAAAACATAGAAAAAATAAAAAATGCTAATCTATTTAAAATTAATTCAAAATATGATTTTTTAGATAAAATCTTATTAAAAGTTCTTAAAAATAATTCTACTGAAATGGGTAATATATTTTTCAAGGTTTTTAATTCAAAACCTAAAACAGCTATTAATTTTTTATCAAATAAAAGCAATTTTTTTGAAGATTTAGAAGTTATTCTAAAAATGCCTAAGTGGAAATTTTTAAAAGAATTAATTTGATATGAACGGTAAAATAAAAAAAATAAATCTAAATCTCTCATTTATTTTTTTCTTTTTTGTAAATATTTTTGTTATTTTACTATTTAAATATAGCTATTTAAATATTTCATCAATTCTATGTTTACTTTTAATTTTAATTATAGGTGTTTCCCATGGATCATTAGACCACATTAAAGGAAAAAAACTACTGGAATTATTTAATTTAAAATCAATTTATATATTCTATATTACATATATTTTGATTTCAGTAGCAGTCATAGCAACTTGGATGTTATTGCCATCAATAACTTTAATTCTTTTTCTAATAATCGCCTCCTACCATTTTGGTAAAGAGGATACACAATTTTTAATTGACGATAAATCTTATTTCACCCAAATACTTTATTTTTGTAAAGGACTATTAATTATACTAGCTCCTTTGTATTTTCATTTTCAGGAAACTATAGCAATTTTCAAATTATTATTAATTGATAACGAGATGTTTTATTTAAGTTTAAATTTTATTGAAACAAATAAGGTAATTCACTTAGGAATAATCTCCAGCACCTTATCTAGCATTTTTCTTTTCTTAAAAAATTTTGAAATCAAAAAATTTGTGATTTTTTTAGATTATTTCTCAATTTTAATATTAAATTACTTCTTATCTCCGCTAATAGCTTTTACTGTTTATTTCTGTTTTTTACATTCGATTAGACATTCAATTTCACTAGCTATCGAGCTTGATCCAAATAGTGTAGCTAATGGATTTGGATTGTTTGCTAAAAAAGCTTTGCCTTTAACCATTTTGACAGGTCTTTTTTCTTTTATTGCATTGTATCTACTAACCAATTCATACAATTTAGATAGTGCAATTTTAAAAGTAATATTTATAGGTTTGGCGTCTTTGACGTTTCCACATATATTGCTGGAATATTTTTTAGAAAAAAATGAAAAATAAAGAATTAAATATATTACTATCTGCACCTCGTGGTTTTTGTGCTGGTGTGGAGAGAGCTATAGAAATTGTAGAAAAATCAATTCAAAAATACGGTGCACCCGTTTATGTAAGACATGAAATCGTTCACAATAAATTTGTTGTTGATGATTTAAAAAAGAAAGGAGCTATATTTGTTGAAGAGCTTGAAGAAATAAAAGACAAATCAAGACCAGTTATTTTTTCTGCTCATGGAGTACCAAAAAAAATACCTGAGGATGCTAAGAACTATAAAATGACTTATGTGGATGCAACGTGTCCACTAGTTTCTAAAGTGCATAGAGAAGCTGAAAATTTAAATAAAGCTGGTTATCACATAATTTTAATTGGTCATGAAAATCACCCTGAAGTTATTGGCACTATGGGCCAATTACCAGAAGGGTCAATTGATCTTATACAAAATGAAGAAGAGGCTAAAAATTATAGCAATATAGATAACAAAAAGATTGCTTTTGTTACTCAGACAACCCTATCCGTGGACGACACAAAAGAAATTATTGAAATTTTAAAAAGTAGATTTGAGAATATACGAGAACCTCTTAAAGAAGATATTTGTTATGCTACAACCAACAGACAGATGGCAGTTAAAAATATAGCTAAAAACTGTGATATGTTTTTTATAATAGGTAGTAGAAATTCTTCAAACTCAGTCAGACTTGTAGAGGTTGCCAAAAAATCTGGCTGTGAAAATTCAATGTTGATCCATTCAGAAAGTAAAATACCTTATGATAAAATTCAACACGCAAATACTATTGGCATTTCATCAGGAGCTTCAGCACCTGAAATATTAGTGGATAATTTTATCAATGATTTAAAAAATAGATTTACTATTAAGATAGATGAAGTAGAAATCATTAAAGAAGACGTAGTATTTAAAATCCCAAATAAATTGAATTAAATGGCTGTTTATACAAAGATCAATAAGAAGGACATTATTTCAATAAATGATCAGTTTGAAATAGAAAAAATTATTCATTTCAAGGGTATTAAAAAAGGAATTGAAAATACAAATTATTTATTAGAAACAAAAAAAAATAAGTTTATTTTAACAATTTTTGAAAAAAGAGTTTCAGACAAAGAGATACCTTTCTTTATGAAACTAATGGAATTACTAAATAACTCAAACATTAATTGTCCAAAACCCTTAAGAAGTAAAAATGGGTCACACTTAATAAAATTAAAAAGTAAAAAGGCATGTATTGTTTCCTTTCTAGATGGAAAAGATAAAATTAAACTAAATCTAAAAAATTGTTATGAAGTAGGCAAAGTAATTGCAAATATTCATCAAATTACCAAAAAAATTAAAATCTCTAGGAAAAATTCCATGGGTATTAAAGAGTTAGGACCATTATTAAAAAGTATTAAATTTAGATCAAAAAAATTTTCTAACTTACAAAAATTTTTGACAAATAATTTAAAAGAGATTAAAAAAAATTGGCCATCAAAACTTCCACAGGGCATAATACATGGTGATTTATTTATAGATAATATTTTTTTTAATAAAGACAAATTATCAGGAGTAATTGACTTTTACTTCGCAGCAAATGATATTTTTATGTATGAGATTGCTATCTGTATAAATGCTTTATGTTTTGATTTTAAAAACTCAAAATTTCAGATGAATAAACAAAAAATTAAAAAATTATTAAAAGGTTATGAGAGTGTTAAAAGAATTTCACTAAAAGAAAAAAAATCACTAAATATCTTATGTAGAGGAGCTGCAATGAGATATCTTTTAACAAGACTATATGACTATTCAAATACTCCTAAAACTGCATTGATAAAAATTAAAGATCCCAATGAGTATTATCAAAAACTTATTACACATAATAACTTAAGATCTTACAAAGAATACTTAAATTAATGATTGAAATCTATACTGACGGTTCTTGTCTTACTAACCCTGGTAATGGGGGTTGGGCAGCAATAATTAATGATGATGGAAAAATAAAAAAAATTAGTGGCAGTGTAAAAGATGCTACTAATAATAGAATGGAATTATTAGCTCCTATTAATGCATTAAGAGAGATAAATGATAATTCAGAGATTACTATTTATACAGACTCTCAATATGTTAAGCTTGGAATAACAGAATGGATAAATAAGTGGCTCAATAATAATTGGCAAACATCCAAAAAAGAAGATGTTAAAAATAAAGATTTGTGGGTTGAATTGTATAATTTAGATAAATCTTTAAATGTGAAATGGAATTGGGTGAAAGCTCATGCTGGCAATCCTATGAATGAAGAAGTGGATTTAATGGCAAAAAAAGCCGCAAATTTAGACTAACTTAATAAAATTTTCTGCTGCTGAAACTTCACATGATCCTGTATCTGTCTCTTCTTGCAGTTTAACAATCTTTAAATTATCAACTAGCATCGTATATCTGTTAGATCTAATACCGAGGCCTCTTGCACTTTTATCTACGCCAGCTCCAATTGCTTTAGTAAAATTTAAAAATGGATCTCCAATCATTAATATCTTATCACCAACATTGTGTTCTTTACCCCACGCATCCATTACAAAAGGATCATTAACTGAAATGCAAATAATATAGTCAATTCCTTTTTCCTTATATTGATCAAATATATTCACATATCCAGGAAGATGTTTTGATGAACATACTGAAGTATAAGCACCTGGGAGACCAAATATAACTGCTTTTTTATCCTTTAAAAGTACTTGAGTATTTTTTTTGACAGGTTCTCCATTCTCCATAACAAAAATATCTACATTAGGAATTTGATCATTTTCTTTTATATTCATTAAATTCTTTCTTTTATGTGTTGCTTAACTTTTTCAACGTTATTGTCAATAATATCATAATTTTCTTTTTCATCCATAACAAACATTAATTCTTTAGGTAGGTCTGCTTTTATATCTATAGCTTTTTTAATTGCATCAGGAAATTTGGACGGATGTGCTGTTGCTAAAACTATATTATTTCCATCTAGATTTATTTTATCAAAAACACCATAGCCGATTGCACTATGTGGATCTAGTACAACATTAAATTTTTTAAAAACTTCATTAATAGTTTTTAAAACCTCCTCCTCACTCATTCTAGAAGATAAAAAATTAGCATTTATTTTATCTAGTTTTTCTTGATTAATGATATATTTTCCTTTTTCTTTAATATTTTTCATTGCATCTATTGTTTGCAAATCATCGCCTTGATTTAAATCATAAATTAATCTTTCAAAATTACTTGCAACTTGTATATCCATACTAGGAGATAACGTTTCAAATACATTTTCTACTTCATAGCCACCATTTGAGATAGCTCTATGAAGAATGTCATTCTGATTAGTTGCAACTATTAATTTATTAATTGGAAGACCCATTTTTTTAGCCAAATATCCAGCATACACATCACCAAAATTTCCTGTAGGTACTGAAAAATTTACTGGACGATTATCTTCTTCTACTAAAAAATAGCTATAAAAATAATATACACTTTGAGCAATGATACGTGCCCAGTTGATTGAATTTACACCTGACATTTTTATATCATTAGAAAAGTCTTTATCTGCAAACATTGTTTTAACTAAATTTTGACAATCATCAAAATTTCCATTCACAGCAATATTAAAAACGTTTTTATCTTTTCCAGTTGTCATTAATTTTCTTTGGACAGATGACACTCTATTATGAGGATGTAGTACAAAAATATTAACGTTACTTTTACCTTTGATTGCATCTATAGCTGCTGCCCCAGTATCTCCTGATGTAGCTACAACAATATTAAGCTTTTCATTTTGGTTATTTAGGTAATATTCATAAAAATTACCTAGAAGTTGCATTGCTACATCTTTAAAAGCTAAAGTTGGACCATGAAATAATTCAAGTACAAATCGATCACCAACTTTGATTAGATCGATAACATTTTCTTTTCTAAAAACTGAATAAGATTGATCAATAATTTTATCTAGATCTGTTCCAGTCATAAAGTCGCCTATAAATGGATAAATTACTTTCTTTGCTAAATCATTGTAATCAAGACCTCTAAGTTCATTAATATCCACTTTGTGAAGAGATTTAGGTATAAATAGACCACCGTCGTCTGCAAGGCCTTTTATAAAAACATCCTTAAATTGAAAGGTTTTTTTGTTATTTCTTGTGCTTATATATTCCATCTAATAATTTTTTTTTCTAAAATATAGATATATTAAAAGAATTGAAATCGCCATTGAAAACCAAGTAATTGCATACTTTTTATGGTTGTTGGAAATTTTAGCAGTTATCACTTTGGGTTTTGGCAAACTATAATCTCCATTCAAATAAATTATATATTTTGAGAACTTTTTTCCTGTATATTTAAAAATATCATCTCGATTAAGTGTGAACCAGTAATTTTTTTCAATGTCATTTTTAGGCTTAAAAGAATTTGCCTTTGACTGAGTTTTTAAAGTTCCAATTATATTATTTTGATTAACTAAATTAATTTCAGATTTATTTTTTTTATCAAATGGTATCCATCCTCTGTTAATTAAATAATTTTTATTATCTATTATAATAGGATTTATAACCTCAAACCCAGGTTTACCTTTTTCATTTAAATTATATAAATAAATTTGTTTTTGAAAACTAATTTTTCCAGAAGTTTTAATTCTTAAAAAGTTTTTTTCTTCAACATCAGATAATTCAACTGGCTTATTTTTTAATGAGTTTTCAATTTGTTTTATTAAATCTAATTTCCAACTTAGTCTATATAGTTGCCATGAACCAAGAGATACTAAAACTAAAATAATAAAATAAACAAAAACTGAAAATAGAAACTTATTCTTCAAGAGTTAATTATTAACTTCCCCAAACATATATTGCCGCAAATAAAAACAACCAAACTACATCGACAAAATGCCAATACCATGCAGCTGCTTCAAATCCAAAATGATGTTCCTTTGTAAAATGTCCTTTTTTAGCTCTAGCTAAACAAACAGCTAAAAATATTGTTCCAATAATAACGTGGAAACCATGAAAACCTGTTGCCATATAAAATACTGCTCCATAAATATGGCCAGAGTAATTAAATGTAGCATGATGATATTCGTAGGCTTGTAATAAAGTAAAAAAGAAACCTAAAACAACTGTTAGTGTTAAACCTTGAATAAATCCTTTTCTATCACCTTCTATCAGTGAATGATGGGCATAAGTGACGGTTGTTCCAGACAACAATAATACAAGTGTGTTAATTAATGGTATATCCCATGGATCAAATGTTTCTATATCTTTTGGTGGCCAAACGTTTCCAACAAACTCATTTGGAAATAAACTTATATCAAAGTAAGCCCAAAACCATGCAACAAAAAACATAACCTCGGATGCTATAAATAAAGTCATACCATATCGGTGATGAATTTGAACAACAGGTGTATGATGACCTTGATGTTCTGCTTCTATAACAACATCTCTAAACCACATATAAGCACCATATATAACTAAGGCTAACCCAAGATACATTCCCCATGAAACATCATTATGCATATAAAATATTGTTCCAATTGCTAATACTAAGCAAGAGAATGAAACGTAGATAGGCCAAGGGCTTGGGTCTACTAAGTGGTAGTCATGTTTTTTTTCAGTTGACATTTTTGCGATTATGATTGTTTATAGTAATCTGTCGAGAAAAAAGTGTACGACATAGTTACATCTTCTAAATTTTTTGTAGTCGGATCATTAACTAGTTCAGGATCTAAATAAAAAGTCATCACATAAGTTGCTTTTTCACCCGCTTTAAGCTCTTGTTTTTCAAAGCAAAAACAACCTAACTTACTGTAATATTTTCCAAAACTTGATGGCGAAACATTAAAACTAGCCACTCCATAAGTTGTCTCATCCCCATAATTTTCGACTTCAAATTCAATTCTATTTACTTGGCCAACCTTTACATCAATTACATTTGATTTAGCTTTAAAATCCCAAGTAAGATTATTTACATTGGTATCAAATCTAACACTCACTACTTTATCTAATACTATATTGGGAGCATCTTTAGATACCTGAGTAGTTCCTCCAAATCCCGTTATACGACAGAACATGTCATAAAGTGGTACTGCTGCAAAAGAAAGTCCAAGCATAAGCACAAATATTCCTCCAAGCAATATTGGTGTTAAAGTTTTTTTCTTAATCATAGCTGTCTATCAAAAACTCCAACATTGTACAAAGTAAACACAAATAAAAACACCATAAATGCCAAAATTGCTACAGCAGTTAAAATATTTTTCCTCTTAGTTTTTTTATCAGGTGTCATCATAAAATTTTATCTATTAAAAAAAGAACAAATATCAGAAATAAATATAAAATTGAATATCCAAATATAGATTTTGCTTTTTTTGCATTAAATTTATTTTTTTTAAAATTATAAAGCTCAAAACATAAAAAATTATAATAAAAAGTTAAGATCAAAGATGGGATTAAAAAAATCAATCCAACAAAATTGATTGCGTATGGCATTACTATTACTGGGATCATTATTAAAGAATAGACAAAGATATTTAACTTTGTGCTTTCAATACCATTGGTTAATGGAAGCATTGGAATTTTAGCTTTTTTATAATCATCTGACTTATAAAGACTTAGTGCCCAAAAATGAGATGGAGTCCAAAAGAAAATTATCAGAAAGAATGTAACGGGTTCTAGAGATAAGGAATTTGTTGCTATAGCCCACCCTATAACAGGTGGTAAAGCACCAGCTGCTCCACCAATTACTATGTTTTGTGGTGTTTTTCTTTTTAACCAAACTGTATAAATCAAAACATAAAATAAGATCGTAAACAGTAATAAACTTGCAGATATCCTATTAGCAAAAAAATCAAGTGCAATTACTGAAAATATTGAAAGTGCAATACCAAAAACTAATGCCTGATTTTTATTAACTTTACCAGTTGGTATTGGTCTCAAACATGTTCGTGTCATCAGCGCATCTAAATCTGACTCATACCACATGTTCAATGCACCGGCTGCTCCAGCGCCAATCGATACAAGTATAATTCCTATGATAGCGTCTTTAGTTGGTATGACATTTGGTGCCATCAATAATCCTACAGCACAAGTAAAGATAACCAGCGACATCACTCTTGGCTTCATCAGCTTGAAAAGTTCAGAAAAATTAAAGACATCTTCATGACTTAGATTTCTATTTTTTGTTTTAGACTTAATCATTAATTTTCAGTTTAAAAATCTAAAAAAATTATTAACTAGTAGATTTTTCAGCACCCTCATCATCTGCAAACTTAGGTAGTTCTTCAAAAGTATGAAAATTTGGAGGTGATGGGACTGTCCATTCTAATGTAGTGGCACCTTCTCCCCAAGGATTTTGGGCTGCAGCTTTTTTCTTAGAAAAAGCCCAAATTAGATTTACAAAAAATACTGCAAGACCAATTACAGATATGTATGATCCAATTGATGATATGTAGTTCCAGCCAGCAAAAGCATCTGGATAATCTGCATATCTTCTAGGCATTCCAGCTAATCCTAAAAAGTGTTGTGGAAAGAATATCAAGTTAACTCCAATAAAAGTTAGCCAGAAATGTAATTGTCCTAAAAATTCTGAGTATTCATATCCAGACATTTTACTAAACCAATAATAAAACCCTGCAAAGATCGCAAATACTGCCCCTAAAGATAATACATAATGGAAGTGAGCAACCACATAATAAGTGTCATGCATTGCAGTATCAACACCAGCGTTTGCAAGAACAACTCCTGTTACTCCACCAACTGTAAATAAAAATATAAATCCTAATGCCCACACCATTGGTGTTTTAAATGTAATAGATCCACCCCACATCGTTGCAATCCATGAAAATATTTTAATTCCAGTTGGAACTGCAATAATCATCGTTGCAGCTAAGAAGTACGCTTTAGTATCTGTGCTCAGTCCAACTGTATACATGTGGTGAGCCCATACAACAAATCCAACAATGCCAATTGCAACCATGGCATAAGCCATACCCAAATAACCAAAGACAGGTTTTTTTGAGAATGTTGAAATAATGTGGCTGATCATTCCAAAGCCAGGCAAAATTAAAATGTAAACTTCAGGGTGACCAAAAAACCAAAATAAATGTTGGAACAGAACAGGATCCCCTCCTGTTTGTGCATCAAAAAAGGCGGTACCAAAATTTCGATCTGTTAAAAGCATTGTAATTGCACCAGCTAAAACTGGTAATGATAACAATAATAAGAACGCTGTAACTAAAATAGACCAAGCAAATAAAGGCATTTTATGCAGCGTCATACCTGGGGTTCTCATGTTTAAGATTGTAGTAATAAAGTTAACCGCACCTAAAATTGATGAAGCTCCCGCTAAGTGCAAACTTAAAATTGCAAAATCCATTGCAGGTCCTGGCTGTCCAGCTTTAGAGGATAATGGAGGA
Source organism: Candidatus Pelagibacter sp. (assembly GCA_028099475.1). Next base: position 67,343 of record JAOHHF010000001.1, read on the forward strand.
TATATTGTCCATCCACCACCAACTCCTGTCTGACCTGGAGGGCCATCCATAAATATTGAAAGTATTAATAAGATAAATGAAGTGGGTAATAACCAAAATGAGATATTATTCATTCTTGGAAAAGCCATGTCAGGGGCACCAATCATAATAGGCACAAACCAATTTCCAAAACCACCAATCATTGCTGGCATCACCATAAAGAAGATCATGATTAAACCATGACCAGTAACTAACACATTATATAAATGATAATTACCACCTAAAATCCCATCACCAGGATGCATCAATTCCATTCTCATTAACACTGAAAAAGCTGTACCAATAACACCTGCAACAATTGCAAATATTAAATACATTGTTCCAATGTCTTTATGATTAGTTGAATAAGCCCAACGCTTCCAACCAGTTGGTGTATGATGATCTTCGTGTGATGCTGTTTGTGTATACATATTAGTTACCTGCTAGTTTTATATTTTCGTTTTCTAATAATGGTTCTTTTGCAAATTTAATTTTTGCACCTGTTAACCATTCTGCATAATCTTCTTCTGAAACCACTCTTACAGTAATCGGCATAAAGGCATGTTTAATTCCACAAAGCTCAGAACATTGTCCATAGTAAGTTCCAACTTTATCTGCTTTAAACCAAGTTTCATTAATTCTTCCAGGAACAGCGTCTCTTTTTACTCCAAAAGATGGTAAGGCCCATGCATGAAGTACGTCATTTGCTGTTATTAAAACTTTAATGACTTTATTTACCGGTACTACAACTTCATGATCTACAGTTAATAGTCTTGGTTGATTTTCTTTTAAATCTTTAGTTTCAATCATATATGATTCAAAAATAATATTTTCATCTGGATACTCGTATCCCCAATACCACTGGTAGCCAATTGCCTTCACTGTGACATCTGCTTTTGGAATTGTGTCTTGTTTGTATAAAATTTTAAAAGAAGGAACTGCCATTACAATTAAAATTAAACATGGAATTAAAGTCCATAAAATTTCAACTGTAACATTGTGAGTTGTTTTAGATGGGTTAGGATTTCTTGATGCTCTAAATCGAATACAAGCGTAAACCATCAAGAATAAAACAAACACACTGATTGCTATAATGATTGGAAGTAAAAGATTGTTATGGAAGTTAACAATATCTCTCATTCCATCAGATGCAGGATCTTGAAAGCCTAATTGCCAGTCTTTAGGTTGGTTAGCTAAAGCGCTTGAAACAGTAAATATTGATAGAAATATATATAAAATTTTTTTCATTTTTAGACACTATATAGATCGTCTTTTAAAAAATTACACTTTAGTTTTCGCGACAAAATATCAATTAATGGCGTAATTTATGATCGATAGAGCAGAAATTACAGCCGTTTCTGATCTCAAAATGTTTTCATTGATTTTAATAGGCTGAACACCATTAAATTTAAGAATCTTTTCCCTCTCCTCCTCAGAAAAATCTCCCTCGGGTCCTATAATTACACATTTGGGCTTTTTAGATAACTTTTTAAGATCAATTTTAGTATTAGAAGTGTTGAGATCAGTAAATATTAAATCCATATCATTACTTAGAAAATTTTTTAATTTCTGAGGCTCTTCAATTGTTGGAACACTTATTCTATTTGATTGTTCAGCAGCTTCTATGATTACTTTTTCTAATCTCTCTTTATTAATCTTTCTAACAATTGTTCTATCAAAAATAATAGGTAAAAATTTTGTAACCCCTAATTCAGTCGCTTTCTGCATCATAAAATTAAAGTAATTAGATTTGATAGGTGAAAATGCTAACCATAACTCTTTAAGATTTTCTTTTTGTCTTAATTGTTTCTTAACATTAAACTCAACAATACTTTTTGAAATTGTTAATATTTTTGCTTCCCACTCTCCACTATTATTAAATAATGAAAAAACTTCATTTTCTTTAATTCTCATGACTTTACTTACGTAATGAGATTGTGATTTATCAAGAGTAGCAGTTAAATTAAGTGATAAACTTTCACGATAAAATAATCTAATATTACTCATTAAGATAAGTTTAATTATGAAAAATATTAAAGCAATAATTTTTGATGCCTACGGAACGTTATTTGACGTGAATTCAGCAGCTGAGAAATGTAAAGATAAAATTGGTGATAAGTGGGAAGGTTTTGCAAGTTACTGGAGAACCACTCAGTTAGAATACACTTGGCTTAGAAGTCTAATGAAAAGACATAAAGATTTTTGGCAAGTAACCGAAGATAGTTTAGATAAATCTATGAAAGCTTATGAAATAGACTCTTCTATGAGAAATGAGTTATTAGATCTTTATAAAATTCTATCTCCATTTCCTGAAGTACTAGAAGTTTTAAAAAAACTTAAAGAGAAAAATTTTAAACTTGCAATTCTTTCAAATGGTACACCTGCCCTTCTTAATCAATTAGTTAAAAGCAATAATTTAGATAATTTATTTGATGATCTTTTTTCAATAGAAGAAGTCGGCATTTATAAACCAGACTCTAAAGTTTACGATATGCCAATTAAAAAATATAATATTGAAAAAAATGAAGTTACTTTTTTAAGTGCAAATACCTGGGATGTATCTGGTGGTGGAAACTATGGTTACAATTCTATTTGGGTAAACAGAAATAATAATATTTTTGATAACCTTGATTACAAACCTCAAAACAAAATCAAAAATCTAAAAGAGTTACTTAATATTACCTAATTCTATTTTCTTCAAAGTTTTTATTAAGTTTTAAAGAAATAGTTCTTGTGTTTTTTCTATTCCAATCAGAAAAAGATTTTAGAATAGGAATAACCGATAAACCAAATTCAGTAAGTGAATACTCTACTTTTGGAGGTACTACTTGATGAACTTTTCGATTCACAATGCCATCAGTTTCTAACTCTTTTAGTTGTTTAGACAACATTTGTTGGGTGATAGTTTTTAATACTTTTTTTAGTTCATTAAATCTTACTTTTTTATTATTAAACAATGTAAATAGAATTCTTATTTTCCATTTACCACCTAAAAAATAAATAGCTCTTTCAGCCGGACAATTAATTAAATCTTTCATAAAGAATTAAATAACTACTTTATTTTTATTATCAAGGTATGATTTAATATACTAGTATGAATATATTGCGTTCTTGTATATCTCATAACAAACTATTAGTTATGCTTTAAACTAATCGAAAGGGTAAAAATGACTAAAGGAAAAAGAGCAGGAGATGGACCGGTAGCAGTAGAAGTTGAAAAAGGTAAATCTTACTATTGGTGTGCATGTGGGCAATCAAAAAAACAACCGTTTTGTGATGGATCACATATGAGCCCATTAAATGATGAGGGTACAAAATTTACTCCATTTGCATACAAGGCCGAAGAAACAAAAAAAATGTTTTTCTGTACGTGCAAACAAACTAACAATGCACCATTCTGTGATGGTTCTCATAATAAATAAATTATGACAAATATACTAGATTTATTAGCAAGAGTTTTTATCTCACTTATTTTTTTATTAAGTGGAATAAATAAAATTGGAAACTACGAAGGAACAATTGGATGGATGGAGTCTTTAGGAATGCCTGGTATTTTTTTAATTCCTACAATCATATTAGAAATTGGTGCACCAATATTAATAATGGTGGGATATAAGGTTAAAATTTCAGCAGCTCTACTAAGTATATTTTGTGTAGCTACTGCGATTATTTTTCATAGTGATTTCAGTGATCAAATGCAATTTATTTCATTTATTAAAAACATTGGTTTAGCAGGAGGATTTTTATTTATTGTTGTAAATGGAGCTAAAGACTTTAGTCTTGATAAAAAGTTAGGAAATTAAATGTCGAATATTGAAGTAAGTAAAATTATTGACCCTATTCCAGCATCAGATGGTGCTGGAGTTAAATTAAAAAGAAGCATTGGTGTTGAGCCAAACTACTTTGATCCATTTTTAATGTTAGATGAGTTTGGATCAGAAAATAGTGAAGATTATATTGCAGGTTTTCCGCCCCACCCTCATAGAGGAATTGAAACAGTGACTTATATGTTGGCTGGAGATTTTGAGCATAAAGATAGCACCGGTGGTGAAGGTAGAATGACTGCAGGAGATGTTCAGTGGATGAAAACAGGTAGCGGAATAATCCATTCTGAAATGCCTGCAATGAAAGAAGGTAAGCTTCATGGTTTTCAATTGTGGGTAAATATGCCTGCCAAACTAAAGATGAGTAAGCCTGAGTATATTTATATCGATGCAGATAAAATGAGTGTTCATAAAGATGATGATAAACAGGTAAAAGTTATAGCCGGAAAATTTGAAAATGCTGAAGGCCCTGTTAAAGGTCATAACGTTGAGCCATTTTATTTTGATGTTGAGTTAAATAAAGATAAAGAATTCAATTTTAAATTACCATCAACTCATAATAGTTTTATTTATTTGATTGATGGTGAAATCGAAATAGGCAAAAATAAACATGATAATGTTAAAGATAGTACTTTAATACTATTAACTAGAGGTGAAAGTTTAACTGTAAAAGCCAAATCGGATGCCAAGTTTTTACTCATCTCAGGCAAGCCAATTAACGAAGAGATTGCTAGAGGTGGACCATTTGTAATGAATACTAAAGCTGAGATCTTGCAAGCAGTTCAAGATTATCATAATGATACATTTGTGAAATAAATTATGAAAGCTGTAGAAATTAAAAAAACTGGAGGACCTGAAGTTATAGAGCTTAAAGATATTACTTTAGATAAGCCAGGCCCTGATCAAGTAACAATAGAACAAAAAGCAATTGGATTAAATTATATAGATACTTATCACAGATCAGGTCTATATCCTTTAAAAATGCCAAGCGGTTTGGGTTTAGAAGGTGCTGGTGTCATTACTGATGTTGGAGAAAACGTAAAAGATTTTAAAATTGGTGATAAAATTTCTTACGCTGGTATTCCATTGGGCTCTTATTCTTCACATAGAAATTACCCAACAAAAAATCTTGTAAAAGTACCAGAGGGTATTGATCTTGAAGTGGCAGCAACTTTAATGACAAAAGGTTTAACTACATTTTATTTATTACATAAAACATTTCCGGTAAAATCAGGACAAACAATTCTTTATCATGCGGCAGCTGGAGGAGTCGGTCAAATATTTGGTCAGTGGGCCAAAAGTTTAGGCTGCACGGTAATAGGTACAGTTGGATCAGATGAAAAAGTAAACATTGCAAAAGAAAATGGTTACGATCATGTGATTAATTATAATAAAGAAGATTTTGCAAAAAAAGTTTTGGAGATCACGGATGGAAAAGGTGTTCCTGTTGTTTATGATGGTGTCGGAAAAGATACATTAGATGGATCCATTGAATGTTTGGCCACAAGAGGAATGATGGTTTCATTTGGAAATGCATCAGGACCTTTATCAGATATAAACGTTCCTAAAGTTTTACAACCAAAAGGTTTGTATCTTGTGAGACCTGCAATGCAACAATATCTATCTACTAGAGAAGAGCTAGATGAAGCTTCAAAAGTTATGTTTGAAAAAATTAGCTCTGGAAAAGTTAAAATAAAAATATTTAAAAAGTATAAATTAGATGAAGTAGTTCAGGCTCACCAGGATTTAGAGGGAAGAAAAATTTTAGGACCAGCAGTTATAATTCCTAATTAACATCCACATCCATATCTGACATATGAAGCTTAAGTGCATTTGTTGATATATGAATTTCTCTTATAAAGAAAAGAATTGAAATAATCATAGACAAGCAGCATGAGCCAAAAATTAATCTTGCTACAAATATCTCATTTAAATAAAGACCCAATACTGTCATCATATTAAATAAAAATCCAAAAGCAGCAAACATGATTGTCCATCTTAAAAGAGTAATTCGTCCACTCAAATTTATGAATTGTTTTTTCCATTCATGTGGTACATGATTTTCATATACGTGTTCGTCATGTAGTTCTCTAATCAGCTTACTAAGTGAATGAAATCTATTACTATAGATATTCATCAGTAAAGGAATTGCTGGAAACATTAGTGCTGTGACTGTGTAATCTATATTCATACGAATCAATTTGATTATGAAACTAGCCTTTGCTATTTACAAGTAAAATATTATGAATCAATTAAAACTTTTCATTGATTTAACAAGATTAAAAAAACCTATTGGCTATATGCTTTTATTTTGGCCATGTGTATGGGGATTAAGTCTTGCCTATGATTTTTCAAACAATCTTGAAAATTATTTTTTTTATCTATTATTATTTTTTTTGGGTGCTGTACTAATGAGATCGGCTGGCTGTATTGTTAATGATATTTTAGATAAGGAGTTTGACAAAAGAGTATTTCGAACAAAAAATCGTCCTATTGCTTCTGGAAAAATTTCAATTAAAGTTGCAATCTTTTATGCGGCAACCCTGTGTTTATTAGCACTGTTTGTGCTTTTAAATTTTAATCAATTCACGATCATTCTTGCTTTAGGATCAATGCCATTGGCCTTCACCTACCCTTTAATGAAAAGATACACTTATTGGCCTCAGTTGTTTTTAGGAATTACATTTAATTATGGTCTAATACTTGGTTGGACAGCTATTAAGGGTGAAATGGATATTGTTCCAATTATATTCTATCTAGGAGCCATATTTTGGACACTGGGATATGATACGGTTTATGGATATCAAGATATTAAAGATGATGAAATTATTGGACTTAAATCAACTTCAATAAAATTTAAAAAAAATGCAAAGAAATTCTTAACTACATGCTACACACTTTTGGTAATCTTTTTTTTAATAGGGGGCTATAATATGAATCTCGATTATAGTTATTATCTTATTTTAACAATACCAATTATGCATTTATTTATATACCAAATTAAAATGTTCAATCCAAAAAATCCAAAAATTTCTCTTAAAATTTTCAAAAGCAATAATACTTTTGGCTTATTGATTTTAATTAATATTTTAATTGCAAAAATTATATAATGAATAAAACAGAAATTTTTAAAAGATTGTATAATGATTATTCAAAAAAATTTTTAAATAAAATTTTTTTATCTGCATTTTTTTCTATATTAGTTGCTGGAAGTACATCGTCAATTGCTTGGTTGCTTGATCCTGCAATTAAAAAACTTTTTATAGAAAAAGATCAAACGTTAATTTTTTTTATTCCAATGCTTATAGTAGTTGCTTTTACAACTAAAGGACTATCGTTATATTTAGCTAAAGCCACCATGATTAGTGTAGGAGAAGAAATAAAAAAAATTCTTCAATTTGACATGGTAAAATCTTTAATTAAAACTGATACACAGATAATAGACAAAAAACATTCAGGAAAATTTATTTCTAATCTTACTTATGATGTAAACAACATTACACATCTGTTAAGCAGTGCAATACTAACCCTTTTTAAAGATAGTTTGACCTTATTTGGATTGCTTATTGTTATGTTCATGCAGAATTGGAAATTATCAATTATCTCCATAATTATGATACCTTTAGCTGGTTTTTTTTCAAAAAAACTTGGGAAAAGAGTTGGTAAAGTTGTGACAGAGGCCCAAGAAAAATCTGGGTATTTGACTACATATCTTGTCGAATTATTTAAAAATCATAAATTAATTAAGATATTTCAAAAAGAAGATTACGAAAAAAAAAGAGCAGATAATTATCTTTCTCAACTAAAAGATAAAAGTAAAAAAATCCTAACTGTATACATAAGAATGTCTCCAATTATGGAAACATTGACAGGAATAATGATTGCAATTTTAATTTTTTATTCAACAAAACTAATTGTAAGAGATGAATTAAATGTAAACAATTTTTTTTCCTTTTTGGCAGCAATGATGCTGGCTTATCAACCGGTGCGAGCTTTATCAACTTTAACTATGAATTTAAATCAAGGCTTATCAGCCGCCTCTAGGATTTTACCAATTATAGATCAAAAGAACAAAATTAATGATGCTGAGGATGCAAAACCGATTCAAGTCATAGATTCTGAAATTAAGTTTAAAGACGTCAATTTTGCCTATGAAAAAGATGAAGGAATCACTTTAAGTTCAATTAATTTAAATTTTAGAGGTGGAAAAATGACTTCTCTTGTTGGTCATAGCGGTTCTGGAAAATCGACGATTCTTAACTTAATTCCTAGATTTTATAATGTCCAAAATGGAGATATTTTAATTGATAACCAATCCATTTATAAAATTAAAATAAATTCTCTTAGAAAAGAGATTTCTATGGTTAGCCAGGAGACTACTCTTTTTGATGATACAATTAAAAATAATATAAGATACGCAAAAGATACTGCGAGTGATAATGAAATCTATGAGGTAGCCAAATTATCATATTGTGATGAATTTATTAATAAGCTTCCAAATAAATTTGATACTTTGATTGGAGAAAATGGTGTCAGATTATCAGGTGGAGAAAAGCAAAGAATATCAATTGCAAGAGCGATGCTTAAAAAGAGTTCTATTATACTTCTAGATGAAGCAACATCATCATTGGATACTGATACAGAATCCAAAATCCAGGCAGCTTTGAAGGTTTTAACATATAATAAAACGACAATTGTTATCGCTCATAGATTATCAACTATTTTAAACTCTGATAATATTTATGTAATTAATTCGGGAAAAGTTATGGCAAATGGAAAGCATGAGGATTTGATTGTCAAATCTCAATTATATAAGAATTTTTATGAAAAACAAATACAAAAGTAAATATGTTTTTTTTGTATCAGATCATTTTATCATTATTAATTTTAATATCTCCAATCTTAATAATCTTTAGAGTTTATAAAGGAAAAGAAGATAAGACAAGATTCAAAGAAAAATTTAGTATTCCTTCAAAAAAAAGGTCTAAAGGAAAAATTATTTGGTTTCATGGAGCAAGTGTTGGGGAAATATTAAGTATTATTCCATTAATTGAAAATTATGAAAAAGACAAATTAATTAATCAAATATTGGTTACCTCTTGTACTTTAAGTTCATCAAAGGTGTTAAAAAAATTCAAATTCAAAAAGACTGTTCACCAGTTTTATCCTATAGACCATTTTTTTTTTACAAAAAAATTTTTGGAATACTGGAAACCAAATTTAGCAATTTTCATTGACTCAGAAATTTGGCCCAACATGTTTAAAAAATTGGAAGAAAAAAAAATATCCTTAATTTTGCTTAACGCAAGAATTACAAAAAAAACTTTTTTAAAATGGCAAAGTCTTAAAAATGTTTCTCAAAAAGTTTTTAAGAAAATATCAGTTGCATACCCTCAAAACCTTGAAACAAAATATTTTTTAAAAAAATTAAAAGTAAAAAAGATAAAGACTATTGGTAATCTTAAATATGCAGAACAAGATAATGAAATAAAGAACAAATTAAACCTTAAATTTAAAAGTAAAAAAATTTGGGTTGCATCCAGTACTCATTCTGATGAGGAAATTTTTTGTGGAAAAACACATATAGAGCTTAAAAAGAAAATTAAAAATCTATTAACAATTTTAATTCCAAGACACATACATAGAGTTAATGAGATAAAATCGGAATTAGAGAATTTGAGATTAAATGTTACTAACCATAGCTCAAATGTGAAAAAATTAAAAAACATTGATATTTATATTGTAGATACTTTCGGTGAAACGAAAAAATTCCATAAAGTTGGTACCTCAGTTTTTATAGGGGGCTCTATTATCAATAGAGGGGGTCAAAATCCATTAGAAGCTGCAAGATATGGTGCAAGAATATTACATGGGCCAAACATCGATAATTTTAAAGATGTATATAAAACTCTTTCAAATTTGAAAATTTCAAAAAAGATTACTACGCCAAGAGAACTGGCATCAACAATTATATTTAAAAGAAATAAAAAACTAGGAGATAAAATAAAAAAAATTGGAGTAAAGATTTTAAAAGAAACTATAAATGATTTAGATAAATTAATAAAAAATGAATTTAAAAAAACCTAAATTCTGGGACCAAAAAAAACCAAATATACTTGCTTATTTATTGCTACCAATTTCAATTTTATTAAATTTACTGAAATTTTTAAGGTTAAATAAAAAAACAAAAAAATCTAAAATAAAAACTATTATAGTTGGCAACATTTACCTTGGTGGAACAGGTAAAACATCTTTATGTATCAAAATAAATGAACTTTTAAGTGATAGAAAAATTAAATCATGTTTTGTCAAAAAATTTTATCCTAATCAACATGATGAGCAAAAACTTTTACAAAGTAGAGGGAAACTATTTACATCTCTTAAAAGAATTGAAGCAATTAGTACTGCAGAAAATAAAGGCTATAATGTAGCAATTTTAGATGATGGACTTCAAGACAATTCAATAAATTATGATTTAAGATTTGTGTGTTTTAATAATATTAATTGGATAGGTAATGGTTTTACCATTCCAGCTGGCCCACTAAGAGAGAGTGTAAATAACTTAAAAAATTATAAGCATATTTTTTTAAATGGAAATTTAGAAAATTTGGACGATATTAAGAGGCATATATATAAAATAAATCCAAATATAGATATTCATATAGGAAAGTATGTTCCTTTAAATATTGAAAAGTTTAATAAAGATAAAAATTATTTAGTATTTTCTGGAATAGGTAATCATCAAACTTTTATATCTATGTTAAGAGAATATAAATTTAATATTGTTAAAGATATTGAGTTTTCAGACCATTATAAATATAACAATTTTGATATTAATAAAATCCAAAAACTATCAAATAATTTAAATTGCCAAATTATAACAACTGAGAAAGATTATTTGAGACTAGATAAGGAAAAAATTCATAATATCAATTTTATTAAATCAGAATTAAAAATTCTAGATGAAGAAAAGTTGATTAGAACTATATTAAAAATAAATGAAAATAATTAAGTATTTTTTGCAGTTTCTATTTGTTATTATTTTTTTTTCCCTTTTTAAAATTCTAGGGTTAAATATATCCTCTGCATTAGGTGGCAAATTATTTGAAAAAATTGGACCATTATTTAGATCAAAAAAATTAATTCACTCTAATCTTAAAAAAGCATTTCCAGATATTAGTTTAGACCACTTAAATGGAATTACAAAAATGATGTGGAATAATTATGGAAGAGTTTTTGCTGAGTATATGTTCATTAAAAAATTTAGAGAAGACAGGTCAAATAAAAATATCATAATCGAGGGTCAAGAAATTCTTGAAGATATAAAGAAAAAAAATAAATCAGTTATTTTTATTTCTGGACACTTAAGTAATTTTGAACTGATGGCAATGTACATTGAAAAATCAGGGATTAAATTGTCTGCAATATATAGACCTCTTAATAATATATTTTTAAATAAGATAATGGAAAGAATAAGAAAAAAATATATTTGTAAATATCAAATTAAAAAAGGTATAGGTGGAATGAAAAAACTTATGCACTTAAAAAAGTTGAATTATTCAACAGCTTTAATGATTGACCAAAGAGTTTCACAAGGAATAAGATCAAATTTTTTTAATCAAAAAGCACTTACAACTACTATCCCAGCACAATTAGTTAAAAAGTTTAAAATACCTATTGTGCCTATTTTTATTGAGAGAATTAACAAAATTAATTTTAAGATAGTTATAAAAAATCCAATAACTTTTGATAATGAAGAAACGACTAAAACTATTACAGATAAACTAAATTTAGTACTTGAAAAAATGATATCATACAAACCAGAACTGTGGATTTGGTCACACAACCGATGGAAATAACTTTTATTTCTTATTTATTTGTTCTTTTTTTTGAAAAGCTTCTTTATAAGAAAAATAAGGCTCCTGTAATTCTACATTCCAATAATTCAAATTCTCAATGTCTATTTTTTTTCTAGAAACAGCACACTCAACATAATCACCATTTTGCATAATTTGAAAATTATTTGGTAAATATTTTAATTTTGCTAATTTTTTTGTCATTTTTAGTTTATATACTTCTATATGAAAGTTGGGGTAATAGGAAGTGGTGGAAGAGAACATGCTATCTGCGTAAGCTTAAAAAAATCAAGCAAAGTGGAAAAAATTTATTGTTTTCCTGGAAATGCTGGTACGTCAGAAATAGCTGAAAATGTGATTTTAAATTTAGATAATTTTGAAAATATCAAAAATTTTGTATTAGATAATCAAATAGATTTAATTGTTATTGGCCCAGAAAAACCTTTGGTAGATGGTCTTGTAGACTACCTAGAGCAATTAAATATAAATGTATTTGGTCCAAATAAGATAGCATCTCAACTTGAAGGATCAAAAATATTTACAAAACAACTCTGTCAAAAATATAACATACCAACAGCTACATTTGGTATATTTCAAAATGAAGAAGATGCAAAAAAATTTTTAGAAAAATCAAAATATCCAACAGTAATAAAAGCAGATAACTTGGCATCGGGAAAGGGTGTTTATATTTGTAACGATAGAAGAGAAGCACATATAGCAATCAACGAAATTTTTGGTGGAAAATTTGGTGTAGCTAAAAATTTATTGATTGAAGAATTCCTCAAAGGTGAAGAAATGAGTTATTTCATAATAAGTGATGGTATAAATTTTAAAAATTTTGGAACCGCTCAAGACCATAAAAGAGTATTAGAAGGAGATAAAGGTAAAAATACTGGAGGGATGGGTGCATATTCTCCCTCAAGACTAATATCAAAAGAGATAGAAAGTAAGATTATTAGCAAAATAATAAAGCCTACATTAAAAGGTTTGTCTGAACTTGGTACTCGATATAAAGGATTTTTATATGCTGGTTTGATGATGGTTAATGGTGAACCTTTTTTAATTGAATACAATGTTCGTATGGGTGATCCTGAATGTCAGACAATATTACCAAAACTAAAAACAGATTTAACTGAAGTTCTTATGGCTTGCTGCAATAAAAATCTTGATAAATTAAATCTTGATTGGTTAAATAAAAAAAGTTTGTGCATAGTAGTTTGTTCTAATGGATATCCAGATGAATTTAAAAAAAATATTAAGATTGAGAATTTAAAATCTGTTAATCTTCTATCTCATGATTACTTATTTCATGCTGGTACTAGTAGAAAAAATGAGGAAGTTTATGCTACTGGAGGAAGAGTTTTGAATTTTGTTTCTCTATCAGATGATTTCAATGACGCAAAGATAAGCATTCAAAGAAATCTAGATAGTTTAAATTGGTCAGGTGGCTTTTATAGAAGAGATATTGGATATAAAGTTATTGATTAATGAGAATAATATCTGGAACTTTTAGAGGTAAAAAAATTCTTGAACCTAAAGATATAAAAACAAGGCCACTTAAAGATCTCACAAAAGAATCTATTTTCAACATCCTTAATCACTCTAATAAATTTAAGGTAGATTTAGAGAATTCAAATATTCTAGATTTATTTTCTGGAGTGGGCTCATTTGGAATTGAATGTCTATCTAGAGGCGCAAAGTATGTAGTTTTTGCAGAAAAATATGATGGGGTTTTGCCTGTATTAAAAAAAAATTTACAAAGCTTAAAATCGGTTGAAAATTATGAAATTCTTGAAAAAGATATTTATGATATTAACTTTTTGAAAAGTTTAGATAAAGGGTTTGATATCGTTTTCATGGATCCTCCATATAAAGATAAAGATATAAACCTTTTACTTGATAACATTAATAATCAAAAAATTTTAAATGAAAATGGAATTTTGATTATTCACAGACATAAAGATAAGAAAGACTTAATACCAAATAAATTAAAAATTATTGAAGAAAAAAAATATGGTTTATCTAAAATAATTTTTTTAACTATTCTTAATTAACAATTTTTTTGTTTCTACCTTTATCAGCTCCACAGCAGGTTGGTCATAAGGGTTTAAATTCATTGATTGCCCAATTAAAATTGTTTCTAAAATGAAAAAACAAAACAACTCACCTAAAGTTTTTTCGTCTCTATTCTTAATTTCAAAACTCCGAAATGGTATGTTTTTATTTTTAAAAACATTTTCAGTTGCTTTTTTTTGTGCAAGTGTGACTTGAGATAAATTTTTATTTTTTAAATAATATTGAGATGACAATATTGTGTTATTTTTAATTTTTTCTGAATTTTTTTCATTTACATAAAAAAAAGTAAAAAAATTATTTTTAAAACCATCTAAGTATAATTGCATTGTACTATGATTATCTTTGGGCATATTTGAGACAATTGGCAATAAACCTTTTTTTTTCTTACCCAGACTTTCAGCAATTAATTGCTGATACCAATTAAATAAATTTTCAGATCTCTCATCATAATTAATTATTATTGAATTAAATTTTTTCTTTTTTATAAAATACAATGTTGAGCTTACATTCGAAATTAATGAATTTATAAATTGTTTATTTTTAATTAAATTATTTAATTGTCTAAAATTACTTGCCTTTAAACCCATTAATTCTGCTGGTAACATTCCTACTTCTGATAAAACAGAATATCTTCCTCCAATGTAATTGTTGTGATGAATAATATCTGACTTCAATTTTTTTGCTAAATTAAGTAAGTAGCTATTTTTACTTTCTGTAATAAAAATATTTCTATCTTTTTTTTTTATAAAAATATTTGCATTCACTATTGTTTCAATGGTATTGCCAGACTTAGAAACAATTAGGTTTGTATATTTTTTTTTATCTTTAATTAAATTAACTTGAAGATTATCTGAGAATACAAATTTTTTTTTTATTTTATGTTTTAAAAAATCATAAATTGTTTGTGTACCTATTGAGGATCCCCCCATCCCAATCACTCGATAATCTGTATTTTTTTTATATTTAAGTAAGATCTTTTTTGTAAAATTATCCTTATAATTTTGACTTAAAGAATTTAAAATTTCATTTTTTGATTTTAATAAAGATATAAGTTTTTTTTTGATTAATAATGAATTTTTCTTAATCTTAAAATTAGTAAACTTAACATTTTTAGTTAACATCAATTATTTTTAATTTTTTCTAAAATTGATTCCTCAAAAGATGAACTTTTTGTATCAAAATTTTCTTCAATCTCACCGTTCTTTGATTTTGAAATTAAAGATTTAATTTCATTTGACTCTTTATTTATATTTTTTTCATTAGGGATTGGTAGCTCATTATAGTCTGGCGGCATTACTAGAGGTGATTTTTTTTCAACTAAAAATTCATCACTATTATTTTTTTTTTGATTAGTAAATCCTTCTTTTAAACTTGAACATGATGAAAATAATATCGCAATGGCTATTAAAATATAAAATTTAAATTGTTTCATTGTTTTTATTATTATCAATTAATTCAATCAAAATCATAAAAAATACACCTAAACTAATAAAGATATCTGCCACATTAAATATAAACCAATGGAAATCTCCTACATGAAAATCAATGAAATCAGGTACAGCTTTGTATGTAATTCGATCATATAAATTTCCAATAGCTCCAGCAAATATCATTAATAAAGGATATTTTTTAATATTATTATTTCTAATAATCATAAAAAAAATAATCAAAACTATTGTTGCAATTAATAAGCTTAATAAATTATATAAATTATCTTGGTTAAACGATAACAATCCAAATGCTATACCTTCATTCCAAACCAAACTGATATTTAGATATTTAGATTGGTATAATTGTGACGAATAATTAACTTTATCCAAATTCATTACATAAATTTTTGAAAATCTATCTAAAATAAAAATTAAAATTACAATAATTGTGTTGATATAAAGATTTTTGGTTAGATAACTAGTGATCATCAAGAATGTTTTGGGCATGTTTTTCTTGAACATGCATCTTTAGTAATTTTCCAACACACTTGACACTTTGAGCCTTCAGCTTTTGTTGTTTGAACTTTTGTTTCAGAATTTTCTAGATAAGATACCTCTGCATTTGAAGTTATACATAATTCTGAAAAATCTACATCTTGAGAAATATCAATTAGCTTCTTATCTAAATTAATTTTTAAGCTTGCCTCTAAACTTGATCCAATTTCTTTGCTTGCTCTTTTTTCCTCAATACTAATGTTGCAGATATTTCTAATCTTAATAAGTTCTATCCATTTTTGATTTAAATTTTCATTTTTAAAACTTTTAGGAAAATCTAAAAATTTTGTTAAATGAATACTTTTATCGTTAGGCATTATTAACCTATGTATCTCTTCTGTTGTGAAAGATAGAATTGGCGCAAACCATTTTAATAATGAGTTGAGAATAATATTTAGCAAAATAATCGTAGATTTTCTTTTTTTAGAGTCTTTAGCGTCACAATATAAAGAGTCTTTTCGTATATCAAAATAAAATGCTGATAAATCTACTGTACAAAAATTAAGTAGTTCTTTGTATAAATTGTGAAAATCATAATTATTAAAATAATTTTTAAAATTTTTATTTAAACAATATATTTTATGAAGCATAAATTGTTCTAATTCAGGTAGTTCTATTAAATTTATTTTTTCTAAATTAGCTTCCTTAAAATTATCATTAAGATTTCCAAGTAAATACCTAAAAGTATTTCTAATTTTTCTATAAGAGTCAGCGTGTTGATCTAAAATTGAGTGATCAATTCTTAAATCCTCTGCATAATTAGATGAAGCTACCCAAATTCTTAAAATATCAGCACCATATTTTTTTAAAATATCTTCAGGTGCAATAACATTCCCAAGTGATTTAGACATTTTTAATCCTTTTCCATCAACAACAAAACCATGTGATAAAATTGACTCAAATGGAGCTTTTCCTCTTGTTCCACAAGACTCTAATAACGATGAATGGAACCATCCTCTGTGTTGATCTGAGCCTTCAAGATACATAGATGCTGGCCATTTTAAATCTTCTCTTTTCTCTAAAACAAACGAATGTGTAGATCCACTATCAAACCACACTTCAACAATATCGCTTAACTTTTCAAAATCTTCTGATTTATATTTTTCACCTAAAAATCTTTGTGGGTTGTCTGAAAACCAACAATCTGAACCTTCTTTTTCATATATATTAGCTATATTTTCGTTAACTTCATCATCAACTAATATCTCTTTAGTTTTTTTATTAACAAAAATTGGAAGAGGAACTCCCCAAACTCTTTGTCTTGAAACACACCAATCAGGTCTAGTTTCAATCATAGATCTTAATCTTTCTTTTCCTTTGCTAGGATAAAAAGTAGTTTCATCTAAAGCTTTTAAAGCTGTCTCTCTCAATTTATGACTTTCCATTGATATAAACCATTGTGGTGTTGCTCTATGAACTAAAGGCGCCTTAGATCTCCATGAGTGTGGATAAGAATGTGTCAATTCACCATTAAATAATAATTTTTTTTGTTCTTTAAGTTTTTCAATAACAATTGGATTAGCCTTAAAAATATGATTGCCTTCAAATAAATGAACATTTTTAGTATATTTTCCATCACCATCAACAGTCTCAATAGCTTTAATACCGTGATTTAAACATAAATTAAAATCATCAGGACCATGACTTGGTGCACAATGCACAATACCTGTCCCCTGTTCTGTTGTTACAAATCTTGCTTCCAACATTGGAATATCAAACTCATATCCTAAATCAAAAAAAGGATGATTACAGATTGTATCTTTTAAATCCTTGCCTTTAAATTTTTTAATCTCTTTGTAATCCTTAATTGAACATTCTTTTATAACCGACTCTATTAAAGCTCCTGCAACAACTATTTTTCGATTTTTAAAATCACCATCATCATTTAATTGTATCAACACATAATCAAGAGCTTCGTTATAGGCTAATGCTTTGTTTGCAGGTATTGTCCATGGGGTTGTTGTCCAAATGACAATCTCACTTCCTTCAAGCTCTTTTATATTAGATGATTTTACTGAAAAAGATGTGTAGATCGTGTCAGATTTATGATCTTGATATTCAACTTCTGCATCAGCAAGTGCAGTTTTTTCAACTGTAGACCATAAAACAGGTTTAAACCCTCGGTACAAACTACCCTCTTTTAAAAATTTTCCTAATTCTCTTACAATTTGAGCCTCTGCATCATAGCTCATAGTAGAATAATAGTTTTCCCAGTCACCTATAACACCTAGTCTCTTAAATTGTCCTTTGTGAACCTCAATCCACTTTTCAGCAAATGATCTGCATTCTTTTCTAAACTCTACAATTGGCACTTCATTTTTATTTTTTTTATTTTTTTTATATTGCTCTTCTATTTTCCACTCAATTGGCAAACCATGGCAATCCCATCCCGGAACATAAATTGAGTCTTTCCCATCCATTTGATGGAATTTAACAATAATGTCTTTTAATATTTTATTTAGAGCAGTACCCATATGAATATTGCCATTTGCATAAGGAGGGCCGTCATGTAGCACAAACTTTTCCTTGCCTTTACTAGACTGTCTAAGTTCTTGATATAAATTAATCTTTTTCCAATATTCTAGGATTTCTGGTTCCCTTACTGGTAAATTAGCCTTCATAGAAAATGCTGTCTTTGGAAGATTAATTTGTGAATTACTCATTATGCGTTCTTTGCTGTTTTTAAATCTAATTTAATTTGAGATTTTAACTTATTAATATTTTTAAATTTTTTTTCTTTCCTTATAAATTTTAAAAACTCAACTGATAAGTGCTTATTATAAAGATTTCCAGAAAAATTAAACAAATGAACCTCTAGTAAGATTTTTTTTTGATTAAATGTTGGTCTATAACCAAGATTTGCTATTCCTTTAAGAGTTTTAAAATTATTTTTCCTTAAAACTCTTACGGCATACACACCTGGCTTAGCTAGGACATAATCTTTAATATCTATGTTACATGTTGGAAAACCAATTTTTTTTCCTACTTGCCTACCTTTTTTAACAACACCTTCAATAGACCATTTTTTATTTAACAATTTATTAGCTCTTTTTAAAAAACCTTTTTCTAAATAATTTCTAATTAAAGAGGATGAAACTATTTTTTTATTAACCAAAAGAGGTTTTGGTTTAATAACTTGATAATTATATTTGTTTTCATTTTGAATTAAAAACTTTACATCTCCCTCTCTTTTGTTTCCAAATCTAAAATTATTACTAACAAATACAAATTTTGCTTTTAATTTATTTGATAAAATATTTTTTATAAAATTAATTGATTTTGTTTTTGAAAAGGTTTTATCAAATTTTTTAGTAACGATAAAATCAACACTAAGATTATTTAATAAATTTATTTTTTGATTAATGCTAGATAATCTAAAATTTTTTAGAGTTTTATTAAAAAACATTTTTGGCATTGGATCAAAATTAATCACACCAATTTTTAAATTATATTTTTTTTTATATGATTTAGCTAATTTAATTAATTTTTGATGACCCAAATGTACTCCATCAAAGTTTCCAATTAAAATTATTGATCCTTTGTGATTTTTACTAATATCAAAATTTTTATATAATCTTACCATTTTAAATCTGACTGTATAAAGTTTACAATAGACTCATATTGTTTTGATACTTTCTCTATCCCATTATCTATTATTTCATTTTTGTGAACTCCATTAGAAATTAATAAAGAGTCATAATTTAAAAGATTTGCACCTTTGATATCAGTATTAAGATTATCTCCAATTGATAAAATTTTTTTGTTTTTATTATCTATCGATTGATTGTAAACTTCTGGATAGGGTTTGCCGAAGTAAATGGCTTCTCCTCCCATTTTTTCAAAAATCATTGCAACAGATCCCGCACACAGTTCTCTTTTATTTCCTTTATCAACTATTAAATCTGGATTTGTACAAATCATCTTTTTATTAATATGATTTTCTAATATATCTTTATAATAATTTAAATCCTGATCATAATTATCGAACAAACCAGTGCACAAAAGGTATTCGCTCTCATTAATATCTTTAGATTTATTATTTCTAAAATCATTAAATAAATCAAAATCTCTAGGTGGACCTACATGATAAAACTTTTTTGAAGAATAGTTTTTTTTTAAATAATTTAACGCGGCTTCACCTGAGGTAAAAACTTTATCTCTAAACTCTTTTTCCATCCCCATTTTCTTTAAAAATTCTTTAACAGGCTGAATAGGTCTTGGTGCATTTGTTAATAAAATAAAATTTTTATTTATCTCTAATAATTTTTTAAGAGTAAAAATTGCATCCTCGTGGAGCTTGATGCCATTATGCATCACTCCCCATAGATCAATATAAAAAAGATCATAATTTTCAGCAATAGACTTTAAGCCTTCAGAATCTAAATTTTTAGTCATTATTCAAGGTATAAACCATAAAATCCTGAATTTCCTAGGATTTTTCATAACTTATTTTTCGTATTATCTTGAAAAACTTAGGTCAGTATCTATATGAAGCTCATATTTAATAAGGAGAATTTATGAAGTTTAAACCGTTACATGACAGAGTATTAATCGAAGTTTTAGATAGCAGTGAAAAAACTGCTGGTGGAATAATCATCCCAGATACAGCTCAAGAAAAACCACAAGAAGGTAAAGTAGTTGCTATCGGTGGTGGAGCTAAAACTGAAGGTGGAAAATTAATTCCAATGGATGTTAAAGTTGGCGACAAGGTTTTATTTGGCAAGTGGTCAGGAACTGAAGTCAAAATTGATGGAAAAGAATACAGCATAATGAAAGAGTCAGACATTATGGGTATTTCAGGTAAATAATTTAATTTAAAGGAGAAAGTAGAATGGCAAAAATAATTAAATTTGACGCTGAAGCAAGAGCGGCAATGATGAGAGGTGTCAATATTTTAGCTGATACCGTTAAAGTTACTTTAGGTCCAAAAGGCAGAAATGTTGTTATGGATAAATCATATGGTGCACCAAGAATTACAAAAGATGGTGTTTCAGTTGCTAAAGAAATTGATCTTGAAGATAAATTTGAAAACATGGGCGCTCAAATGGTTAAAGAAGTTGCTAGTAAAACTAATGAGGAAGCTGGTGATGGTACAACTACTGCAACTATTTTGGCTCAAGCAATTGTAAAAGAAGGTGTTAAATACGTAACTGCAGGCATGAATCCAATGGATGTAAAAAGAGGAATTGATGCTGCTGTAGAAAACGTAAAAGAAAATTTAATTTCTTCAGCAAAAAAAGTTAAAGACAGTGATGAGATTGCTCAAGTTGGAACAATTTCTGCAAATGGTGACAAAGAAATCGGAACAATGATTGCAAAAGCTATGCAAAAAGTTGGAAACGAAGGTGTTATTACTGTTGAAGAAGCAAAAGGAATTGAAACTGAACTAGATGTTGTTGAGGGTATGCAATTTGATAGAGGCTATCTATCTCCATACTTTATTACAAACAGTGATAAAATGACAACTGAGTTAGATAATCCTTACATCTTATTACATGAAAGTAAATTAACTAACTTACAACCAATGGTTCCATTATTAGAAGCTGTTGTACAATCAGGTAGACCTTTAATGATTATCTCTGAAGATGTTGAGGGAGAAGCATTAGCTACTTTAGTTGTTAACAAACTAAGAGGTGGACTAAAAGTTGTTGCTGTGAAAGCTCCAGGTTTTGGTGATAGAAGAAAAGCTATGCTTGAAGATATTGCTATACTTACTGGTGGACAAGTAATTTCACAAGACCTTGGAATTAAACTTGAAAATGTAAAACTTGAAGATCTTGGTTCTTGTAAAAAGATTAAAGTTGATAAAGATAACAGCACAATTGTTAGTGGTAGTGGTAAAAAATCTGATATCGCAGCAAGATGTGACTCAATCAAGAAACAAGTTGAAGAGACTACATCTGACTATGATAGAGAAAAACTTCAAGAGAGACTTGCTAAATTAGCAGGTGGTGTTGCAGTTATCAAAGTTGGTGGTGCAACTGAAGTTGAAGTTAAGGAAAGAAAAGATAGAGTTGAAGACGCCTTAAATGCAACTAGAGCCGCTGTTGAAGAGGGAATTGTAACAGGTGGTGGATGTGCACTTTTATATGCTGCTCAAGATCTAGAAAAACTTAAAGTAAAAGGTGAAGATCAAAAAGCAGGTGTTGAACTTGTAAGAAAAGCACTTGAGTCTCCTATCAGACAAATTACTAAAAATGCTGGAGTAGATGGTTCGGTAGTAGTTGGTAAATTGTTAGAGCAAAAGAAAACTTCATATGGTTATGACGCTCAAAGTGAAGAGTATTGTGATATGTTTGCAAAAGGTATCATTGACCCAGTTAAGGTTGTGAGAACTGCTCTTCAAGATGCTGCTTCAATATCTGGATTACTAGTAACTACAGAAGCTATGATCGCTGACAAACCAGAAGAAAAAGATGCTGGTGGCGGAATGCCTGCTGGCATGCCTGGTGGAATGGGCGGCATGGGTGGAATGGGTGGAATGGGAATGTAATCCCACTCTTTTCTGAAAAGAAATTTAAAGGCCATCTTTTTAGATGGCCTTTTTTTTTGATTGAATGCTATAATTATAAAATGTCAAAAAGATATAGTGGAAAATCATTCAAGGACTCTAGCGTAAGTAAAAAACCGAAATTAAGTCTAAAAGAAAAGAGAAAACTAAAAAAAGAAAAGACTAAAAAATCTTAAGATTTAACTCTTTTTTTACTATGTTTTTTAAAGCTAAAGCTTTTAGGTCTGCTATTTCTACTTTTAAATTTTTTCTTTCCTTTAAAACCAAAGCTTTTTTTCTCTGAGTCTGAAGATGTATTTGCTGAAGGTTTTCTTCCAAAATATTTCGGATTATTTGTAAAGCCAGATGGTTTTAAATTATTTTTTTTTGTAAAACTTGATTTTCCTTTAAAGCCAAAGCTTTTTTTCTCTCCATCTCTTGATGGTCTTTGTGATCTGTCCTTGCTATAAGATTTTGGTTTATCTCTAAAACTTGATTTTCCTTTAAAGCCAAAGCTTTTTTTCTCTCCATCTCTTGATGGTCTTTGTGATCTGTCCTTGCTATAAGATTTTGGTTTATCTCTAAAACTTGAAGATCTGTCTTGTCTACCTTTTCCAAAAGATCTTTTTTCATCTCTAGCTTTTCTTTTTTTATTATTAGGCCCCTTACCTCTTCTTTTATTTTTTGAGTCTCTTCTTAAACTACTAGGTGCTGATTTGAAATTTGGGTCAATTAATTTATTTATAGAATTCCACATCGATCTATCATCAGGTGTTAAAAAGGTTAAGGCAGACCCTTCAGATCCTGCTCTTGCAGTTCTTCCAATTCTATGGACATAATCCTCTGGAACTTGAGGTAGATCGTAATTAATTACATGTTGAATGAGAGGGATATCTAGCCCTCTAGCAGCAACGTCTGTTGCAATTAAAATTCTCTTCAATCCTTTTCTAAAAGAATTAATAACACGATCTCTTTTGCTTTGACGAAGGTCTCCATGAATAGCATCAGCTGAATGCCCCTCCTCTTTAAGTTTTTTAACCATCTTATCGGCACCCCTTTTTGTCTTAACAAAAACTAGGATAGAACCTTTTCTGGCTAAAAATTGATCAATTAATTCATCGTACTTATTTTCTTTAAAAACTTGAAGAGTTTCTTGTTTAATCTTTGCAATTGGGACGGAAGTTGCTCCTGTGGAAATTCTTTCAGGTTTATTCAGGTATCTATCTGAAATTCTTAAAATATTTTGAGGCAAAGTTGCTGAAAATAATAATGTTTGATGATCTTTTGGAACAAATTTTAAAATCATTTCAATTTGTGGGGTAAATCCCATATCTAGCATTCTATCGGTTTCATCTAAAACCAAATACTTTGTGGCTGATAAATTTAAGCTTTTTCTTTTTAGGTGGTCATTAATTCTTCCTGGAGTTCCAACTATTATTCTAGATCTATTACCTAATTGTCTAAGCTGTTTTTGCATCGACTCACCACCAATGAGTAAAGCTGATTTAATATTTATTTTATCACTTATAATGCTTTTAATTGCCTCCATTACTTGAGTAGCTAGTTCTCTAGTTGGACACATAACTAAGGCAAAAGCATTTTTATCTAAGATTAACTTATTAATTAACGGAATACTAAAGGCCAGGGTTTTCCCTGTCCCCGTTTGTGCGGTTCCTAAAATATCTTTTCCTTCTAAAGCAGCAGGTATCGCCATACCCTGAATAGGAGTTGGTTTTGTAAAGTTCATTTTTTGCAATGAATTTTTTAATGAGTCTTCTATTTTGAGTAATTTAAAATTTTCCATTTAATGATTTAGAAGTTTTGATGTTGATTCTATGTTGCTTCTAATTTTATTGCGATATCTATATGTTTTTAAAACAATCACAAGAAATGAATTCTTCATTAAAGTCCTTTTAACCAGTAAATATTGTCTTTTTTTAATTTTTCAAATCAAAGAATTAATGTATAAGAGCCACAATTTATGAGCAATAACATCAGAAACATCACAATCATTGCACACGTTGACCATGGTAAAACAACCATGATCGACAATCTAATGAAGCAAAGTGGTTCGTTTAGAGACAATGAAGTTGTTGATGAAAGATTAATGGACTCAGGAGAGTTAGAAAAAGAGAGAGGGATCACTATTCTAGCAAAGCCTGCATCAATTAATTGGCAAGATTCTAGAGTAAATATTATAGACACACCTGGTCACAGAGATTTTGCTGCAGAAGTAGAGCGTGTATTAAGTATGGCAGATGGCGCATTACTACTGATAGATTCTGCAGAAGGTGTAATGCCTCAAACAAAATTTGTATTAGCTAAAGCTCTCAAACAAGGATTAAAGCCAATTGTTGTAATTAATAAATTAGATAAAGCTGATCAAAGAGCTAACGAAGTATTAGATGAAACTTTTGATTTGTTTGTAAGTCTAGATGCTAATGAAGAACAATTAGATTTTCCAGTTTTATATGCAAGTGGAAGATCTGGCTGGGCAAGTAAAGAGGTTGACGGTCCTAGAGAAAATCTCCATCCCTTATTGGATTTAATAATTGAGCATGTTAAACCAGCTGAGCTAGATAAATCTAAACCTTTTGCTATGTTGTCCACACTTTTATATGCAGATAGCTTTTTAGGAAGAAGTTTAGTTGGAAGAATATCCCAAGGAACAGCAAAGGCTAATCAACCTATCAAAGCAATAAATCTTAAAGGTGAAAAAGTAGATGAAGGTAAACTAACTAAAATTTTTAGATACGAAGGAACAAAAAAGGTTCCAATTGAAATAGGTGAAGCGGGAGACATTGTTGTAATTGCAGGATTAGAAAAAGCTAACGTTGCAGATACAATTTGCGATCCTGAATTAAATGACCCTATTCCTGCAACTCCAATAGACCCACCTACTATGTCTATTACGATAAGTGTTAACAGTTCACCTTTGGCTGGAACTGAAGGAAAAAAACTAACAAGTACACAAATTAGAGATAGATTGGTTTCAGAAGCTCAGAATAATGTTGGTATTACTTTTTCTCAAAATGCAAATGTAGATTCATTTGTAATAAGTGGTCGAGGAGAATTAATGCTTGAGATTTTACTTACGCAAATGAGACGTGAGGGTTTTGAAATGACAGTAAGTCCTCCAAAAGTACTTTACCAAAAAGATGAGGCTGGCAATAAGCTTGAGCCTATTGAAGAAATCACTGTTGATCTTGATGAAGAATATTCTTCAAAAATAATTGACTCAATGAATAGAAGAAAAGGTAAACTTCTAGACTTAAAAGATACCGGAAAAGATAAAAAAAGACTTGTTTTTCACGCACCAACAAGAGGCCTAATGGGTTACACAAGTAGATTTTTAACTTTAACGAAAGGAACTGGTGTAATTAATAGAATTTTTCATGGTTATGGAAAGTTTGAAGGTGAAATGGACGGAAGAAAAAATGGTGCTTTAATTTCAATGTCGACTGGAAAAGCTGTAGCATTTGCAATATTTAACCTCCAAGCAAGGGGTGAAATGTTTGTAACTCATAATGATCCTGTTTATGAAGGAATGATTGTTGGTTTAACTCCAAAACCTGGCGATATGATTATAAATGTTATGAAAGGTAAGCAGCTAACAAACATGAGAACTCAAGGAACAGATGAGAATGTTGTTTTAACTCCAGTAAGACAGATGTCTATTGCAGAACAATTGAGTATGCTAAATACGGATGAAGCTCTTGAAATAACACCAAAATCTTTGAGATTAAGAAAGGCTATTCTTAACCCTCATGATCGAAAAAGAAGTGAAAAGTCTGGAACTGCAGCTTAATTGAATATTTTATCCACTAAATAAAGACCAAGAGCAACACATGGGCCTATTCCAAAAGCAAATAATATAGTTCCAATTCCAATTGTTCCCCCTAAATACCAACCAAAACTTACCACTGAAATCTCTAAAGTTGCTCTAACTGCAGCTATAGGAGAATTTGTAAGTTTTTGTAACCCTACCATTAAACCATCTCTTGGACCTGCGCCTAAATTTGCAACTAAATATATGCCTCCACCAATCCCAACTGTTATTACTGAAATGACTGCTAAAATTAATTGATTATTATAGTATGTAGGAGTTGGAACAAATTTGATACAAAGATCAATCATTAGTGCAATTATTAGAGCATTTAAAATAGTCGCTATACCTGGTTTTTGACCAAGCGGTATCCATAAAATTAAAACAGTGATACTAATTAAAAACGTTAGCATTCCAATACTAAGACTTGTGTGCAGAGAAAGCCCTTGAGCTAAAACACTCCAAGGAGAAGCCCCAGTAAAAGAAACAATTAATAATCCTTCACCCAAGCCAAACAAAATCAAACCAAAACAACAAAAAAATAATGTCAAAAATCTTGGTTTAAAATTATATGGTTTTTCAGAACTCCAATTAACTTTTGGTATTTTCTTAATTTTTAAAAACATTATTTAATAAATTACTTCTTTTAACTTTAAAGTCTATTAAAGTAATTACTTTATGAAAAAATTTTTATTCTTAATTTTTCTTTTAACTTATTCCTTTAGTAGTAGTGCTCATATGGCTCACTATAATAAGTTTAATAAAATAGAGATGGAAATTTTAAGGGATGGTGAAGTTATTGGTTACAATTATTATTTTTTTAAAAAAGACTCAGACAATACAACTGTTACAAATCAATTAAAATTTACTGTTAAATTATTGGGAGCAACTATTTTTGAAGTTGAAAGTTATGGTGAAGAAAAATATAATAAAGATAAATTAATTTCTTTTAATTCAAAGACTCGACAAAATAAAAAAGATAAATACGTTGAGCT
Source organism: Candidatus Pelagibacter sp. (assembly GCA_028099475.1). The sequence goes on from JAOHHF010000001.1 coordinate 94,413, forward strand.
AAAGTTAAATAAGAAAGAAAATAATTATAATATTAGAGGTTCATCTTATACAGGTAGTGCATCAATAGAAAATGTGGTTGGAAATTGGTGGAGTCATAAAATTCTTCAAACAAGATCTCAAATTAGTCCAATTTCTGGAAGTATTAAGGAACAAGTAGTAACTTTTATTGGAAAAGAAAAAATCGAATTATATGGTAAAACACATGAAGTAGAGCACTTTAAATTGACTTCACGAGATATGTCTATTCCTAAGGACAAAAGATTAAATTTCGATATTTGGTTTGATAAAAAGAATGCTTTAATTCTTAAGGTTGCTTATTCTCGAATGGGGAACTGGGAATATAGAGTTAAAAAATTTGAATAAATTTATTTAATAATTTTTTTATAAAGATCATTGGCACTTATCCAGCCAGCTTCAAGTCTTGGTCCAACAAACCAATCTGCACACACCCCTAAATTCAATGAAGCATTCCAATAACTTTTTATATTTAAAGAATTTGGATTTGATGAATATTTCCAACCATGATTTAAAGAAAATAATACTTTAGTTTTTTTAATTCCTGTAAGTTTAAAAAAACGATCAATAAGAGTTTTGGAGTTTATTTTTTTATTTTCTCTATTTTTATTAATCTTCTTATTTGCCCAACTATGAGTACTTTGTAATGTCCATAAATCTTGATTACTTTTGAACCTTTTTTTACTATTTTCTTTTGCAGCCCAGCCCAAAATTTTGTCATCAAATAAATAGCTGCTTACATTTTTATTAGTTTTTTTTATTACAAACATAACCGTAATATTAGTATCCATCTTAATTTTTTTTCTTATGAATGGAGCTTTTATAAATTTTTTTGATAACTTTGACAATTGAGCAAATGGACAAGTTAAAATTAGTTTTTCATAAACCTTTTTATCGCCATTAGAAAACGTAAGGGCCCATTTTTTTTTTTTATAGTCAATTTTTTTCAATTCTGTTTGAAAATAACATTTAATGTTTTTTAGAAGATATTTACTAATATCATTATTCCCTTTTCTGCCTATTATCTTTAAGTGGTTTTTATTTTCTTTTTTAACTTTATTTAAAAATAGATGGTTTCCACTCCAATTTTTTAATATTTTTTTTTTTATTAAAATATTAATAAACTTTTTAAAATCTGAACTTTTAGGTGAAATATATTGAGTTCCATGATCAAATCCTTTAGCTTTATCAAGCCTTTTAAAAGACGATCTTCCACCTAATCCCCTTGCTTTATCAAATAAATCAACAGAATTTTTTTTACTTAAAAGATTTGCAATAGTTGAGCCCGAAATTCCTGAGCCAATTACACAGTATCTGCTCATTTACCAGCGACGGTCATGCCATCAATCATCATGGTAGGTGAATTAATTGAGTATTTAAATTCTAAATCATTAGCCAATATAATATTTTTAAACATTTCATTTAAATTTCCGGCAATAGTTATTTCATTTACTGGGTATTTAAATTCTCCATTTTCAATTAAAAAACCATTAGCACCTACAGAATAGTCACCAGTTACAAGATTTGTTCCATGACCTATAGTTTCAGTAACATATAAAATTTTTGAATGACTTTTTAACATGTCATCATAATTAATATTTCCATTTTCAAAATAAAGGTTAGTGCTTCCACCACTTCTTCCATTTGATTTTAAGTTTAACTTTTTCCCATTATAGGTATCAACTAGATAATCATTTAAAATTCCATTGCTTACTAATTTTAATGTGTCTGTTTTTACTCCTTCTGAATCAAAAGACCGTGAGCCCATACCTTTCATTAGATCGGGCTTGTCAATAACATTAATTTCATTTGAAAAAACTTGTTGTTCTAATTTATCCTTCAGAAAAGATGTGCCTCTTGCAATAGATGATGCTGAAATTGCACCTGCAAAAGCACTAAGAAATCCTTTTGAAATTCTTTTATCAAAAATAATACTTAACTTATCACTACCAATTTTTTTAGGATTAAGTTTTTTTATAGTTTGCTCAGCTGCAATTTTTCCTAGTTCAGACGGATTAAAGATATCATTTAAGTGACATTTGCTTGTAAACTCATAATCTCTTTCCATATTATTTTCATGTTTTGCAACAGCAACACAAGAAGCTGTAAATGAAGACGACTTGTATCCGTTACAAAAACCATCGCTATTTGCTAAAATAAAATTTGATTTATCTTCTGTGAAACTAGACTCTGTATTTATAATTCTTTTATCAATTGAAGCAGCTTCTTCTAATTCTTTTAAATAATCTATTTTTTTATCATTCTCTATATGAGATTGGTCGTATAAATTTAAATCTTTAATATTTTTTGCTAATAATTCTTTATCAGGCAAGGAGTTAAATTCATCTTCTGGAGTTATTTTTGTAGTTTCGTAACATTTTTCTATTAAAATTTTTAAATTTTCATCTGATAAATTAGATGAAGATATTGATGATTTTTTTTTACCAATATAAGTTTCTATACCCATGGCCAAACTATCTGACCTATTCGACTCATCTAAAACTTTGTTTCTGAAATTAACTGTTTCTGAAATTGAGTTTCCGATTGTTACACTTGCATCTGTAGCACCCAACTTTTTTGCAAGATCCAAACAGTATGAAGCTTTTGATTTTAAATATTCTTGATCTTTGATCATGTTTTAAAGTTTTGTACCACCAACTGTCATTTTATCTATAAGTATTGAAGGTTGTGCTACTCCAACTGGAACTCCTTGTCCTGCTTTACCACATGTACCAATACCTGGATCCATCATCATATCATTTCCAACCATGGATACTTCTTTTAAAATTGATGGACCATCACCTATCAAAGTTGCACCTTTAATTGGTGAGCCAATTTTTCCATTATTTATTTCATAAGCCTCTGTGCAATTAAAAACAAATTTTCCAGATGTAATATCCACCTGCCCTCCACCAAAACTCACAGCAAAAATACCTTTATCAACTGATTTAATCATTTCATCTTGTGTATTTTTTCCACTTAACATCATTGTGTTTCTCATTCTTGGTAAAACAATATGTTTATAACTTTCTCTCCTGCCACTACCTGTTGATCTAGTATTCATTAGTCTTGCATTTAATCTGTCTTGCATAAAATTTTTTAAAATTCCATTCTCTATTAAAACTGTTCTTTCTGTTGGTGTTCCCTCGTCATCGATAGTTAAACTTCCTCTTCGTTTATCTATGGTTCCATCATCAACAATCGTAACTCCTTCACTTGCAACTTTTTGGCCCATCAAGTCATGGAAGGCAGATGTTTTCTTTCTGTTAAAATCTCCCTCTAATCCGTGACCAATAGCTTCATGAATTAAAATTGCAGGCCAACCAGGTCCTAAAACCACTTTCATTTCGCCCGCAGGAGCTGGCTTACTATCAAGGTTAACTGAGGCTATTCTTAGTGCTTCTTCGCAAACATTTTTCCAGTTATCATTTTTTAAATAATCATCGTAAGATTGTCTGCCACCAATCCCATAAACACCTGTTTCTTTTCTTCCATTTTTTTCAAGCATCACCGATACATTAAATCTAATTAATGGACGAACATCAGTTAAGGACTCACCACCTGATCGTATAATTTCAATAGATTTCTGTTCCCCACTAAAAGTTGCTGTCACTTGTTTTACTGCAGAATTTTTTTTACGCAGATATTCATTTACGTTATTTAAAACTTCTAATTTTCCATCTAATGTTTTTTGCTCGATAGGATTTATTGCATCATAAAATTTATTATTAGTTTTTGGAATTTCATGATTATAAGTCCCTTTTATCGACTTAAGGGTAGACTGAAGACTTTTTGCAGAATTTTTTAATGAGTCTTTTGATATTTCATTGGAATGAGAATAGGCTACAACTTCATCAGAAATAGCTCTAAATCCAAAACCAAGATCGGAACTATAGTTTGAACTTTTAATTTTATTATCATCCAGCACAATTGACTCTGATTTAGAATCCTCAAAATATAATTCACCATCATCACAATTTTTTAAAGTATTGGATACTATTTCATCAACGTCTTTTCTGGTTAAATCTGATTTATCGAAAAAATTACTCATATACAGTACATAGTTGTTTGTATAAATTTTTCAATGTACCATTTTACACATGTACAGTTTAATTCTTATATGTAGAAACTTAAATAATGAAAGTTTACTTTAATAATTCTTGTAAAATCTGTAGAGCTGAAATCAATTTATATAAAAAAGAAAATATTAAAGAAATTTATTGGGTTGATATAACCAATAATTCAAATGCAGAAAAAGAGACTTCCAAAAATGATAAGGAACTTTTAAGAAGATTACATGTTAAAGATGGGAGTAAAATTATTGTAGGAGCAGAAGCTTTTTTATCAGTTTGGAAAAAAATTCCAAAATATAAACTTTTATATTCTTTTTTTAAACTTCCAATAATTTTTACAATTTTTAAAATTGGATACGAAATTATTGCTTATTTTTTATATTTGAAAAATAAAAAACAACTTAAAAACTAACTTGTAAAAAATATCAAAAATTTACTTAATAAAGACATTGAAGCAATAAATATAATCATTACAACTGAATACATCAAAGTAATTATTTTATTTTTTTTTCTTCTAAGTCTAACAAAAGCTTTATCATCTAAATCTGAAATATCTCTTTCTCCAACAACATGATAATCATAACTCCACCGCCAAGTCGAATTTCCAAGTCTTGGATCTAAATTATTAAAATAAGTTATCCAAGCAAGAATATATCTCAAAATTAAATATAAAATAATTAACGTAATTGTTCCAAAAAACATTTTAGATACTACTTAATTATTTATCAAAACTTAATTGTTATTTTTTGCTCTTTTTCTGGCAATTAACTGTGTGAGTGAGTCAACCATTGTGTCTGAAGCTTTAAAAATCTCATTGTTTTTAAACTCATGAGAGATATTTTTTTCAGGATTTGTTTTGTCCTCAATGACTATACCTTCATCTGGTGAGTTATTTTTTATATAAATTAACAATAACCACTCTTCATCTGGGGACTCGTCCCATTTTATAAAAATCTCTCCAGTTTCAAATCTTCTATCAATACATCGAAATATTGACATGTGTCGTGTGATATGTCGTTTATTTAGTTGAAACACTAAACTGCTCGCACTTCTATAAAAACTTTCAAGAGCAAATTCTATTTTTTGTCTTGCTATAGTATATTCTTTTTCTTTTTGTAATAATGTCTCCCTATCTTCATCGCCTTGGATTTTTACCCCTAAAGCTTCAACTCTTTCTCTAATTTTTTGATCTCTAATAATTCGATATTTTTCTTTTAATTTTTCTATTCTTTGCTGTAATCCAGCATAATCGTCTCTTTTTTCTTTTAATGATATTCTTTCAAGTTTTTCAAGCTCTTTAACTTCTCTAATTCTAAATTTATCAATTTGCTTTTCTAATTTTAATTGTTTTAAAAATTGTTTTTGTTTTTCAGCTTGTTCAATTCTTAATAATGCCTGTTCTTTTCTTAAAAAAAGCTTGATAT
>JAOHHF010000010.1 GCA_028099475.1 Candidatus Pelagibacter sp.
TGTAAATGTAGAAATTGACAAAATGATTACCCAAGACGTTAAAACCTGTTTTTTTTCTAATACGATGATGCAATGCAAAAGAGTTGTTAATGCTAACCAAGGCATTAAAGAAACATTTTCAACTGGATCCCAAAACCAAAAACCACCCCAACCTAGTTCATAATACGCCCAAATAGATCCAAGTAAAATTCCTAAAGTTAAAAATACCCATGAAGCAATAATCCATTTTTTTATATGTGAGGCCCATACCTTTGAAACTAGATTAAGATAAGTGGCAGCTAAAGCTGATGAAAATATAATTGATGATCCTACATATCCTAAATATAAAATTGGTGGATGAATTGCTAAAGCAGGATCTTGGAGTATAGGATTGAGGCCCATTCCTTCCTCAGGGGTTGGAAAAATAAAATTAAATGGATTTGATGTTTGAATTAAGAAAAGAAAAAATCCTATAATTATAATTTGCTGAAAAATTAAAGTTAAAAGTTTATATTTAAGTGGCTGATTTTTAGTTTTTAAAAAAAAGATTAAAATAAATAAAGTTAATACTAACAACCATAGCAGTAAACTCCCCTCATGATTTCCCCATGTTCCAGCTATTTTATAAAAAAGCGGTTTTGTAGTATGAGAGTTGTTAAAGACTGTTTCATTACTAAAATCAGATAATACAAAAGATATAATTAAACATACAAAACTGATCACAACTAAAAAGAATTGTAGAAAAGTAAAAGATAATATCTTTGTATTAAGTGATGAAGAGTTTTGAAAATTTTTGATTGAAAAATAAACAAGTATTAAACTAATGCCTAGCCCTAAAATTAATGCGTAGTATCCAATAGAGCTATAAAGCAATTTATTTATCCTCCAATGCTGCTTTTACTTCTGGAGGCATATAATTTTCATCGTGTTTTGCTAAAATTTTTGTAGCAGATAAAACATTTCGATCTTTTAAAAAACCTTCAGCAACCACTCCTTTTTCCTCTTCAAAAAGATTTGGTACTGCTCCAGTGAAACTGACATTTATTTCATTTTTAAAATCAGTGATAATAAAATTAATTTCGTTAGAATTGATGGAAATTGAATTTTTTTTAACCATACCACCCACTCTAATTTTACTCTTATTAAGTTCTACAGAAGAATTAATTTCTGATGGTGATTGAAAATAAACAACATTTTCTTCTAGTGATTTTAAAACTAAAAAGACAGTTAATACTAAGGTTAAAAAAATAATTACTACAAACAAAAATCTTAATTTAACTTTACGACCATACATGGTTTAAAAGTTAATTGTTTGTGGCGTTAGCTAATATTTCTTTATTAATTCTTTGTGATTTTGCAGAATTAGCTTTCTCAGTGTTAAGAGATCCAAATTTAGCAACAAATTTATTTTGCTCTTTAACAAATTGAATTTTTGTAACTAAATAAAGAGCTGTGAAACTCAAAAGAGTAAAGCTGAAAGCAGATAAAACGTAAACACCGTATCCGTTCATAAAAAGTAGTTCATTAATCATAATCTATCTAAGCCTTTATTTTTAATTTTTATCAGTTCTGTATTATATTTCATTAAAAAAATTAGCAATGAAAAAAGAGCAAATGCCGCAGTCATTATTAGTAATGGAAAAAGCATCGATGAGTGAATTGAGCTTTTTGACAAAATATTAATTGAAGCTGGTTGATGAAGTGTGTTCCACCAATCAACTGAATATTTTATAATTGGGACATTAATAATTCCTAAAATTGTAATAATAGTACTGATCTTAAAAACTTTTTCTTCATTTTCATAAATTCTCCAAGAAATTAAATACATTGCATAAAATAAAGCTAATATTAACATTGAGGTAATTCGTGCATCCCAGGCCCACCAAGTTCCCCACGTTGGCTTACCCCAAATGGAACCCGTAACTAGTGCAATAATATTAAAGACAAAACCAGAGGGAGCTAAACTTTTAGCTATTAAAAATAAATTTTTGTTCTTAAAAATAAATCCGCTAATTGATAAAAATGTTATAGAAGAAAAAATTCCTAAAGAAATCCAAGCAGCTGGAACATGTACATACATAATTCTGACAGCATCACTTTGTTTATAATCTTCTGGTGATAAAACTAGAGCTTCTGTCAATCCAACTGAAATCACAATTACAAATAAAAATAAAATATATTTTGGTGCCTTGGAAGTTATCTGAAAAATTTTATTTGGTTGAAAGAGTTTAAACATATTTTTGTTAATGTTTATTATGAAAAGGATTTCCGATCAAGAATGCAGAGGGAGATAATAATTTGAAATTAACGATTAACATCCTTGATCAGAATATGAATTATATTGCCAAGCTTGTGTGGCCTAGATTTGAGCTAAATGTGTTTGAAAAATGATGTCTTTAGTTAGACATCTTGAAATAACTTGAGCCCTTTTTTCCTGAAAAAATCTCCTCAATTAGAGGATGTTTAATAGGTTCATCTGAGTCATCCATAAGAAGGTTTTGTTGGGAAACGTATGCCTCATAAGTAATTTCATCATTTTCAGCTAGTAAATGATAAAAAGGTTGGTCTTTTCTTGGTCTAACGTTTTTTGGAATTGACTGATACCATTCTTCAGAATTATTAAATTCAAAATCTACATCATAAATTACACCTCTAAACTCAAAGTGTTTATGTTTTACGATATCTCCAATTGAGAATTTAGCTTTTTGAATTGGCATAGCTTTAGTATGGGTATTTAAAAATAAAAATCAATGCTAAAAATATAAATGTTTTGTGATGTGGCAAATATGTTAATATCTTTTTAGTGAATAAATCATTTTTAAAATTTGTCACAGATTTTGGACCATTAGCAATATTTTTTTTTTATTACTACAATAGTGGAAAAAATTTATCAGTTGCTATCCCTCCACTTATAGTTGCAACTTTAATTGCATTAGCGATCGTTTGGTTTTTTGAAAAAAAAATACCAATGATGCCATTAATAAGTGGAATCTTAATTACATTTTTTGGAGGACTAACTATTTATTTTAACGATCCAATATTTATTTATGTTAAGCCAACAATTATTAATATTTTATTCGCTTTAGCTTTATTTTTTGGAAAATATTTTACTAAGGAGCCTGTATTGAAAAAAATTATGGGTAAATCAATTCATTTAACAGATATTGGATGGGAACTATTGAATAAAAGATGGATGTTTTTTTTCTTTGGTCTCGCAATACTAAATGAATGTGTTTGGAGAACACAAACTGAAGAATTTTGGGTAAATTTTAAAGTATGGGGAATGTTGCCAATCACTATAATTTTTACTGGTTTTCAAATACCTTTAATTAATAAACATAAAATTGATGTCCAATAATTTAAAGCTTGTAATCAATAATGCTTACAAACAACTTGAAGAAAGACAATTTTTTGAAAGAGATGAACTAAAAGTTATTTTAGATTTATATGCAAAAATGGTTTCTGAAGGATCATGGAAAGATTATGGTCTAAGTATCTCCAGTAAACAAGTGAGCTTCAGTGTTTTTAGAAATGCAGCCGAAAATGCTTTGTACAAAATATGTAAAAATTTTAAGCCTAAAAATAAAAATCTAAAATATTTAATAACAGATACTAGTGGAAAAATTTTAAAAAACTCTTTTGACCTTAAGATTTTACTAAAAAATACTAATTGGAAAAAATTACAAAAATAAAATTATCTTCTTTGACCAAATAATCTAAGCAACATTATAAATAAATTTATAAAGTCCAAATAAAGAGTAAGAGCACCCATCACAGCTTTTTTGCCCATAATCTCACCAGTGTCACTTACAGCGTACATGTTTTTAATTTTTTGAGTATCGTAAGCTGTTAAACCAACAAAAATTAAAACACCTAAAATTGATATTACAAAATACATCATTGAAGATTTCATGAATATATTAACTATCGAAGCAATTATTATTCCAATTAAACCCATCATTAAAAATGAACCTAATTTTGTTAAATCTCTTTTAGTTGTGTAACCATAAATACTCATTGCACCAAACGTTGCTGAGCATATAAAGAAAACTCTTGTTACACTCATGCCAGTGTAAACTAATAGAATTGAAGATAATGATAAGCCCATTAATCCTGCAAAAACCCAAAAAGTTGTTTGAGCTTTTGATGCGCTCATTTTATTGATGCCAAAACTCATATAAAAAACGATACCTAAAGGCGCCAACATAACGAGCCATTTTAATCCTGACATATAAATTGCGTTACCTACTGATGTTAGACCTACGATTGATCCAGCATCGTTCGTTACTACCGACATTTTAAAAGTAAGTAATGCAACTATTCCTGTTAATAAAATTCCAGTTGCCATGTAATTATAAACTTTTAGCATGTAGGCTCTTAAGCCCTCATCCATTACAACCGTTGACTGTTGAGCTGCTTTAGCTCTATTTAAGATTCCGTTTTTATTAAATTCCATAATGATTATATATAATAGCCTTTTACTAATTATTCAAGATACCATAAAAGAATTAAAATATTTAGAATTAAGCAAAAACCATTATGAATTATAAAAAATTAGGTAATACTGATCTTGATGTAAGCACAATTTGTCTCGGTACTATGACTTGGGGTGAACAAAACACTCAAGAAGAGGGGTTTGAACAAATGGATTACGCACTTGATCAAGGTGTAAATTTTTGGGACACCGCTGAACTATATTCTGTTCCACCAAAAGAAGAAACATATGGTCACACAGAAGTTATAATTGGTAATTGGTTTCAAAAATCAAAAAAAAGAGACAAAGTTATTTTAGCATCAAAAGTTGCAGGTCCTATGAGGGCATATTTAAGAGGTGGTGGAAATAATTATGGCATAGATAAAATGACTCAAGCTGTAGAAGACAGCTTGAAAAGATTGCAAACTGATTACATTGATCTTTATCAATTACATTGGCCAGAAAGAAATACAAATATGTTTGGGCGTCTTGGTTATGAGCACAAAGATAATGGTGAATGGAATAAATTTGAAGATGTTCTTGGAAATCTTAAAAGATTTGTAGATGCTGGAAAAATAAGAGAAATTGGTTTATCCAATGAAACTCCTTGGGGTGTTACAAAATACTTGGAGCTTTCAAAAGACAAAGGTTTGCCAAGAATGATGTCTGTTCAGAACCCTTATAGCTTGTTGAACAGAACTTATGAAGTTGGTTTGGCTGAAATTTCTGTAAGAGATCAAATAGGTCTTCTGGCTTACTCACCCTTAGCTAGTGGGTACTTGTCAGGAAAATATAGAAATAATCAATTACCTAAAAATTCTAGAATTGAAAGAGATCCTAATTTTTGGACAAGGTATGCAAAGCCCAATACTGAAAAAGCTGTTGAGGCATATTTTAAAATTGCAAAAAAACATGGACTTGACCTAGCACAGATGTCTCTAAAGTTTTTAGAAATTCAACCATTTGTTACCTCTGTTATAATTGGGGCAACCACAATGGAGCAGTTGAAAACTAACATAGAAAGTGTAAATATAAACTTAACTGATGATGTCATCAAAGAAATTAATGAAGTTCAAACTATATATCCTAATCCATGTCCATAATTAAAAAAACTATACCCACATTATTAATAATCTTAATTACATGGTGTGGTCAATTATCAGCAGAAGAAATAAAAAAAATTGGAAAATATAAAGATTGGCAAGCGATGACTGTAACAGATGGAGGTGAAAAAGTATGCTTTGCTCAATCATCTCCTGTACTACAAGCTCCTAAATCAAATAAAAGAGATGCAAAATTATTTGTTGCCTTTAGACCTCTTGAAAAAATAATTAATGAAGTAAGTGTAACTGGAGGATACGAATTCAATAATAAAAATTCAGTAACCGCTACTTCAGGTAAAAATAAATTTAAATTTGATATTAAAGAACAAGGTTTTGCATGGATTGCCGATACTAAGGTTGAAGCTAAAATGATTAAAAAAATGAAAAAAGGGTCAAGAATTATGATTACTGGATATAATCAAAAAGGATCTCAAACAATCGATCACTATTCACTATTAGGTTTCACTAAAGCTTACAACACAGTAAAAAAAGCTTGTAGTTAATTTAATGAAATCAAAAAAGAAAATAGTTCTAGCCTATTCTGGAGGCCTAGATACTTCTATAATATTAAAATGGCTTCAAGAAAATTATGATGCAGAAGTAATTTGTTATACTGCAGATGTTGGTCAAGAAATTGATAGAAAAAAAATTGTAACTAATGCAAAGAAATTTGGTGTCAAAAATATAATCATTAAAGATTTAAAAGATATTTTTGTTAAAGATTATGTTTACCCAATGATTAGAGGTCACGCAATCTATGAAGGTGTTTACTTGTTGGGTACATCAATAGCAAGACCACTTATTGCAAAAGATCAAATTAGGGTAGCTAAAAAATTCAAAGCTTATGCGGTTTCTCATGGAGCAACTGGCAAAGGAAATGATCAGGTCAGATTTGAATTAGGATATCATTATTTTGGACCCAATATAAAAATTATTGCTCCTTGGAGAATTTGGAAATTAAAATCTAGAACAGATCTTATAAATTACGCAAAGAAACATGGTATTGCTATTCCAAAAGATAAAAAAGGAGCTCCACCTTTTTCAATTGATGATAATTTATTTCATACATCAACAGAGGGTAAAGTTTTAGAGAACCCAAAAAATTCAGCACCAGAATTTATTTTTCAAAGATCGGTTTCACCTGAAAAAGCTCCTAATAAATCAAGTTATGTAACTATCAATTTTGCAAATGGAGACCCATTTGGAATTAATGGAAAAAAACTCTCTCCAGCAAAATTATTAGAAAAACTCAACCAACTTGCAGGTAAAAATGGAATTGGAAGAGTTGATTTAGTAGAAAATAGATTTATTGGAATAAAATCTAGAGGAGTATACGAAACTCCAGGTGGCACATTATTAATTCATGCACATAGAGCAATAGAATCAGTAACACTTGATAAAGAAACTATGCATAAAAAAGATCAAATAATGCCAAGATATGCTGAATTGATCTACAACGGATATTGGTATTCAAAAGAAAGATTTAAACTTCAAAAAATTGTCGATCTGAAAAAGAGTAAAGTAAATGGCTCAGTTAAACTCAAACTTTACAAAGGAAATGTAATTATAGAGTCTAGACAAACTAAAAGCTCGGCATACTCAATGAAAAAAGTTTCCTTTGAAGAAAACAAAACGTTCAATAAATCTAACGTTGAAAGATTTATCAATTTTCACAAGAAAAAACTTCGTTCTTAAATTGATGAAAATAAATGTTTTTGCAGACACCATTTGTGGATGGTGTTTTATTGGACATAAAAATCTGAATAAAGCCTTAAAAAATTTTCCAAATATTAAATTTGATATCAGACATATTCCATTTCAATTAAATCCAGATATGCCAGCTGAAGGTATTCCTAGAGATAAGTATTTAGAAATAAAATTTGGTGGAAAAGATTATGCTACTCCCATGTATGAAAATATGAGGTTAAAAGCAAAAGAGTCTGGCATGAATTTTAATTTGGATAAAATAAATAAAACTCCAAACACTGTTCTTTCTCATTTACTTATTATTTTAAGTGAACAATTTAATCTAGGAAATGAAATTAAAGGAAAAATATATCAATCGTATTTTATTGACGGACTTGATATTGGAAATTTAGATATTTTAATTGAAATTGCTAAACAAAATAATATTCCTGAAAATGAATTTAAAGGCTTTGTTAATGAAAAAAATATTGAACTTGTAAATGCAAAAATATCTGACGCTAGAGAAAAAAATATTAACGGTGTTCCTTTTTTTGAGATAGGTAAAGATTTTATTTCAGGTGCACAGAGCTCAATTCAGCTAGAAAGTGTTATTAAATCTAATTTAAATTAGGATGTAGGACAAATTAACAATTGTTAAAATTTTAAAAAATTATAACTTGATCCTATGGAGTCGCTAAAAAACTGGATGGTAGATGCTGCAAATATATTGTTTGATGACAGCAAAAATGATCTTAGATCTTTACCAAGATCTGTAAGATTACAAATATTATTAGTTTTAAGTTTTATTTGGACAACAGTTTTTAGTTTATATATTTTTTCTTATACAACTTTTGCATTTGGTTGGGCGGGTCTTTATATTGCTCATATTGGTTTAATATTTGCTGTTTATATGACCTTCAAACATTTTCATAAAGCAGAAGAAAAATCTAACAGTGTTTTTAAAACAAAAAATTTTGATCCCTTTAAAATAATGGTCATCGTTTTTGTTGTGGTATTTATTTTTGTATTTTCGAAAGGAATTGAAGTTTTAACTAGTCCAAATCCTAGCTCATACTCTATTCCTTATGATGGACCATCTAAATCTGTGTTTGAAAAGTGGCTACCATTTAGTAAAGATAAGTAATGGAAAAAATAGCAAAAAATTTACAACTAGTTTTAATGTGTATTATTTTAATAAGCACAGTGATTGCTGTTGGTATAGAAATTAAAAATATGTTTCTAAATCAATCAGTTACACTAGCTGATTTGCTTTTAATGTTTCTATATTTAGAGGTTCTTGCAATGGTTAGAGTATTTTGGGATCAACAATCAATCAGCATTACTCTTCCTCTTTTAATCGCTATCACTGCTCTTGCTCGATTTATAATTTTGCAAGGCAAAGAAATGGATCCAACTGCATTAGTATATGAAGCTGTTGCAATAGTTCTTATTGCGGCTGCAATTGTAATTCTAAGATTAAGACATAGTGATAAATTGGGTCTAAAAAGAAAAAAATCAAAATAATTTAATATGATATTTGAAGCTTCAAGGGCTAAGGCCATTGATAAATTAAATATATTTATTGAAAATAATCTTTCAGAATATTCTAAATTAAGAAATTTTGATTTTGGTCCAGATAATAGATCTAATATTTCTTGCTTATCTCCATACATAACTCATGGGATTGTCAATGAATTAGAGGTGATTGACAAATCTCTCAAAAAATTCTCTTTTTCAAAAAATGAAAAATTTATTCAAGAGGTTTTGTGGCGTGTCTATTGGAAAGGTTGGTTAGAGTTAAGACCTAATGTTTGGTCAGATTATTTAGTTGAATTAAATAATCTTAGGAATGAATTTAAAAGTAACCAAAATTATCTAAATGCGATTGAGGGAAAAACAAATATTGAATGCTTTAATCAGTGGGTAAAGGAACTAAAAGAAAATAACTACCTTCATAATCATACCAGAATGTGGTTTGCAAGTATCTGGATATTTACTCTTGAATTACCTTGGCAACTAGGTGCTGAATTTTTTATGCAACATCTTTATGATGGTGACGCTGCTTCAAATACTCTTGGATGGAGATGGGTTGCGGGTGTTCAAACACAGGGCAAACATTACCTTGCGAGTGAATGGAATATTAAAAAATTTACTAATAATCGATTTCAAAATATACAGCTTAATGAAAATGCCTCATCAATATTCAATGATAAAACTTATCCAATAAATAAAAAAGAATTTTTAAATTCTCAAATTTTAGAAGATAAAATTTTATTAATATTTGAAAATAATATGACTTTTGAATTTTCTGATTTTAAAGAACATAAATTTAAAAAAATTTTGTTAGTCTTAAATGATACAAATAGAGCTATTAAATTAAGTGAAAAAGTATTGAAATTTAAAGCTAATCTTTTAGAGGATCAAAAAACAAGATTAATTGAAAAATCAATTAATTGTGAAACTATTAACATTAATGATTTAAAGAATATTACTGAGGAAGTTTATGCTCTTTATCCAACTGTTAGTGAAAATTTGAATTTTATTCAAAATAATCAATTACAAAATATAAAATTTTTATATAGAAAATTAGATCAGTTTTCTTGGCAATATTGCAATAAAGGTTTTTTTAATTTTAAAAATTATATCCCAAAAATAATTGCTAATTTTAATTAAGCCAAGAAAGTTTTAATACCATCTAAAATATATTGAACACTTAATCCAACAAGAATAATAGCTACTACTCTAGAGATAACACCAATTATTTTTTTATTTATTAATTTAGAAAATTTTGAAGCTATAAAAAAAATTATAAAAGTTAAAATTAAAACAATTATTAATGAAAACATTCCTACTGTTTGATTGGTAAAATTAATTCCAATATCTGAAACAGAAACAATTACTGAGGTAATAGCTGCAGGACCAGCAATAATAGGTGTTGCTAATGGAAAAATACTAACATTATCAGAATTAAGGTCTAGATCTTCTCCCTTTCTTTGTTGGCGCTTATCAAACAACATTTCGATGGCAATTATTAATAAAATAATTCCACCCCCTATTGTAAAAGCTGGGTAAGAAATATTTAAATAACTTAATAATGAACTTCCAAGTAATGCAAAAAATAACAATATGATTGAAGCTATTATTGATGCACTTAATGCTATTCTTATTTTTTTGTTAGTATCCATGTTTTGAGTAATACTTAAAAATAGCGGAGTATTTCCCAATGGATCTATAACTATAAAATATAAGAAAAAAGTTTGAATAAAAATTTCTGACATTTGATTGATTTATCTTTTTAAAAAGCAATTACAATTTAAATTAAAACCAACGTACCATTCCTATAATTCCAGCTGTTGCATAAAAGAATTGTAACAATAATATACCTTTATGACCTCCTCGATAGGCCCAAATTCCAATTAAAATTGCTGATAATAGTAATAAACAGAAACCAAAAAATTCTATTCCAATATTTAGTGCCACAAACATTGAATACAAAATAGCCGTAATGACACCAGCCCATTCAAAAAATTTATTATTCATATTTTCTTTATCTGTTTAAAATTTATATCAAAATTTGTCTTTTTTAAATATTTTAAATATCTTTTTCTATTTCTTGGCCATTCATTATCTAGGATTGAAAACCAAGCCGAGTCTCTACTTCTACCTTTAAAAATAAACATCTGTCTAAACACACCTTCAAATCTAAAACCTAATCTTAAAGCTGCTTTTTTTGAGGCTGAATTTAAATTATTACATTTCCATTCATATCTTCTGTAACCTAAAACATCGAAGGCATTTCTCATCATCAAATACATTGTTTCAGTTCCCTCAACAGAATTTTGTAAAAGTGGAGAATAATTTATATGCCCAACTTCAATTGAACCATGATCGGGTTCAATTCTTAAATAACTCGCCATCCCACAATATTTCTTATGTCTCTTAGAATAAATTGCATAAAAAAAAGGGTCTTTGTTTAAACAAAATGATTTAAGCCAATTTCTAAAACTTAAATATGTTCTAAATGGACCGTAAGGTAAGTATGTCCAAATTATATTCTTTTTATCTTTTGAATATTCTAAATATAGATTTTGTGCATGTTTCCTAACGTTTAAAGGCTCAAGGATTGTATAATCACCAACCAATCTTTTTTTTACTGGAAGCTTTGCTTTTTTAAATTTTACTTTGGGACCTAGTTTAAATTTTTTCATGATATCTTTTTAAAATTCTCGTAAAGAATTTTAGAATAATTATTCATATCAGACATATTATCTTTTGCGGCATTATCAAATTTTTCTAAAGCACCATTTCCTAGCTGATCTTCAAGAGCTTTTTTATATTCTGGAACACATCCCCACTCATTGACAGTAGTATCTTTAATTTCTATGTGAAATTGAATTCCATAAGCATGATTTTGATATTTAAAAATTTGGTATTTGGTTACAGGAGATGAAGCTAATAAAGTTATATCTTTATTATTCTCTATCCCTTGAACCTCATAAGAGTGCCATTGCAAACTTTTAATCTGATTTGGAAATTTAGAAAATAATTTATCTTCATTTTTCTCTTTTGTAAAATTAATGTCCATAATACCAATTTCTGCTGGATTTGATTTAACCACTTTACCACCCACAACTTCGCCTAATAACTGGCAACCAAGACAAAATCCTAAATAAGGTTTTTTTAAGTTGATAACAAATTCTTTAATTGCTTTTTTTTCTTCAATTAACCAAGGATATTCTTTTTCCATATAGGTATCCATTGGGCCACCCATACAAAACATTCCATCAAATTGATTAAGATTAGTTGGAATTTTCTCTCCTTCATCAAGCTCAATAGTAGTTAACTTAACTCCATCAGCTAACATTAAGTCTTTAATATAACCAGGATCTTCAATTTTTATATGTTGTAAAACTAATATATTCATAGCTTAACCAATCAAATAGAAGACGATAAGGTATCTGCTTACTTTTCCAATTGCCACTAAAATAATAAAATCAATAAATTTTACTCTCAATATGCCTGCAACTAAAGTTAGTGGATCACCTAAAACAGGAACCCAGGCAAATAATAATGACCATTTACCAAACTTTCTAAACCATTTTGATGATCTTTCTATTTGTGTTTCTTTAAATGGAAACCACTTTTTTGTAGTAAGGTTTCTAGAATAAGATCCTAAGGCCCAATTTACAACAGACCCTAAAACATTTCCAAAACTTGCAACAATTAACAATAATAAATTGTCATAATCTGATGTTGCAATTAACCCTGCTAATGTGAGTTCAGAAGAAAATGGTAAAATTGTTGCTGCTAAAAAAGATATAGCAAATAGAGATAAATAAATCACTTAGAACACTTCTTAGAACAATACTTTACTTTATCCCAATTTAATTTCCACTTCTTGCGCCAAACAAAGGGTCTTTTACAAACTGGACAAATTTTTGAAGGTAGATTTTCTTTTTTCACTAAATTGTATTTTGTTTAATAAATTTATCTGCTTCAGATAAAATCATTTTTTTTCTTTCCTCTTTCATTTTATCAAAGATACGAACCATCATTGATAATCTTGGATTTGTTAAAAAAAATTTTCTATTTCTATCAATGAACCTCCAATACAATCCGTCCATCGTATTACACCAATCCCCTTTTTTAAAATCCATCATTTTCATAAAATAAGCAGATCCACAGATATAAGGTTTGGTTGCAAAAATTCCACCATCGCTGAATAAACCCATCCCATATACATTTGGAACCATTACCCAGTCAGATGAATCTACAAACATTTCCATAAACCATTTATAAACTATTGTGGGCTTAATTTCACAAAGGTTCATTATGTTGGATAAGATCATTAATCTTTCTATGTGATGAGACCATCCATGATTAACAGCATTTTGGATTGCATGATCTAACGGCGGTAAGCCTGTGGTTCCTTCATACCAAGAACTTTTCATTTTTCTATTTTGTTTAAAGAAATTTCTAGATTCCATTTCTTCAGAATAACCTTGATAAATTCCTCGCATAAACTCTCTCCATCCAATTACCTGACGGATATATCCTTCAAGTGAGTTCATTCTTATTTTATTTTTCTTATGAAAATCTAAAATTTTTTGAATAATAAATTCAGGGGTTATTAAACCTAAGTTAAAATAAGGACTTAAAGCACTGTGAAATAAAATATTATCATTTTGATTCACAGCATCTTCGTAATCACCAAATAAATTAGATTTTTCTTTTATAAAAAAGTTTAAAAGTTTAACAACATCTTCATATTCTGTTGCAAGCCAAAAGTTATTTGTGCTTCCTGGATGATTTTTAAATAATTTTTCAATAATTGGTTTTAGCTTTTTAGTATGACTAGTTTCATTAATTTTTGGAAATTTTGGTATTGAAATATCTTTAGGTAATTTATTTCTATTATCTTCATCAAAACTCCATTTACCTCCAATAGGATTTCCATCAGCACCCATTAGAATTCCAGATTTTCTCCTAACTTCTTTGTAGAATGTCGCCATAAAGGGTTTTTTGGATTTTCCCAAATAATTTTTAAATTCATCTCTAGAATTTAAAAACATGGGTGTTTGAACCATATTCCATTTAACTTTTTCTTTTTTTAGGAATTGCAAAATTTTCTTTTCAAAAAATTTATCTTCGATCTCAAAGCTTGTAATTTCAGTAATTTTTTTTTGACTAATTATTTTTTTTAATTTCTTTAAATAATCATCTTTAAAATCTTTATCTTCTATTTTTAAGTAATCTAATTTAAACCTATTCTTCTTGAGACTATCTGCATATGATCGCATAGAAGATAAGAATAGCAGTATTTTTTGCTTATGATGTTTTTCATAAGTGCATAATCCACTATCTTCAGCCATAAAAAAAACATGATCCTTTTTGAAGCGGTCTAAGTATTTTAATGGAAATAATTGATTACCAAGTATAAGAAATAATTTCATAGTTAAATATAACTAATTAAAAAATTTATGTCAGAAAAATATCTAATCTTTGGTGCGACAGGTTCTATTGGTTCAAGTTTAGCTGAACAATTAAAAAATTCTGGAAATGATATCCACTTAATTGCAAGGAATGAAAGTGAAGTAAGTTCTATTGCTGAAAAATTAGGTTGCACATTTACAGTTGCTGATGTTTTAGAAGAAGGTTTTATTGAAAAAGTTAAAGCAGACGTTTCCGAGATAAAAGGAATTGCATACTGCGTTGGTTCAATTGATTTGAAGCCATTAAGAATGGTTACCGAACAAGATTTTGATAAATGTATGAAATTAAATCTTTATTCAGCTGTAGAGGCTATTAAAGGATATCAAGAAAGTTTAAAAAAAAACAAGGGCTCAATTGTTTTATTTTCAACAGTTGCAGCTCAAAGAGGATTTACAAACCATGCAATTATTGCGTCAGCTAAAGCTGCTGTTGAAGGTTTAACGGTATCGCTAGCAGCAGAATTTGCCCCAAATATAAGAGTGAATTGTATTGCTCCAAGTTTAACAAAATCAAAAATTGCTGAACCAATGCTTAAAAATACTACAATAGCAGAGGGTATTGCAAAAGCCCATCCGCTAAAAAGATTAGGTGAAGGAAAAGACTCTGCTGCTCTTGCTAAATTCTTACTTACAGAAGATAGTTCTTGGGTTACAGGCCAAATAATTGCTGTTGATGGTGGTAGATCAAAACTATCTTAGAGTGAGAAAATATTTTTTATTAATTTTTTTTCTTTTTTTTTCTTCAGTAAGTTATTCTGATGATTATTCTTTAACCAAAGTTACAAAATTAGATGAACCTTGGGGTTCCGCATTTATTAGCAATGATGAAATAATTGTAACTGAGAAAGATGGAAAAATAAAAATAGTTAATATTAATTCAGAAAATACTTTTGAAGTTAAACATAACTTAAATTTTTTAAATGTTGGACAAGGTGGATTATTAGATATTATTTACCAAGACAATTATCTTTGGGTTTCGTATTCTGAAGATAGAGGTAATGGAAAAACAAGTACTTCAATTGCAAAGGCATCATTAAATAAAAAGGAATTAAAATTTAAAAATATATTTCAAGCAAACCCTCCTATAGACTCAGGCTATCATTTTGGCTCTAGGTTAGCGATTAAAGGTAAATATCTTTATGCATCCGCTGGTGAGAGAGGAATGGGAATGATTGCACAAGATCCTACAAAACATCCTGGAAGTATTATAAGAATTCATACAGATGGTAGTATTCCAAAAGATAATCCAAAGTTTGAGGGAAAATCTGATTGGTTACCGGAAATTTATCAAATAGGTGTTAGAAACCCACAGGGATTAACATTATCTCCCTATGATAAAAAAATTTATTTAAGCAACCACGGAGCAAGAGGTGGCGATTGGTTTGGCGTAGCAAAAAAAGGTGAAAACTATGGTTGGAAGATATTAGGATGGGGCGGGAAGAGCTATTCAGGTACTAAAATTGGACCAAAATGGAAACCTGGCTTTACTAAAGCTATTCAGTACTGGGTGCCCTCAATTGCTACAAGCGCAATAACCATTTACAAAGGTAAAGAATTCAGTGAATGGAATGGACATGCTTTAATCACTTCACTAAGAGATCAATCCTTAAGAAAATTAGTATTTAACGACTTATCAAATATTAAAGAAGATATCATTTTTAAAAATAAAATTGGCAGAATAAGAGATATACAAGTACATCCAAATAATGGAAAAATTTACTTTTTAGGAGAAGCAGCTTTATGGCTAATGGAAAAAAATTAACTTATGAAAAAATTAATATCTTTTCTATTAATCATTCTTTTTTTTAATGTTGAGCTAATTGCATGGAAAAACGACCTTATCATCATTTGCCAGATGGAACCTTTAGGAATCCTGAAGGGTCTCCAGTTAGAGCAAATGATGTAAAATTTTCCTATAGAACATTTATTAAAGAAAAAAAGAAAATTGATATTACTGTTCCAAAAGATCATGTCATCGATAAGAAAATTGTTAAAGAAAATTTAGAGAAATTTAAAGATGATGATTATATAGCTTGGATAGGGCATGCTACATTCTTAATTAAATTAGGTGAAACAACGATTATTACAGATCCAGTTTTTTCAAAAAATGCAGGGCCTTTAATATTTGGTCCAAAAAGATATATTGAGCCAGCTATTCAATTAAAAGAAATTCCAAAAACAGATGTATTTCTGCTTACACACAATCATTATGATCACCAAGATATGTCAACTATTAGAGGATTTCCTTATAAAGATGCAAAGGTTTTGCTTCCTCTTAAACTTGGTAAATATTTCAAAAGATACAAAGATGTTAACGAAATGGACTGGTATGATGAAATACAAATTAATAATGATTTAAAGATTACATTCTTACCTGCAGTCCATTGGTCAAAAAGAAGTCTGACTGATGCTAACAAAACTTTATGGGGTAATTTTTTAATTGAATATAAAAATAAAAAAATATTTTTTGCATGTGATACTGGATACGGAAATATTTATAAAGAACTTGGGAAAAAATACGGTCCAATCGATATTACAATGATTAATATTGGAGCATATGATTTTAGACCGATGTTTGACAAATCTATTTATCACACTACTCCTGAAGAGGCCCTTAATGTTGCGCAAGATTTAAAAAGTAAAAAAGTATTGGGTATGCACTGGGGAACTTTTGTTTTATCTCTTGAGCCTATAATGCAACCTCCTATTCGATTTAAAGAAAATGCTGAAAAATTTGGTTTTAAAAAAGAAGACGCAATAACTTTTAAAATTGGAGAAATTAACTCTATAAAAAAAATATTAGATTAAAATTAGTTATCTAATAATTTTTTTTTTGCCTTTTCAAATTCTTCTTGGGTAAGCACACCACTTTGGAGCAATTCATTTAGCTTTGTGATTTCATTACTAAGATTGTCGCTATTTGGTTGCCGATCTATTTGTTGCTCTTCTTCAGGTTTTTCAGGTCTATTCTCAACTTTAGCTTTAAAACCTTTCATAATGGCCGTTCCACCTAAATAAAAAACGAACCCAAGAATTGGAATAGCTAAACCAAAAAAAATTATTTTTTCCATAAGTTAATCTTCATCCTCATCACGCCAGCCTTTTTGGTACATTAAATAACCAGCTAAAATTACAGAAAAAGTTCCAGCTATCATACCAAAGTCAAAACCAACTTGTTTACCATATAAATACCAACCTAACTGAGTTGCTCCAATTGGAACTGCAGTGAGCAAAACCATTATTATTCCAATTCGATATTCATACGGAGGTTTTTTCATTTAAAAACTCTATCAAATAAAAAAAGAAATTAATGAAGTTTTATCAATTTGAGACAATAAAACTTACTAATGAAAAAGTGTTTATTTTTGTGATCTTTTAAAACACTCAACAGTATTTTTTAATAAACATGCTATTGTCATTGGTCCTACTCCGCCGGGAACTGGTGTTAATGCTTTAGCAACTTTAGAAACTTCATCAAATGCAACATCTCCTACTATGCCGTTTTCTGTTTTATTAATTCCAACATCAATTACAATAGCATCTTTTTTAACCCAATCACCTCTAACAAGTTCTGGAATACCTACTGCTGCAACTATAATATCTGCTTCTAAGCATTCTGCTTTTAAATCTTTTGTTCTTGAATGTGTAATTGTTACTGTACAGTTTTCTTTAAGAAGAAGCTGTGTCATTGGTTTTCCATTTAAATTAGATCTTCCAACTACAACTGCTTTTTTACCACTTAAATTTGGTTCAATCTTTTTAATCATTAAATAACACCCAAGTGGAGTGCAAGGCACAGAGCTTTCGTATCCTGATGACAAATTTCCCACATTCATTGGATGAAAACCATCTACATCTTTTGAGGGCGTGATTGTTTCAATAACTTTTTGTTTATCAATATGTTTTGGTAATGGAAGTTGAACTAAAATTCCCGAAACAGTTTCATCATTATTTAATTCTTCAATTTTTTCTAATACAGTTTTTTCTTCGACAGAGTCTGGGTATCTAATTACTTCAGATTTCAAACCTACTTCGTTGGCAGATTTTTCTTTATTACGAACATAAATTTGACTTGGAGCCATATCTCCAATTAAAATTACGGTTAAACCTGGGACTTTATTGTATTTAGTTTTTAGCTCAGCTACTTCTTGTTTTAGTTCTTCTCTTAGTTCTGCTGCAGCTTTTTTACCATCTATTAATATCATTTAATTTCCTTAAAAAATCATTGGTGCAATGTACAGCTTCATACACATTTCGATAAACCAAATCAATAGTAGAAGAATAATTGGTGATATATCTAATGATCCAAGATTAGGTAAAAAGCCTCTAATTCGTTTTAATATTGGGTCGGTTAACCTATAAGACAATTCTAAAATTGAATAAACAAGTCTATTTTGAGTATTTAATATATTAAAAGCAATCAACCAACTTATCAAAACATTTGCTATGACCACGTAGGAGTAAAGTTTTAAAATTTGTAAAACTAGATAAAAAATTGCTATCATTTCTTTTCGATATAAATCGATTGACTTGGAAAAGCAAAAGAAGCTCCATTTTTTTCAACAATTTGTTTTATTTCAATTGCTAATCTCTCCTTAACTTCAAGAGAGTTGCTCCAACTATTAGAGTCTGTAAAACATCTTACCAATATATCAATTGAACTATCTGAAAATTTTTCAATTCTAACCGCAACACCTGCTGATTTATCAAAATCGTTACTGTTATTTATATAATTTTCTATTTCTTCTCTTACTTTTTTAAGCTGTTCAATAGTTGAGTCGTATTGAAGAGTAATTATCCATCTTATTCTCCAATTAGAAGTTTCACTAACATTTACAACTGCATTTTCAGCAAACTGAAAATTGGGAATGATTGCAAGTGATTTATCAAATTTTCTAACTGAAGTAGATCTAAATCCAATATTTTCAACTGTACCTTCAATAATTCCTTCAACTAGAATCCAATCTCCAATTTTAAATCTTTTTTCAACTAACACCAAAATTCCTGAAATTAAATTCTTAAATAAATCTTGAGCACCCAATGCAACCGCTACACCAAACAATCCAAGTCCAGCAATAATTGGACCAATTTTTATTCCCCATAACTCTAAAACGGCTGCTAACCCTAATATAAAAATTAAAATTTTTAGAGATTTAATAATCCATCCAATTAATTCTCTAGTTAAGAGCTTATCTAATCCACTTAAAATATAAGATATAGGTTCAATGATTTGATGAATTACCCAAAAAATTAAAATAGTGATTAAAGTTCTATTAATAGTATCTACAACCTCTCGGCCTTCACTTGAAAAAGTCATGTAATAACTTGCAATAAAAAAACCAAGAACAATTGGTAAAAACCTTGCGGGTCCAACTAAAGCATGAACAAAAGTATCATCTAATTTATTGGTTGTTCTTTTAGAGATTATTTCTAATTTTTTTATAATGAGTTTGCTAATTAATCCTCTAAAAACTAAGAAAATAAAAAATATTCCAATACCAATTAATATTTGAAAAATATCAACGCCAAGAATTCCTTGCTTCCAGACTGAAGAAAATATGTTAGAAAAATTATTTATTATTTCCATAGCTAAATTTTATATAACAAAAACTCTTCTTCTCCAGGATTAAAAAGAAATATCTTCTTCCATTTAATTTCATTCAATATGGATGAGGTTTTTTCACCAATACACATCAAATTTGTATTCATCCAAAGGCTTTCTGATTGATTAATCTTTATAAAATTTAAGAAACTTGAAGCACTATTTTGAGAATAAATATAAACCATGTCTGGTATCTGTAACATTAATTCTCTAACGAAATTATCATCAAATTTTTGATTATAAACAGTTCTATAATTAACTATTCTCTTAACGCTATAACCTTCATTTATTAATTGTCGATCTAAGTCAACTGAGATGGTCTCTCCACTTATATAAATTAGTTGTCCATCTTTTTGATCAAAGTTTTGTAAAATTAACTCTTTTAAATTCCCAACATTTCCCTCTGCAGCTATTACGTTTTGAAAGCCAGCACTTCTTGCTTTTTTTTCAGTAGCACTTCCCACACAAAAACATAAATGATTTTTATCAATATTTTTATGATCTAGATATTTGACAGCATTTGCACTTGTAAAGATAATCCCTTTATAATCTGAAAAATTAATCCACTCATAATCTATCTTTTCTATATTCAATAATGGGAGATGAGAAACTTGATGTCCTAAAGATTTAAATTTTATAATCATTTCAGAACAATCTTCTAAAGGTCTAGTTAATAAAATATGCATATTATCTTTTATAGGAGTTATTTGATTTTGTTTTTAATATTTGACCCATATCTTTACCAAGTTCTTTTGCATTATCAATTTTTGAAGATTTTTTTTCATAAAATCTCTGTGTACCATCTAAAGAAAAAAGCTCTGCTTCTAAAATAATTTCATCACCTTCAATAATAGAATGAGCCCCCACAGCTGTTTCACAATCACCTTCTAAAACTTTAAGAACATTTCTTTCAGCATGGGCTCTTTGGAATGTTTCTTGGTCATTAATTTTATCTAAAACTGAAATAACTTCTTCATCATCATTTCGACATTGAAGAGAAATTATTCCTTGTCCAGCGCTTGGAATGATTTCTTCAGTTGAAAACACTTCAGTAATTTTATCTTCTATTGATAAAGATTGAATTCCTGCATAAGATAATATTATTGCATCATACAAACCCTCATTAAGTTTTTTAATTCTTGTATCAACATTTCCTCTAATTAGCTTACAGTTAACATCTGATCTAATTTGTTTAATTTGAAATTCTCTTCTATAAGATGATGTTCCAATTACTGAATCAGATTTTAATTCTTTGAGTTTCTTTTTATCTTTAGTTATTAAAATTTCTCTCGGATCGTTTCTTTTTAAAAAAGTATTCGTTCTTAAACCATCAGTTTCAATCGCTGGCATGTCCTTTAATGCATGAACTGCTATATCAATTTTTTTATCTTGAAGTTCTTTTTCTATATTTGTTGAAAATAAACCTTTTCCACCTACTTCTGATAATCTTATATCTTGAACCTGATCTCCTTTTGTAGTTATTTCTTTAATTACCACATCGTCTTCATTTAAATTTGTATTTTGAATAATCTTATTTTTAGCATTTTGAGCATAGATTAATGCTAACTTGCTACCTCTAGATCCAATGGTAAATTTTCTCTGCATAAATAAATATATTTCTTACTTGTATTGAGATTGTACAATTAATAAAAACTATTTGAATGAGTAAAAAACCCTTAATTCTTGGAATTGAATCTAGCTGTGATGAAACAGCAGCTTCTATTATTACTGAAAATGAGCAAGAAATACCGCTAGTTTTATCCAATATTGTTTCAAGCCAAGTTGATGTCCACAAAGAATTTGGAGGAGTTGTTCCTGAATTGGCAGCAAGAACTCACATGGAAAAAATTGACTGGATTGTTCAAAAAGCAATTGATGATAGTGGAAGAAAGATCGAAGAAATTGATGCAGTAGCATCAACTGCTGGTCCTGGATTAATAGTATGTTTGTCTGTTGGTCTAAGTTTTGGAAAAGCATTTGCCTCTGCTTTAAACAAACCTTTCATTGCTGTTAATCATTTAGAAGGTCATGCTCTAAGCCCAAAACTAAATTCAAAACTAAATTATCCATATTTGCTTTTATTAATTTCAGGTGGGCACTCTCAATATCTAAATGTTCAAGGGTTAGGAAAATATAAAAGATTAGGAACAACAATTGATGATGCATTAGGTGAAGCGTTTGATAAGACTGCAAAACTTTTAGGAGTTGAATTTCCAGGTGGGCCTCAAATAGAAATATTAGCAGAAAAAGGTGATCCTAATAAATATGATTTACCAAAACCAATTTTCAATAAGGGGGGATGTAACTTATCTTTTGCAGGACTTAAAACGGCAATTTTAAAAATAACAAAAAATATTAAAACAGATCAGGAAAAATTTGATCTTGCTGCTTCTTTTCAAAAAACAGTTGAGCAAATTTTATATAAAAAAACTAAGATTGCATTTGCTGAATTTGAAAAACAAAACAATGTAGAGAAAAAAATATTTGTAGTTGCTGGAGGAGTAGCGGCTAATAAAAAAATAAGGTCTATGTTAGTTAATTTATGTGATGAAGAAAATTATCAAAGTATGTTTCCACCAATTGAATTTTGTGGAGACAATGCTGCAATGATTGCTATGGTCGGTTTAGAGAAGTTTAAATTAAGACAATTTGATAATTTGGATCATCCAGCAAAACCAAGATGGCCTTTAGATGAAAATGCTGTTTTTCTTAAAGGAGCAGGAGTACAATTATAATGAAATATTGGTTAATGAAATCAGAGCCTGATGTATGGTCTATAGATCAACAAAAAAAAGTTGGAGCAAAAGGTGCGCCTTGGGATGGCGTTAGGAATTATCAAGCGGCAAAAAATTTAAAGAGTATGAAAAAAGGTGATCTTTGTTTTTTTTATCATTCAAATATTGGAAAAGAGATTGTTGGTATTGTCGAGGTTATTAAAGAGTCTTACATTGATAAAACTGATAAAAGCGGCCGCTTTGTTGCTGTTACTGTAAAATTTAAAAATAAACTTTCAAAACCCATAACTTTGGAAAACATTAAAAAAAATAAAGATTTAAGCCATTTAACATTGATTAAACAAAGTAGACTATCCGTGATGCCGATTGACTATAAGAGCTGGAAAATTATAAATAATATGAGTAAAGTCTAAAAAAATAATTTTATCATGCCTACAAAAAAGAAGAAGAAAACTAAAGTTAGGAAGAAAACTTCAAAAAATGTTCGGAAAAAAACTAAAGTAAGAAAAAAAGTTAAAATTAAAAAAAAAATTACAGATTCTTCAGAAGAACTTATTATAAAAACTAAACCTGAGTGGATTAAAAGTAGCTTAGCTACAAAAAACAAATATCAAGATAAATATTCGCAATCTATAAAAAGAAATGATGAATTTTGGAAAAAAGAAGGAAAAAGGATTTCCTGGATAAAACCATATAAAAAAATTAAAGATGTAAAATATAGTACTAAAGAAGTTAAAATAAAATGGTTTCAAGATGGAACTTTAAATGCTTCAGCTAATTGTATTGATAGGCATCTAAAAGATAAAAAAGATAAAACTGCAATTATTTGGGTTGGAGATGATCCAAAAGATAGTCAAAAAATATCTTACAAACAACTTCATCAAAAAGTATCAAAGGCTGCTAATGGTCTTAAAAAATTAGGAATTAAAAAAGGTGATCGAGTTACTATTTATTTAACAATGATTCCTGAGCTTGCAATTTTGATGCTTGCATGTGTTAGAATTGGAGCTGTCCACTCAATTATTTTTGGTGGTTTTTCAGCAGATTCTATTTCAGGAAGAGTGAATGATTGTGAGTCTGAATATATTATTACAGCAGACGAAGGTGTTAGAGGTGGAAAAACTATTCCTCTAAAATACACAACTGACGAGGCGCTATTAAGTTGTCCTAATGTAAAAAAATGTATCGTTGTTAAAAGAACAGGAAATTATATTAATTGGGACAGTAATAGAGATGTTTGGTACCACGACTTAATTAAAGATGTATCTAGTAATTGCGAACCAGAAGAAATGAATGCGGAAGATCCATTATTTATTTTGTATACATCTGGCTCAACTGGAAAACCTAAAGGAGTTCTTCACACAACTGGTGGATATATGGTGTATGCTTCGATGACACATCAATATATTTTTAATTACAAACCAAAAGATATTTACTGGTGTACAGCTGATATTGGGTGGGTAACTGGCCATAGTTATATAATTTATGGACCTCTTGCTAATGGAGCAACTACAATAATGTTTGAGGGTATTCCAAATTATCCTGACACTTCTAGATGGTGGCAAATTATAGATAAATATAAAGTTAATACTTTTTATACAGCCCCAACTGCAATCAGAGCATTGATGAGGGAAGGTGATGAACCCGTTAATAAAACCTCCAGAAAATCATTAAAATTACTAGGAACTGTTGGTGAACCAATAAATCCTGAGGCATGGATGTGGTACTACAAAACTGTAGGAAATTCCAAATGCCCAATAGTTGATACTTGGTGGCAAACTGAAACAGGTGGTATAATGATCGCTCCCCAAACCGGTGCCATGAATTTAAAACCTGGCTCAGCAACCAAACCTTTCTATGGAATAAAACCAGTTTTAGTTGATAAAAAAGGTAAAGAGATTAAAGGTCCTGGAGAGGGACGACTATGCATTGGTCAATCTTGGCCGGGTCAAATGAGGACTGTTTATGGTGACCATCAAAGATTTATTGACACATATTTTTCACAATTTGATGGAAAATATTTTACTGGAGATGGATGTAGAAGAGATAAAGATGGATATTACTGGATCACTGGTAGAGTAGATGATGTGATTATTGTATCAGGACACAATCTTGGAACAGCTGAAATCGAAAGCGCATTTGTAGCTCACCCTAAAGTTGCTGAAGCAGCAGTAGTTGGATATCCACATGATATTAAGGGTAATGGACTTTATTGTTATGTAACTTTGAACGTAGGAGAAAGAGAAACGGGTGATCTAGAAAGAGATTTAAAGTTGTGGGTTAGAAAACAAATAGGACCCCTAGCAACACCAGATTTAATCCATTTTACTCCAGGTCTTCCAAAAACTAGATCAGGTAAAATAATGAGAAGAATTTTAAGAAAAATTGCAGCAAATGAACATGATCAACTGGGTGATACAACTACATTAGCTGACCCAAGTGTTGTTGAAAGTTTAGTTGACAATAGAAAAAATATCTAAAATTCGATTAACTTCTCAAATTCCTGTTTAATAATATCCCACTTAAGTATCATTGAATTTAATACAATTTTTCTATCTAAAGATTTTAGCTCTTCTGCTATTGGTGCCCATTTATATAATGACAAAGCGCTCGGATTAAATGGAAGATCTTTAAAGTAAATTTCCCAATTTAAATTTTGAAGTCTTTCATTAAATTCCTCTTTTGCTTTTTTAATTATATCAAGTGGCATGTTATTAGAAGTCTCATCATCTAAAATTTTATTGAAAATCTCTTTTGCTTGATCCATATTTTTATAATTTGAGTTAACTTTTAAATATGAAAATGTAAAAAAAGTTAAATCTTGTAATGCTACAGAATAAATATTCCATTTTGCAAGATTAACTGAAGACATAAAAACATCATTATCGAAATGAAGAACATATTTTGTTCCCATTCTTGTTTTTAAATAACTATATAAAGTAACCTGCGATACCCAGGCAGATTTACTTTGAATAAAATACTCAAGTTCATCTAAATTTTTAATTTTTTTCTTAGGAATAAAAGCTTTAAACAGTGCAAACAAATAAACTTTGAAATCTTTAAAGGATATGTCTCTCCAAGAAAGTTTATATTTTTCCATAAATTTGATGTTTGTGACAATTATATCTTAAAAAACCAAGTAAATATGTAGCTATTATGATTAATTTTCACCTTTTCAAAACGTTCATAATGGTTATGGTTTTGCAAAGTTATAACTTAAAGAGAGAGGTATAAATGTCAAACGCAGAAAAACACTGGGAAAAAACCAGGTCATTGTTATTCGTAACACTGGCAATTTGGTTTGTATTCTCAATTGGCATCTTCCTTTTTGCAGCTGAAATGAATGAGGTTACTGGACCTTTCGGTTATCCATGGACGTATTGGTTTACGTGTCAGGGATCTCTTGGAATTTTCGTAATCTTGATTTTCTGGTTTGCTAATAGGCAAGAGAAAATCGACGAAGAGTTCGGCTTCAACGAAAGAGGAGATGATTAATGATTAAAGGTAAATTTATAGACAATTTGCCAAAAGTTTACGGAATCTATACTGGAGGATTTATAGGTTTCATAATCTTAATGGCAATTGGTGAGCAGATGGGTATGACTGCTAAAGCGATAGGTATCGCTTTTGTAGCTTTTACAATATTCATCTATGCATTAATTGGTTATCTATCAAGAACGGCTCAAGCAGATGCGTATTACGTAGCTGGAAGGCAAGTTCCAACTGTATTCAACGGTATGGCGACAGCAGCAGACTGGATGTCTGGTGCTTCATTCGTTGCAATGGCAGGTGGTATTTACTTTAAAGGTTATGGTTACATGGCACTACTTGTTGGTTGGACTGGTGGTTATATATTAGTTGCAACTTTATTAGCACCATACTTAAGAAAATTTGGCTGTTACACAGTTCCAGATTTTATAGGTACAAGATACGGTGGTAATTTAGCAAGACTACTTGCAGTAATAGTTTTAACTGTTGCCTCATTTACATATGTGACTGCACAAATTAACGCTACAGGTACTATTGCATCTGTTGCTCTAGATATCGACTTTAAATACGCTGTATATATTGGACTAATAAGTATTTTACTTTGTTCAATGTTGGGGGGTATGAGAGCGGTAACTTGGACACAGGTTGCACAATACATCGTACTAATTATAGCTTACTTACTTCCAATTTTTTGGATCAGTAACAAAATGGGTGCAGGTTTCTTCCCTCACTTTATGTTAGCTGATGAAGTAGCTAGAATTGGTGAGTTAGAACAACAGTTTGGGTTTGTTAAAAACTCTGCTGCTGATTTAGCAACGGTACCTAAAGGGTTAGCTGGAATAACTAAAGCACACTCTGCAGTGAATGCAACGCCTTGGGCGTTTATTTCTTTAGCATTGGCAATGATGATGGGAACAGCATCATTACCGCATGTTATGATGAGATACTTTACTACTCCAAGTGTAAAAGCAGCTAGAAAATCAGTTGGTTGGTCATTATTCTTTATCTTCCTTCTGTACTCTTCTGCACCAATGTTAGCAACGCTATCTAAATTATCATTGATTGATCCAACTTTATCTACGGGTATTATTGGTAAATCATTTGCTGAAGTTCAATCAATTGATTGGTTCCAAAACTGGAATCAGGCAAACTTGATGTTCATCAGTGACTTTAACGGAAATGGAACTCTTGAATTAAACGAGTTTTTCATGGGTGGTAAAGCTGTAGTATTAGCAACACCAGAAATAGCTGGATTACCATATGTAATTTCAGGTCTGGTTGCTGCTGGAGGTATGGCTGCTGCCATGTCAACTGCTGATGGTTTGATCTTGGCAATTGCTAATGCGATTTCTCATGATGTTTATTACAAAATGATAGATCCAAAAGCAGAGACTGCAAAAAGACTACTTGTTGCAAGGATATTACTTGTAGTAATTGGTTTTGCTGGAGCAACTATTGCTGCAATGGAAATCCAAGGTATCTTAGGTTCAGTAATCTGGGCTTTTGACTTTGCGATGTCTGGATTGTTCTTCCCACTTGTACTAGGTGTATGGTGGAAGAGAGCTAACAGACAAGGTGCTATTGCTGGTATGGCTTTAGGTCTTGCGTCTTCAATTTGGTATCTAGTTTGGGTAAGAACTGGTGGAAGTGGTTTCCTAGGTATTACTCAATTAACATTTGGTATCTTTGGAGCGGCAGTAAGTTTGGTTTCTATGGTTGTGGTAAGTTTAATCACACAAGAGCCAGATAAAGCTACTCAAAAAATGGTTGATGAAGTTCGTATACCAAGCGGTAGAACCGTTACTGGTAAATAGAACAATCAAATCTTAATTAAATAGAGGGGCGATTAATTTCGCCCCTTTTAATTTATTCCTTTTTCCAATATAAATTTCTTAATGTCAGCAAACCTTCATCCTTTAGTTTATATTATTGATTACCTACTCGGTGTCATTATGTGGACTTTAATAGGGAGAGTTGCGATGAATATTTTTCAAAAAGAAGACTCGGAGTTCTTTTTTATGAAAATATTTGTAAAATACACAAATCCATTAATAAAATTATTTAAATCAGTTACACCTAATTTTATTATAGCACCTCTCGTACCATTATATGTTGCTTGGTTCTTTTATATGATTAGATTTTACTTTATGCCCTGGATTTTAGGATACTCTGTAATGGGGATGTTATCCTTTCCGTTAGAAAGTGAAATTTCTCGACAAATTTATCAATTATTTAATTCAATTAAATTTTAAAAATTGATACTAGTAGGTCTAGCAATCAATGAAAAAAATACAAATTTCACCTTCTATTTTATCGGCTGATTTTAGTCAACTAGGAGCAGAGATCAAAAGACTAGAAGATGGTGGTGCTGATATGATCCATGTAGATGTAATGGATGGTCATTTTGTTCCAAATCTTACAATTGGGCCTCCTGTAATCAAGGCTCTTAAAAAATATTGTTCACTTCAATTTGATGTACATTTAATGATATCACCAGTTCACAAATATATTGAAGCTTATGCAAATGCAGGAGCTGATATTATTACTATTCATCCTGAGGCTACTAATAATTTAAAAGAGTCTATTTTAAAAATAAAAGATTTGAATAAAAAAGTTGGAGTTTCTCTAAATCCAGATTCTAAGATTGATTTGATAAAAAACTTATTAGATCAAATAGATCTGGTATTAATAATGAGTGTTAACCCGGGCTTTGGAGGTCAGAAATTTATGCCAGAAGTTTTGGAAAAAATTAAAGAGCTAAAAAAAATTCAAACTGACAATAATATAGATTTTGATATTGAAATAGATGGAGGAATTAATTTTGATAATTGTCAGGCAGCAATAGAAGCTGGTGCAAAT
>JAOHHF010000011.1 GCA_028099475.1 Candidatus Pelagibacter sp.
CTTTGGAGAGTTTGTGAGAGTTATGAAATGTGGTGTAAAGAAACTAAACAAAAAAATTTAATAATTTTAAATATTTCAGACTAATTTAGCTTTAATTTTTCTCTTGTAAGTTCAAATTTTTTTCCACAAGATTTGAAAATTTTCTTTTAAACTTATTAATTTTACTTTGATTTTCGACAGCGTCTTGTATGTACTCGAAAGTGTCTTTACCTGTCTCATTTTTTATAGCCGTATTAGCACCATATTGAAGTCCAGCCTGAAGAACATTTCCAGTTGTTGCAATAGTCATACTTGGTCCTAATAGTGCGGTAGTTTGAAGGCATCCACTTAAAAAGATTAGTGATAAAAATATAAAAGATATTTTTAAAAATTTCATAAGCTTAAATAAATTAATACATATCTAATTCTTCAACTCAAGCTAGAATTAGTTCAATTTAGGTATTTTTAAGATAAAATGCTATTTTAGTTTATAAACCAAAAATGATAAAAATTTTTCCATTAGCATTTATTTTATTATGGTCCTCTGCCTTTATAACCACCAAACCTATAATTGATAACAGTGATCCATTTTCAGCATTAGCTTTTAGATTTTCAATTGTCGCAATTGGTTTTTTCTTGTTTTCTATTTACTCAAAACAAAAAATTTTAATAAATAGAAAAAAATTTTTTGAGTCATTTTTTAGTGGTGTTCTTTTTCATGGACTTTATTTAGGTGGAGTTTTTTTTTCTATTTCAAAAGGAATGCCGACAGGTATAGCCGCTTTAATAGTAACTCTTCAACCAATACTCACAAATGCTTTAAGTGGACCAATTTTAAATGAAAAAGTAACTGCCAAACAATGGTTTGGGGTATTGTTAGGATTTATTGGGGCAGCATTAGTTTTAGGTTTAGATATAGGATCGGAAATTCCAGTTACTGGTTTAATTGCAACAATAATAGCTTTAATTGCGATAACTTCTTCAACTATTTGGCAAAAGAAACTTAGTAATAATTTACCATTATCAGTAAGTAATATGTATCAAGCAATAGGTGGTATTACTTTTCATCTATTGGTCATAATATTTTTTGCAAAACCATATATTGATTTTTCGCAAACATTTATAATTGCAATGAGTCACCAGATATTTTTAGTTTCTTTTGGTGCTTTTACAATATTGATGTTTTTGATTAAAAATAACTCAGCAAGCAAAACTGTTTCAATATTTTTTTTAATACCAGCCACATCTGCTTTAATGGCTTGGTTATTTTTAAATGAAAGTTTAACTAATATAGATCTTTTAGGTTTTTTAATAACTACGATAGGGGTTTATATTGCTACGCGAGATTAAATAGATTTAAAGCCAAACTCTAAGGATGCATCAGTAATAGAGTGATACAAAGATTCACCAAAACTTCTTAAGGTAAATATTCTTACTTTGTTTGGATTGTCATTAAGCATATCAACAGTAAACACTATTCCATTATACGTAGAATTTATAGAGTTATTTTTTTCTAAGGTATTGAAATTAAAAGGGCAGCCTTTCTTTAAAACCTCTTTTGTATCTTGGCCTTCTATTTCAATTATAGCTTTTGAATGAGATAGATCTGTTACAGCAAAATCTGTTTCTTTAAAATCTTTTAAAATATTATTAAGTAAATCTTTTTTTGTTGAAACTAAAAGCCAATTTTTTGGACCATTCCATAAAATTCTTGTTTCATTATTATTTGTTACATTTAATGGTTTATCTTTTAATTTTAAACCATCAATATCAATATTTTCAATTGAAACTGTAGAATTTTTATACTGAACTATTTGAAGTATTAATAAATTCTTTATCTCAGAAATTTTTAAAATATTATTTTCATTTTTACCTTCATGGTCCCCAAATTGGCCAGTTGAATGAACTTTTGCTAAAGCAGATATTAAACTCACGATCTAACCCTTTCGCCTTTTGGATCAACATAGTGTGAAGAAACTATCTCAACTGGAATTACTTTATTTTTAAGAGGAGACATTACAAATAACTTTTCACCAATCATATTTTTCCCATCATTTAATATTGCTAAAGAAAATGGATTATCGTGTTCAACACTCCAACAAGAAGCTGAAATATAACCTAATTTTGGATTTGGTAATGGCGCATTTGAATCTTTAACTAAATGTGATCCTTCTGGAATACTTGTTTTTTTATCTAATGGAACAACTCCGACAACTTTTTGTCTATCTTCAGCTATAAATGCTTCTCTATTTAAAGATCTTTTTCCAATAAAATCTTTCTTTTTACTTAGCAATCCTTCAAGAGAATTGTCATAAGGTATTGTTCTTCCATCAAGCTCTGATCCTGCAACATGTCCCATTTCAATTCTTAGAGTTGATAATGCTTCTGTTCCGTATGGCTGAATTTTAAATTCTTGACCATTTTCCATAATTTTTTCCCACATAAAGTTTCCATTATCAGAAGCTACATTTACTTCATAAGCAAGCTCACCTGAAAATGAAATTCTAAAAATTCTAGCCTTTATTCCAAACAAATCTTCTTCCATATAGCCCATAAAAGGCAAACCTTCATTTGATACATCGGAATTTGGGAATAGTTTTTGTAATAAATCTCTAGACTTGGGTCCAGCTATTGCAGCTCCTGCCCATTGTTCTGTTGTTGAAACTACATTTACATTTAATTCTGGCCATACTAGTTGCAAATAATATTCTAAATGTGAAAGAACATTTGCTGCTTGCGCAGTAGTTGTTGTCATATGATAGTGATTTTCCGAAATTCTTGTAGTTGTTCCATCATCCATAACAATTCCATCTTCTCTCAACATCACACCATATCTTGCTTTACCAACTGGAAGTTTTAACCACGCATTAGTATAAACTCTATTAAGCAACTCAGCAGCATCTGGTCCTTTAATGTCTATTTTTCCCAATGTGGTTACATCACAAACCCCCACATTAGTTCTCACATTTTTTGCTTCTCTTTTTGATCCTTCAAATAAATTTTCATTACCTTGTTTGTAATATCTTGGTCTTAACCACACACCTGCGTCTACAAAAACTGCATTATTTTTTTCATGCCATGAATGCATTGGTGATTTTCTTGTTGGCTTTGAGTGTTTTCCAACTTCTCTTCCAACAATAGCTCCTATGGAAACTGGTGTATATGGAGGTCTAAAAGTAGTGTGACCAACATTTGGCACTACTTTATTTTCAATATTTGATACTAATTGTAATCCATTTAAATTACTCGTTTTACCTTGGTCGGTTGCCATTCCAAGTGTTGTGTATCTTTTTACATGTTCAATTGATCGATAACCCTCTTTAAGTGCTATCTCTACATCAGAAACCGCAACATCATTTTGAAAATCTAAAAATCTTTTATAATTTTTTCCTTCAGGTAGTGGTACACACCAAAACTTATCGTGTGTTGTTGATTTTTTTTCAACTACATTTGGGAATGAAATTTCGTTGTTATTTTTAGTAATTTTTTTTGATAACTCATGACCAGTTTCAAAAGAACTTTTTAAAGTCTCCTCTAAATTATATATCCCATTTGCAGCACCTAACGTTGTTTCGTTTTGCTTAGATATTCCTGGAACAAATGCATCAATATCTTCATTAAATTTTGTTTTATTTCCTGATTGCGAAGCTAAATGAATTGTTGGGGTCCAAAAACCAGAAACACATATACAATCACATTTAATATTTTCTACTGCACCAAGTTGTTCTTTGTCATCTGAAATTTTTGCAATATCAGCAGATTTTACTTTCTTATAACCTTGAGCTGCTACCACCACATAAGAAAACTTAATGTTAATCCCTAAATTTTTTGCTTCATCAACTATTTCAGATTGAGGATCTTTCCTTGTATCCAAAATAATTGGCTCAACGCCATTTTTTTTAAATTCAATTGCAGTTTCATAACCACTGTCATTATTAGTAAATATTAAAGGATTTCTTCCAACTAATACTCCGTAAACTTTTAAGTATTCTTTTGCTGCAGATGATAGCATCACTCCTGGGGTATCATTGTTTCCAAAAACAATTGGTCTTTCAATTGACCCAGAAGAAATTAAAACTTCTTTTGCTCTAATGTACCAAAGTCTTTGTTTTGGATGGTATTTTTTTGTCTCTGGCAGATGATCGCTAATTCTCTCAGACATTACCAGCATGTTATGGTCATAATATCCAAAAACCTGTGATCTATTTTTAACAACAACATTAGGCATTTCTTTAAGTTCTGAAATTATTCCATCAGCCCACTCTTTGCCTGATTGATTTCCTATATTAACATCACTAGTTAATAATGTTCCACCATGTCTAGCTTTATCTTCAGCTAAAATAACTCTAGCTCCATTTTTTGCAGCAGCATACGCACTTGCTAAACCTGATGGTCCTGAGCCTGCAATTAATAAATCACAATATTCATATTTATGTTCATATCTTTCTTTGTCATGTTTTATAGATGCCACACCAAGACCCGCTGCTTTTCTAATAAATGGTTCGTAAACTTTATACCAAAAGCTTTTGGGCCACATGAAAGTTTTATAATAAAAACCGGCTGGAAGAAAAATCTTTAAAAAATTATTTATAGCTCCAATATCAAAGTTTACAGAAGGCCAGCAGTTTACACTTGTTGCTTCTAATCCTTCAAAAAGCTCTTGTTCTGTAGCTTTTATATTTGGTTCAGTTTCACTGTTTCTGTATAATTGAACTATTGCATATGGTTCATCAACCCCTGCTCCAAAAAAACCTCTTGGTCTATGATATTTAAAACTTCTTCCAACAAGATGAACTCCATTAGCTATTAAAGCTGAAGCTAGGGTGTCTCCTTCATAACCGTAATAAGTTTTGCCATTAAACTTAAATGATAATTTTTTATCTCTATTTATTAAACCAACATCTGGTAACCGATAACTTTGATCCATTAGGAATTATCCTCATTAGCTTTTAATGTTCTGAATATTTCATGAGTTGCAGTATCTCTTTCAACTTTTATCCACTGTCTACAACCCGATAAATGCTGCCATAACTCCAAATGTTTTCCTCTTAAACTTTTTCTATTATAAACAAAATTATTCCATTCTTGATCAGATACTTCTTTATTAAGCTCAGGTCTTTTAACAGTTGCATCACCACCATAAGAAAATTCATTTTGTGATCTCATTCCACAGTGTGGACATTTAATATGAAGCATTTATGAAATCCAAGTTTTTGTTCCAAGTCCTTTTTCATCAAGTAAGTGACCTGTATTAAATCTATTTAAACTATATCCTGCGTTTAATTTATGAACTCTATCTTGTGCAATTGTATGAGCGAATGTCCAGCCTGATGCTGGAGTTGCTTTAAATCCACCGTAACACCAGCCACAATTTAAATACAATCCTTCAATATGTGTCTTGTCAATTATCGGGGAACCATCCATTGACATGTCCATAATTCCACCCCAAGTTCTAAGCATTTTTAATTTACTTAAGAACGGCATCATCGCAATTCCTTCTGTTAACACATGCTGTAAAGTTGGTAAGTTACCTCTTTGGGCATAACTATTATATCCATCAAGATCTCCACCCATAACCATTTCACCTTTGTCAGATTGACTAATATAAAAGTGTCCAGCTCCAAAAGTAACTACTCTATCTAAAATTGGTTTTACCGGTTCTGAAACACAGGCTTGGAGTAAATGAGTCTCCACTGGCAATGTCATGTTTAATTTCTCTGCTAAAATATTAGTACTTCCAGCTACACATAATCCTATTTTCTTTACTTTAATGTCACCTCTTGAAGTTCTTACTCCGTTAATTTTTCCACCAACAACATCAAACCCTGTTACTTCACAATTTTGAATTATATCAACACCCATTGAATCAGCTTGTCTTGCATAACCCCAAGCAACAGCATCATGTCTTGCTGTTCCAGCACTTGGTTGCATTAATCCTCCAAAAATTGGAAACCTTACATTTTCAGAAAAATCTGCCATTGGAATAATTTCTTTAACTTGCTCTCTGTTTAATAAAACTGCATCTATTCCATTTAATTTCATGGAATTTCCTCTTCTTGCATAAACATTCATTTGAGCATCTGAGTGAGCAAGGTTAATAATTCCTCGTGGGGAAAACATTACGTTGTAGTTTAAATCTTGGCTCATCTTTCTCCAAAGATCCATTCCAAACTCACTAAAAAGAGCATTATCATCATGCATGTAATTTGATCTAATAATTGTAGTATTACGACCAACATTTCCACCACCTATCCAACCTTTTTCAATGATAGCAACATTAGTAATGTTATGTTCTTTTGCTAAGTAATATGCGGTAGCCAAGCCATGACCACCTCCTCCAATAATTACAACATCATATTCTTTTTTAGGAGTTGGATCTTTCCATGCTAAATCCCAGTTTTGGTGACCAGAAAATGCATTTTTGATCAGATTAAATATAGAGTATTTTTGCATTAAATAATTTTATCTCAATGAATATAAATAGTTCTTATTTTTTTTATATATATTTTTTAGAAGTTTCCAAAGTTCTTAAAAAAGGATAAGAAGTCTTCATTAAATTTATAACTTTTAGGATTTTAAATGAGTGATGTTAAGTCAGATATTCAAATAGCAAGAGAAGCTAAAATGCAACCTATAAATGATATTTTAGCAAAGATTAATGTACCAGATGAAAGCACTGCTTTCAGCCCAATGGGAAGACACATTGCAAAAATTAACTTAGAATATCTAGATACTCTAAAAGATAAAACTGATGGTAAGTTAATTTTAGTTACCGCAATAACTCCTACTCCAGCCGGTGAAGGTAAAACAACTACCTCAGTCGGATTAAATGATGGCTTAAATAAAATTGGAAAAAAATCCATCGTTTGTTTAAGAGAGCCAAGTCTTGGTCCATCATTTGGAATGAAGGGTGGAGCTGCTGGTGGTGGATACGCACAAGTTGTTCCAATGGAGCAAATTAATTTACATTTTACTGGTGATTTTCATGCGATAACTTCTGCTCACAATCTTCTATCTGCTTTAATTGATAATCATATCTATTGGGGAAACAAATTAGATATAGATGTTAGAAGAGTTGTTTGGAAAAGAGTAATGGATATGAATGATCGTTCTTTAAGATCAATAAATATAAATTTAGGTGGTGTTGCAAATGGTTTTCCAAGAGAGGATGGTTTTGATATCACTGTTGCATCTGAGATCATGGCAATCTTTTGTTTATCAAATGATCTAGCAGATTTAGAAAAAAGAATTGGAAATATAACTATTGCATATACAAGGGATAAAAAACCTGTGTTTGCAAAAGATTTAAAAGCTCAGGGTCCTATGACTGTATTATTAAAAGATGCTATCAGACCTAATGTAACTCAAACTTTAGAAAACAATCCTGCAATAATTCATGGCGGACCTTTTGCGAATATTGCTCATGGATGTAATTCTGTAATTGCAACAAAAACAGGATTAAAACTTGCTGATTATGTTGTGACAGAAGCAGGATTTGGTGCTGATTTAGGTGCTGAAAAATTTCTTGATATTAAATGTAGAAAGTCAAATCTTAAACCAAGTTGTGTAGTAATTGTTGCAACAATCAGGGCATTAAAAATGCATGGTGGAGTTGCTAAAGATGATCTGAAAAATGAAAACGTTGAAGCACTTAAAAAAGGACTAGTTAATCTTGAAAGACATATTGAGAATGTTAAAAAATTTGGCTTACCTGTTGCGGTTGCAGTAAACCATTTTATTAAAGACACAGATAATGAAGTAAAAGCTTTAATAGAATTTTGTGATGGGTTGGGTGTTAAAGCAAGTCTATGCACACATTGGGCGAATGGTGGTGAAGGAACTAAGGAATTAGCCGCTCATGTTGCTGAATTATGTGAAAAAAATGAGGCTAAATTTAAATTTTTATACGAAAGTAAAACACCTTTATTCAAAAAAATAGAGACTATAGCTAAAGAAATATACAGAGCTGACGAGGTAATTGCTGATACAAAAATAAGAGATCAATTAAAAAGCTTCGAAGAAGCTGGTTTTGGTGAGTTGCCTATTTGTGTTGCTAAAACTCAATATAGTTTTTCAACAGACCCAAGTCTAAAAGGAGCTCCAACTGGACATGCATTACCAATTAGAGAAATTAGACTTTCTTCTGGTGCAGAATTTATAGTTGTTGTTTGTGGAGCTATTATGACAATGCCTGGACTTCCAAGAGTTCCGGCTGCTGACTCTATTAAATTAAATAAAGATGGTGAGATTGAAGGACTATTTTAAAGTTAATTCTTAATATAATTAAGCCAATTTTTTACTTCACATGTTCTATCTTTAAAATTTAATAATTCATTTTCAGATTTTATATATGAAATATGTTTCTGATACTCATCCTCACTTAAAAAATTTTTATTATTGAATAACCTTTCTTTACGGCCAGCAATAAGATTGAGCATTTGAAAATACTCATAATCAGGATGATATTGTAAGCCGATTACCTCAGAATTTCCTGCATTAAAAATTACACCCATTACATTATTAACTTTATCACTTGATAAAAGAATAGCATCCTTTGGTAGATCGCTTACTTCATCAAAATTAAATGCTGGTGATGTAAAAATATTTTTTTTATCTTTGTAGATAAAATGTTTCTGACCTTCGTTATTTATAACCACGTTTGATGCAATTCCAATATGTGCACCATTTTTTCCAGGGTTTACTTTGCCCCCTGCTGCCGTTGAACAAACTTGTAATCCCCAGCAAATTGCTAAAATCTTATTTTTATGATTAAAACAATTGGATGCAAAATTAATGTGTTTTTTAATTATATCTGTCATATCATTTAGTCTCATGGCACCACCAGTAAAAACTATACCATTGTAGTTGCTCATATTTTTTATAGCATTGGCT
This sequence comes from Candidatus Pelagibacter sp., assembly GCA_028099475.1. Next base: position 8,872 of record JAOHHF010000011.1, read on the forward strand.
GTCTCATCATCATTGCTAGGATTAATAATTTCTATATTTGTTGTCGGTTCTATTTTTAAAATTAAGTTTTTTAAATTGTCTGCTGCAGAGGCACCAGCAGCTTTAATAAAAAATTCACTATCTTCTTTAATATTTCCCTCAACAATTAAAATATTTAAATCCATTATTTAAAACAACTCACCAGTCATACTATGTTGGTACATAATTTTCATATCATTCTCAGTTAATTTTTTTGGATTTCCACCAGTAGATGGATCAGCTAATGCCATTTTTGACAGTCTATCAAGATCAAAATCTTTCTCCTCTATCACCTCTGATAATTTGTGTGGCATGTCTAGTTTTTTTCTTAAATCTAATACCCACTGAATAAAACTATTAAAAGAACAGTCTTTAAATTCCAAGTAATCACATATCTTAATTATTTTTTTTTCTATTACATCTTTGTTGTAAGTTAAAACGTAAGGCATAAATATTGCATTTGATAAACCATGATGAATATTATTTAAGGCATTCACAGGATGGCTTAATGAGTGAATTGCTCCTAAACCTTTTTGAAAAGCGGTTGATCCCATACTAGCTGCTGTTAACATATTTTGTCGTGCTTCAATGTTTGAACCATTATTAACAGCTTCCAATAACCATTCATTTATTATTCTAATACCCTCTAAAGCAATACCATCAGCCATTGGATGATAACCAGGAGCACAGTAAGCTTCAAGATTATGAGCAAGTGCATCCATACCAGTTGCAGCAGTTAATTTAGAAGGAAGTCCAACTGTTAAAACTGGATCTAAAATTACAATAGAAGGTAAAAATTTTGGATGAAAAATAATATTTTTGACACCAGTTTCTTCATTTAAAATTACAGATGCGCGACCTGTTTCTGAGCCTGTTCCAGCAGTAGTAGGAACTGCAATAATGGGTGCAATTTTATCTGCATTTGCTTTCGTCCAATTATCACCTACATCTTCAAAATCCCAAATAGGAAGTGTTTGACCTGACATGAATGCAACTGCTTTACCAACATCTAGGCCACTTCCACCTCCAAAAGCAATTACCCCATCACAATTATTTTTTTTGAAACTTTCTACACCTTCATTAACATTATTACCAGTTGGGTTTCCAACAACATTAGAATATAATTTAGTGCTTATATTTTTTTCTTTTAGTATTGATAAAGTATTTTTTACTATTTCGGTTTCTGCTAAACCTTTATCTGTAACTAGTAATGGTTTGGTAATACCTAAACCTTCACAAGCTATTGCAATATCATTTATTCTATTTTCACCTACCCACATTGTTGTTGGGTAATTCCAGTTGTATTTTTGCATAATAATATTTAGTGTTATATGAAATTATATGATGTATATCATTTTCTTTATAAATTTTAACTAAATTAATTATGCAAAAAACTATTACGCCTATTGATAATACTATCTATGTTGAAAGAGAATATCATTCAGACAAAATTGAACAAACCATAGATAATTCAATGAAAGCTCAAAAAACTTGGGCCGAACTAGAGGTAAAAGAGAGGGTTAGACTATTAGCAAATTTTGTTGAAGATTTTTTGTCTAAAGGTGACTTGATAAGTGAAGAGCTAACTAGACAAGTAGGTAGACCTATTTCACAAACGAAAAGTGAATTAAATGGTTTTAAAGAAAGAGCTGACTACATGTTGTCAATTGCAGAAAAGAAATTAGAAAATATTGATGTCGGTAAAGATGGCAATTTCAAAAGTTATATTAAAAGAAGAGCTCTTGGGTTGGTATTTGTTATTGCGCCTTGGAACTACCCCTATCTAGTTGCTGTTAATTCTATAATTCCAGCTATGGCTTCTGGAAATACGGTTATTCTAAAACACTCTGCACAAACACCTTTGTGTGCTGAACAGCTATACGAGTCAGCAAAAAAAACTTTACCAAAAGATGTTTTTAATTATCTTCATTTAAATCATGAAGATGGATTAAAGGTTGTTTCAGATAAACGAATTAATTTTGTGTCATTTACTGGCTCAGTAAAAGCTGGATATGATGTGCAAAGAGCAACACACACCAAGTTCATAGATATGGCTTTAGAGCTAGGTGGTAAAGATCCAGCATACGCAAGACACGACTGTGATTTAGAAAAAACAGTTGAGAATTTAGTAGATGGGTCTTTTTTTAATTCTGGTCAATCTTGTTGTGGAATTGAAAGAATTTATGTCGATGAAAAAATTTATAATAATTTCATAGAATTGTTTGCTTTAAAAACCCATAATTACAAACTTGGAAATCCTTTAAATAAAGAGACTAATTTAGGTCCAGTTGTCAAATTATCAGCCGCTGATTTTATTATAAATCAAATGAATAGCGCTATTAGTAAGGGTGCAAAGAAAATGATTGATGATAGTAAATTCGATTATCCTAATGAACATAAAAATTATTTAGTACCTCAGGTGTTGATTGACGTTAATCATGATATGAGTTTTATGACAGAGGAAACTTTTGGGCCATGTGTTGGTATAATGAAAGTCAAAGATGAAAATGAGGCTATAAAATTGATGAATGACAGTCCTTATGGTTTAACAGCGTCTATTTGGACTAAGGATATGGCTATAGCTGAAAAAATAGGTAACCAAGTTCAAACTGGTACATTTTATATGAACAGATGTGATTATTTAGATCCAGCACTTTCTTGGACTGGTGTTAAAGAAACTGGAAAAGGCTGCTCACTATCTGAGATTGCTTATGAAAAGTTAACAGCTCCAAAAAGTTTTCATTTAAGAAAAGAACAATAACATGCAATTAAGTTATAAAGGAAAATCAGCAATCATTACTGGTGCATCTGGTGGAATGGGTTTAGAGATTTCTAAAAAATTATCTCAAAATAATATTTCTGTTTTAATGCTGGATCTTAAAAAGCCTAGTAATGATTTTTTGAAAAAGAATAAAAATTGTGAATTTAAAAAAGTAGACGTAACAAATTTTAAATTGATGAAAACTCATATTGATAAATTTTACAAAAAAAATAAGAGAATAGATTATTTAGTGAATACAACTGGTGTTCTTTGGTTTGATAAAGACATATCTGCCGTAAATATAGAAGATAAAATTTGGGATAAAGTTTTTCAAATCAATTTAAAGTCTATGGTTTTTCTATCAAAAATTATTGTTCCTAAAATGATTAAAAATAATTTTGGAGCTATGGTTCATGTTTCCTCTATAGACGCCTTATCAGGTGACGATAAACCACAAGATGCATATGGTGCTTCAAAAGCTGCTATGATTAGACTTTCTAAATCTTTTGCCATACAGTTTGCAAGCAACAAAATTAGATCAAATATAATTTTACCCGGACCAATTGATACTGGAATGCAAATCAGATGGAAAAAAAATCCTAAAGCAAAAAAAAATTTAGAAAAATTTATCCCATTAAATAAAGTTGGTAAACCTCAAGATATATCAAATGCTTGCATGTTTTTATTAAGTGATGAAGCTAGTTATATTACTGGAACTGAACTGATTGTTGATGGTGGCATTACATCAAAGCCTTAGTTTTAATTAGGCGCCTTAATAATAAAAGGCGCCTAAAATAATAATTTCTATCTGTAAGGATATCCTGCTTTATCCATTGTTGAAGCATATGCTTTAAATGCATCAACAACTTTTTTAGCCCGTGGACTAATTTTAGAAGTATCGTCCCAAAACTTTTTGGAATCTTCTACAACTCTTCCCCATTCATTGTCAGGTAAACTTGTAAGCTCCATTTTTTTACCTTCAACACGAAGTTTAGCTTCACCACCCCAATACCAAACTTGTCTATAATAATGAGAGTCATTGATAGACATTCTGTAAAGTGCTTGAAGTTTAGGACTTAATTTATCCCAGCTTTTTTGGTTAGCAAAATAAGAACCAAACCAAGCTCCTGTAACAGAGTTAGTTAATGCATATTTGCAAATATCAGCCCAACCCACTTCATATGCTTCTGTAAATCCACACCAGCATACTCCATCAAGTTCTCCTGTTTGCATAGCAACTTCAACATCATCCCATGGAACCGTTACTGGAATTAAGCCATATTGAGCTAAGAATTTACCAGCTGTAGGGACACCGAATACTCTTAATCCTTTCATATCCGCTAAAGAAGTAACTTTTTTCTTAACAGTGAAAAGATGACATGGATCCCAAGCACTAGTGCTTAACCACTTAACACCTTTAACTTCACTATAAGCTTCATCCCAAATTTCATTTAAACCATAATATTTAAATAAAGCCGGAACATCCAAGCTGTATCTAGTTGCAAATGGAAAGTATCCTCCAAACACAGAAATATCTACTGGAGATCCCATTGTAGCATCATCACTTTGTACCGCATCAAGTGTACCAGCCTGCATAGCTCTAAACAGCTCATCAGTTGGAACTAATTGATCGGCATAATAAAGCTCAATTTCCATTTCACCATGAGCAGCTTTATTAAATGCTTCTATTTGTGGCTTGATAACGTGTGCACCAAGAGGAGCTCCAGAATAGGTCTGTAATCTCCACTTTATTGGATTTGTTGCAGAGAAAGCATAAGGTGCTTTAACTGTAGTAGCACCTGCGGCTCCTAACGTTAGTAAACCTGCTTTCTTAATAAACGATCGTCTTTTGTTCGTTATTATTTTTTTATCTTTTTTCACGTGCTCTCCTTTACGTAAGTTGAACAAAAAGAATATTATATAATCAAAAGATATGAAACTTAATATTTCTTATTTTAATTGATAAATTTTACAAAAAAAATTTTTTTTAAACTGTAAGTTGAATATTATCTAGATAGATATTTCTCAGGAAGATATGTGGCTATCTCTGGGAATATCATAACTATAGCAAGACCAAAAACCATTATTAATACAAATGGAACAATTGAGCTATAAATATCTTGTAAAGAAATTTCTTTTGGTGCCATGGCTCTCATTAAAAATAAATTATATCCAAATGGTGGGGTCATATAGGCAATCTGACAAGTAATTGTGTAAAGAACACCATACCAAATAGGATCAAATCCTAATGCAATAATTAAAGGTACATAAAGAGGCGCTACTATAACTAACATAGCTGTGTCATCTAAAAACATTCCCATAAGAATATAAGAAAGTTGCATCATAATTAGAACACCCCATGGTGAAAGTTGCCATCTTTCAATAAATAAAGTTTCAATAGCTCTTCCCGCTCCTAAGCCATCAAAAACAGCTCCGAAAGTTAATGCTGCTAATATGATCCACATAAACATACAAGAAACACCTAAGGTCTTTCTTAAAGTTGTATCTAATACTTTTCTATTTAATCTTTTTTTATAAATAGAAGCCAATGTTGCTAGTAAAGCACCTACGGCAGAACATTCAACTAAACTTGCAATACCCATTAAGAATAATCCCGTCATAAGAAAAAAAATTAGAAAAGGTATAACTCCAGCTTTAAGTAATTTAATTTTTTCTAAAGTTGAAATGTTTCTATCTTTTTTGGGTAAAGGGGGCCCAAGCTCTGGCTGTAATCTACATCTCACATAAATATAAATTAAAAATAAAGTAGCCATTAATAAGCCTGGTAAAATTCCTGCCATCCATAATTTACTAACTGGTTGACGTGCAATCATTCCGTATAAGACCATGACTACACTTGGTGGAATTAAAATACCCAACGAACTACCCGCTTGAACAACTCCTGTGATCATTCTTTTATCGTAATTTCTTTTTAACATTTCAGGTATTGCTATAGTTGCACCTATTGCCATACCAGCAACACTTAAGCCATTCATTGCAGAAATTGCGACCATCATAAACATTGTACCAATAGCTAGTCCTCCTTTTAATCCACCAAATAAAACATGAAACATTTTATAAAGATCACTTGCAATGCCTGACTCTGAGATCATAAAACCCATGTAAATAAATAATGGTAAAGTTAACATTGGATACCATTTGAACAGTTTCCACGTAGCCGTGTAAGGCATTTCAAGCGAACCATCGCCCCAAACTAGCAATGCTGAAGCAGCAGCAACAAATCCAATAGCACCAAATACTCTTTGTCCTGTGAACATCATAACAAGCATTGTTATAAACATGAAAAGAGCAATAAATTCGTAACTTAAATATTGAGCTAGCATAGTTATATCTTTCTATTTCTTACGTTAGCTATATTCTTAAACAATGATGAAAATGCTTGAAGTAACATCAGCAAAATTCCTATTAACATTAAGGTTTTGATTGGCCAAACATAGGGGGCCCAAGCGGTAAAAAGTTTTTGTTTTGTCTCAATTGTATAAATTAAGCTTGTGATAGATCCAAAAAATAAAATAGCTAAATAGAAAATAAGAAAAAAACTTGTAAAGATATCCATTTTAGCTTTTCCTTTTTTTGATAATTTTCCATAAAACAAATCCATTCTCACATGATCATCAGCTAACATGGAATATCCACCACCCAAAAGATAGTATGCTGTTATTGTAAATTGAGCCATTTCAATAATCCACATCAATGGAAAATTAATTATGTTTCTTGTAATAAAAGATAAAATTAAAAGGAACATCATGAAGAAAACTCCATACATTACAAATCTACCGACTTTGGTACAAACCGTATCTACTACATTTACATAAATTGAAAATATTTTTGGCATTAAAATCTAAAATTTATAATTCATATAGAAAACTCAATCAAACTTTAATTATCTCCTTAATTGACTGATAAGTACTTAAATATCATTTACCAATTGATTTCTAATTTTTTATTTTTACAGATAGTATTTAACATACTAAACATTAATGGAAAATTTTTACTATTTAGATCTTCTAATATTCTTGGGCCTATTTCTAAAGCAAGTTGAGCTCCCTCAACGGTAATGTCTTTCATAAACTTTTCTTTCGCATCATTATACAAATGACCTTCACCTAAATATTTTCCCATTAAACTATTTCTTCCCCCTATTGCACTTACATATAAATCACCAAGACCTGCTAAACCATAAACCGTTTCTTCTTTGCCTCCGTAGTGAGATACAAATTCAACCATTTCAGAAATTGATCTATGAATTAGTGAAGCTGCTGTATTTAGAAAATATTTAGACTGAATTTCTTTTGAAGCTTTTGAATTACTTAATCCCTCTGAAGCACCTATTAACATTGAATATATATTTTTAATTGCTCCAGATAATTCTACTCCAGTAATATCTTCTGAAATTTCAGTAGAGTAATAATTGGTTGAAATCATATCTTTCAATGATTGACATTCCTTAATATTTCTATTAGCAATTACAGTTCCTGTTCTCATTTTATTTGCCAAACCTGCAGCTAAGCAAGGACCTTTAATTGCTGAAATATTAATTTCTGTGTGACCATCTTTTTCTAAAAGATTTTTAATTTTATCTGACAATGTGGTTAGTTCATTATTAACTATAGATAAACCTTTGGTTAACAAAACAATTGGCAGGTTTTTTTTATAACTTTTAGATATTTGTTTTACAAACCACTCAATTCCTACCGAGCTTATTCCTGCAACAATTAAATCTACATCTTTTTCTAATACAGACTGTAACTCATTAAACTGCTTGAATTTTATTTCTTTTGGTAGTTTGGTTTTTAATCCAGGGTGTAAATAATCATTAGCAATAATATTATTTATCAAATTATCCTCTAAATGAGTTCCAACAATTGTAACAATATTTTTATTTTCAATACATGGCACTGCAAAAGCAGAACCCATGGCACCAGCACCAATTATAATTATTTTTTTCATAGGCTAATATTAAGCTAAACTTTTCTAGCTAATTGTTGCAACCCTTGCAAGATGTTATCTTAAAATTGATAGTTATTTTCTTTTATTTTCTAATATTTTATGAATAAATTAAAAATATAAATTTATAAATCTGGAGATATTTAAATGACAAAAATTGCTATTATTGGTGCTGGTCCTTGTGGGTTATCTATGTTGAGATCGTTTGAACAAGCTGAAAAAAAAGGTGAAAAAATACCTGAAATAGTTTGTTTTGATAAACAAGACGATTGGGGTGGCCTTTGGAATTATAGCTGGAGAACTGGTTCTGATCAGTATGGAGATCCTGTTCCAAATAGTATGTATAGGTATCTTTGGTCAAATGGTCCTAAAGAATGTTTAGAATTTGCGGACTATTCATTTGATGAACATTTTGGAAAACCAATTCCATCTTTCCCGCCTAGAGAAGTTTTATATGATTATATTTTAGGAAGAGTAAAAAAAGGAAATTTAAAAGATAAAATAAAGTTCAATACAACTGTTACTAGCGTAACTTATAATAATGATAGTTTCGAACTCACATATAGAAACAAAAAAGATGACTCAATTTTAAAAGATTCATTTGATTATGTCGTTGTATCAACAGGACACTTTTCAGTTCCATTTATACCTGAATATCCTGGCATGAAATCTTTTCCTGGAAGAATTATGCATTCTCATGATTTTAGAGATGCTGAAGAATTTAGAGGAAAAAATGTTGTTGTTTTAGGAAGTAGTTATTCTGCAGAAGATGTCGCTCTACAATGTCATAAATATGGAGCAAAGAGTGTAACCATAGGTTACAGACATAATCCAATGGGATTTAAATGGCCCAAAGGTATGAAGGAAGTTTACCATTTGGATAAACTTGAAGGTAATAAGGCAATTTTTAAAGATGGACATGAACAAGAAACAGATGCGATAATTCTTTGTACAGGATACCTTCACCATTTCCCTTTTATATCTGAGAATCTTAAGCTTCAAACAACTAACAGATTGTATCCGCCTAAATTATATAAAGGTGTTGTTTGGCAAAACAATCATAAACTAATGTATTTAGGTATGCAGGATCAATTTCACACTTTCAATATGTTTGATTGTCAAGCTTGGTTTGCAAGAGATGTAATAATGGAAAAAATAAAAATTCCAAATGATGCTGAAATAGAAAAAGATATAAACAAATGGGTATCAATGGAAGAAAAACTAGAAAACCCGGATCAAATGATTGATTTTCAAACTGAATATACAAAAGAACTTCATGCTTTATCTGATTATCCAAAGATTGATTTTGAATTAATTAGAAAACATTTCAAAGAATGGGAGCACCATAAAGTTGAGGATATTATGACTTATAGAAATAAATCTTTTTCTTCACCAGTGACAGGTTCTGTTGGACCAGTTCATCATACACCATGGGCGACTGCAATGGATGACTCTTTAAAAGTTTTTTTAGATCAAAAAAAATAATTATTTGATGTCAACATTATATGATTTTTGTTAACAACCTCAAATCTGCTTCTGACCAAGAGTGGTCTTCAACTGAAAAATATCCAGGTGTTAGGTGGAAATTTTTAATTGATGCAGATTTTACTGAAAGCTCTGGGCTTTCACTTGGGTTTGCTGAAATCGCACCAGGTGGCGACTTAGTTCTTCATTACCATGCCCCCTCTGAAATATATGTTGTTACTGATGGCAAAGGTATACTGAATAAATCTGGTAAACTTGAGGAAATTAAGAAAGGTGATGTTGTTTACATTGGTAAAAATGAAAAACATGCCTTAAAAAATAAGGGAAAAAAAACCTTAAAATTTTATTGGATTTTTCCAACAGATCGTTTTTCAGAAGTTAAATATCTTTACTAATTTATTCCAAGATGTTTTTTTCTTTGATCTACCCAAGTTCTGATTAGATTATCAAAAATCAATCCTATAAACGCTACACAGATCCCAAGTGTAAGTCCTATACCTGCGCCTTTTTTATCTGATAAAGCTTTTAAAATATATTGTCCTAAATCTTCTGTTCCAATAAAAGCCCCTATAATTACCATAAATAGAGCAAATACAATTGTTTGATTTAATCCAAGCATCATATGGGGAAAAGCTAGAGGGAACTCTATTTTAAATAGTCTTTGAAATTTTGTTACACCTGACATTGTTGCTGCATCATGCAAAGCAGCAGGAACACTTCTGAGACCTTCAATAGTATATCTTGTTGCAGGTATTGTTGCATAAACTATCACTGCAATTAAAACTGAAGTATCGGTTATTCCAAAAAGCATCATTACAGGTATTAAATATACAAATGATGGGAAGGTTTGAAAAATATCACAAACACCCAACATAAAACTTGCAGAGTTTTTATTTTGAAAACATAAAGTTCCAACTGTAAATCCAATTATACAAGATATGATTACTCCAAAAGTTGCCATGTACGTAGTAACTAAGGCCCTGTCCCACCATGGGCTTAAAGCAATAAATAATGTTAAACCACAAACTACTAAAGCAGATCGAATTCCCCCTATTATATATCCAGCACCAACGACTAAAACCAATGTAGCTACAGCTGGCATTCTTAAATATAAAGCACGCATTGGCTGAAGCACATCTACAATCAACCAAGTATTAAATGCTTTTATATACACAAAAAATGTATCAAAAATCCAATCAACACCTTTATTCCAAAAATCAGCTGTTGATATTCCTTTATTATGTGGAATTTCAAAAAGATAATTATACCCTTCTTTAAAATAAAAAGTTCCTAAGTAGGCAAATAAAATTCCTAGTATTATTGCTGCTGCGAAAAAAAATGTATTTTTATGACGTTGAAAAAAAGTCAAGTTACCAAAATAATCAATTTGTTTATTGGCCCACGCTAATGACATTTTATCTAATAATATAGCAATCAAACTAATACATAATCCAGCTTCTAATGCTAATCCGATGTTCAGCTGATTTAATGCTAATAATAAATTAAATCCCAAACCTTTTGCTCCAATAAAAGCTGAAATTACAGCCATAGAAAAACACACCATGATGACCTGGTTAACTCCAATTAAAATATCTCTTCTTGCAGTTGGAATTAATACTTTTGTCATTAATTGCCAATTATTACATCCACTCATTCTACCTGCTTCAATAACTTCTGGAGATATTCCTCTAAGTCCTAACAAGGTTAATAATATCATTGGAGGCACCGCAACAACCATAGTTATAATTACTGCCGCATGATCACCGACTCCAAAAAGCACAATCGCTGGAACTAAAACTGCATATTGAGGCATAGTCTGCATTACTAAAAGTATTGGGTACAAAGCTTTCTCAACTCTTTTACTTTTAAATGCTGCAATACCTAAACTTAAACCAAATATAAATGATAATGGTGCTGCAACTAATATAAAAGATAGTGTTTGCATTGAAGGTTTCCATTGACCAAAAATAGAAATGTAAACCATCACTAGCGCAGCAAATAACGCTAACCCTTTGCCGCTAAGCTTGTAAGCTAATATCGTCGCTCCTGCTGCTACGATTGTCCATGGCAAGCCTGGTAATTCTGCCCAAGGATTTGCGTCTATCCAATCCCAACTAGAAAATGCAACAATAGTGTTTAGTCCACCCAATAAAATCTCTCTTATTAACTCGATCAGAAAAGTCATAAAAGAGGTTACATTTCGGGTAATTTGTAACACCAAAGGTCGTGTTTTAAATTCTTGAGTGTCTTCATTCCAAAACTCCATTGGCATCCACTCATTCATCAAGAAAAATAAGGAGTCGTTTATCCAAATTGGTAGCCATCCTAGAAGTGGGGGCAATCTCCAAAAAACATCAAAAGCGTAATATCTTACCTCTTTACCAAATAAAACGTATGAGCTTTGATTTGGATCTTTAATAAATTCTGCTTGTCCTCTTATAAACTTGTATGTTTCAGGAACATCAATTGCAAAACAGAGTGCAAAAAATACAATTAATAAAAATAACCACTGAAATAACTTGGGGTATTTTTTCATTAATTCCATAATCTAATTATTATTTTTTCAGTCCTCCAAAGACTGTATTGATTATTTTTGATGGATTAATAGAACCTATAATCTGGTTATTATTATCTACAACGGCTACTGTTTTTTCTTGGGTTAAAATTTTTTCAGCAACATTTTCTATAATTTCATCTTTTGAAACTTTTAAATCACTTAAATTATCATTAGTGGTCGCATCCATAACATCTTCTATTAGTAAAACTTTTTCTCTAGGAACTTCTTCAGTAAATTTTCTCACATATTCTGTTGCTGGATTTAAAACAATATTAGCTGGCGTATCTAGTTGCTCAATAATACCATCTTTCATAATCGCAATTCGGTCAGCTAGCTTTAAGGCTTCATCAAAATCATGGGTAATAAACATAATTGTTTTCTGTAATTTTTCTTGAAGTCTTAAAAATTCATCTTGCATTTCTTTTCGAATTAAAGGATCTAATGCAGAAAAAGGTTCATCTAAAAACCAAATATCGGGTTCAACAGCTAACGATCTAGCAATACCTACCCTTTGTTGTTGACCACCTGAAAGTTCTCTTGGAAAATAATTTTCTCTTCCATCCAGACCAACAAGTTTAACCATATCCATTGCTTTACTGATACTGTCCTCAGTTTTTACTCCCTTAATTTGAAGAGGAAAAGCAATGTTTTCTACTACTGTTTTATGAGGTAATAGAGCGAAGCTTTGAAAAACCATCCCCATCTTATTACGTCTTAAATCAATTAACTCTTTATTGTTTAATTGAAGCAGGTCTTGACCCTCTATAAAAATTTTTCCACCTGTTGCATCTGTTAATCTTGAAATACATCTTAATAAAGTTGATTTACCAGAGCCAGATAAACCCATTACAACTAACATTTCACCTTTAGAAACTTCAAAAGAAGCATTATTTACACCAACAATACATCCATTATCTTGAAAAGTTTTTGCATCTACATTGCCATTTGCTTCTTCAAGCATTTTTTTGGCATTTTCACCAAAAATTTTATAAACACCCTCGCATTTGATAATTGGGTCAGACATAAATTATGAATAAGTTATACGAAATTAGAATAAAATAAAATCGATATAATTTGTTTTTTCCTCCTTAAAAATTTTTAATATAATAAACTCTTGTATCAATGCCTGTGCTTAAAAAACTTAAAGCTTCACCACTAACAGTGATTGTTTCATCCACACCAACATTTTTTCCACTTACTACAAACCCTGCGTAACATTTGTTCTTCTCACTGTCCCATTTGACAAACGTTTCACTGATTTTATTCCCGTTCATTGTATACAACTCGTGTGCTCTAAAATTTAGAAAATTAGCTCCCATAATTGCACGTTGTGGAATAAGTTTTGTAGCATTACATACCTTTTCATACACTTCATCAGTTAATCTAAAATGATCAGTTCCATCAAAAGATACTAAAATTCCCGAAGGAAGGCTCGAAATTAGTTTATCTAGTTTTCTAGCTTGGGCTATTCTTTCTTCTTCAATTTTCATTTTTGCAACTAGCTCATCTCCTTCACCAAAAATATTATTCAAAATAGCAAAAGATGAGATTACGATTAATATCATTATTACCAAGCCACCAAATTGCTTCGTGGTTTCTGGTAACTTTTTTATTTTATAAAAATAATTTTCTTTTGACATTTATTCTTGCAACTTTCCATTTATCCATGTTCCTGTTTTTTGTTTTCCATCAGACCAAGTAAAAGTTCCTTCTCCATTCATAAAACCATTTGCCCACTGCCCTTCATAGGTTGAGCCATCAGGAAAATTTAAAGTTCCTAAACCACTCCACAAACTATCTTTAAATTCACCTTTATAAATATATCCATTTGGCCATGTTTCAGTTCCTTGACCATGTTTTTTTGTTCCAACCCACTCACCTTCATAAGTTGTTTTATCTGTATATACCCACTTACCATAACCATTTTCACAATTACCTT
>JAOHHF010000012.1 GCA_028099475.1 Candidatus Pelagibacter sp.
GTATATCTAATTTTGCTAGATTAATTCCAAAACACTTAGTTCTTCTCATTAAATCTAGCAACTCACCACTGGCTAAGTTTTCATTATTATTTTGTTCCAAAGATTGTCTTACTACTCTTAATGGTTTAAGAATTTCTTCTTTAGATTTAAGAAGATTTTTTTGATCTAAAGGTTTTTTATATACTAAATGTTGCTCTATCATTCTATGAGTTGCTCGTATTTTATCTCTTAACGGTCTTAAAAATACTCTATAAGGTTCGTAGGATTTTCCAGTTTGTTTCAATATTTTTTTTGAACATTTTTCCATTGAATAAGATCTAATAATTTTAGTTAAAGATTTTTCATATAACTTTGCAGCCTCCCATCTTGATAGCAAAACAACTTCTCTTGTAACTTTCGCAGTAACATTAGGATTTCCATCTCGATCTCCTCCCATCCAGGAGCCAAATTCAATTGGATTAAAATTTTTTGGTAAATTTTTTCCCATATTTTGAACAAATATAGAATTTAATCTTCTGTAAACTTTTGGAATTGTATCCCATAAACTATCTTCAATTATTGCTAAACCCCATCTAGCTTCATCAAATGGAGATGGTTTAAATCTTTTTAAATCATCTGTGTTCCATATAATTGTAAGCTCATCAAAGAGTTTTTTATCTAACAATTTAAGTTTTGAGGGGTAATTTTTTAAAAGTTCTCTTTCTTCCAATATTTTAGTAATTCTATGATATTTTTGAATTAGTGTTCGTCTCTTAACTTCTGTTGGGTGTGCAGTTAACACTACACCTATATTGAGATTTTTAGCATGGTTATAAATTTTATTGTCAGAAATTTTCTTATTATTAAATAAATCCTCAAAAATTTCTTCTATAAACAAGTTAGTCTTATTTATCTTTTTTTTATTATTTTCATATTCATTTAAGCTTCTTGATGCATCTATAGATTCTGCCAAATTTATAAGATTCATAAAGTGTGAAAATGCTCTAGTTAGTTTAAATGTATTTTTTGGACTTATATTTTTTATAGTCCTAATAATTTTTCTAAAAGAATGCTTGTTATTTAAATTAGTTTTATTAGCCTTTGAAAGTTTTCTTACTTTTTCCACCAACGCAAAAAATTTGTCACCTTCTTGATCTTTTAAAACTTTTCCAAGTATATTTCCCAGGTGTCGAATGTCTTCTCTTAGAAGCTTAGTGGGTATTCTCTCGTAATAAAGATCTCTTTTTTTCATACTTGTAAGTAAATTTTTTTTGTAAAAATCCTTTAGTATTAGTTTTTACACTAAATAAGCATCCAGAGTATTTAAATTTTTGCAAGTCAGATTTGGTTAAGCCTTTTGTGGCACTTGTCACAAAAAGTTGATTGTTTTTTTGCCCTCCAAAGGTACAATTTGTAATATTTTTAGCTGGCAAATTAATTGTATGTATTAATTTCGCCTTTGAGTTTAGTACTGATATTTTAGCACCGTGAAAATGTGCCACCCATAAATTTTTGTTTTTATCTAAAGTCATGCCATCTGGTGAACCATCTACGGCTTTAAATTTTTTAAATATCTTTTTATTTGTTATCTTATTGTTTTTGTTAATCTTAATCTTATAGATTATTTTTTTTGAACTATCTGTATGATAAAAATTTGATTGATCAATAAATGCTGGACCATTTGTAATTCTATAATTGCTATCAACTTTAGTCATCATCATTTTTTTATCTAATTTATAAAGTGAACCTTTTTCAATCTTTCTCTCAAGATTATCCATTGTACCAAACCAAAGATTTCCTGCAGAATCTGTTTTTCCATCATTGATCCTGTTTGATCTAAGATTTTTTTCAATATAAATCGATTTGATTATTTTTTTTGTTTTTATATTTTGTATTCTCAACTCGTCCTGTAGACCTAAAACAAAAACAAATCCTTTGACGTGCGCTAAAAAACCAATTTCTTTATTTACTGAAAATGTTTTCTTTTTATTTTTTTTTATATCTAATGAAAAAAATTTCTTCTTTTTTATATCTACAAAATAAATTGAATTATGTTCTTTAACCCACAATGTACCTTCGCCCAATTTACACTTTAAGTTCCAAAGTATTTTGGGTTCAGAGGTAACAATTTTATTCATCAATAAAATTACAAAGAAACAATTTTAGAGTTTTGCTCACCTAAATTATCTATAGATAATCTCAATTCATCTCCAGCTTTTAAAAATAATTGTGGTTTTTTACCCATACCAACTCCTGGAGGAGTTCCTGTAGTAATTATGTCTCCAGCTTGTAATGACATAAACTTACTTACATATGCCACAATAATATCAACATTAAAAATCATTGTATTAGTGTTTCCAGTCTGCATTCTCTCTCCATTTACATCTAGGGACATATTCAAATTATTAATGTCTTTTATATCTTCCTTTGTAACCAAATACGGTCCAATAGGTCCATAGGTATCATGAGATTTTCCTTTTACCCATTGTCCCATCTTTTCAATTTGCCACTCTCTCTCACTTACATCATTTACTAAACAATAACCTAATATATGATCTTGTGCTTGATTTTGCTCAATGTGTTTTGTTTCTTTTCCAATAATTATTCCTAATTCCACTTCCCAATCAAGTTTTTTAGAATTAGGTAAAATTTCTATATTATCATTTGGACCATTAATTGAACTGGTAGCTTTCATAAACATTATTGGTTCTGATGGAACTGGTAAATTAGACTCTGCTGCATGATCAGAAAAATTTAGACCAATTGCAACGAACTTACCTGGTTTTGTAATACATGACCCTACTCTTTCACTAGAAGAAAGTTCTGGTAATGACTTTAAATCAATATTTCTTAATTCAGATATAGTTTTAAAGTTTAAAAAATCAGGATTTAAATCTTTTACATGAGAACTAATATCTCTAATTTTTCCATCTTTATCTAATATTGCTGGCTTCTCTTTTCCCTTTTGTCCTACTCTTAATAGTTTCATAATTATCCTTTGTTAAATTAAATTGAAATTCCACCATCAACTGAGATAGTAGTGCCTGTTGTAAATGTTGAGTCGTCACTAGCTAAATAAACTGCAACTGCTGCAATTTCTTCTGCTGTACCTAGTCTTCCCATGGGTTGTCTTGCTATAAAATCTTTTTTAGCTTGCACTGGATCTGGACTTTGATTAACTCGATCTTGCCAAGATGGTGAAAAAACTGTTCCTGGTGCTATAGAATTACATCTAATATTTTGTTTAACATAATCTGCTGCAATTGATTTAGTTAATCCAATTACTGCTCCTTTGGTAGTTCCATAAACAAATCTATTAGGAAAACCTTTAAAGCTTGATGCACAGGAAGAGACATTAATAATACTCCCTGCGTTTTGTTTAATCATCATTGGTAATATTGCTTTGCACATAAAATACATAGATTTAACATTTACATCAAAAGAAAAATCCCAATCTTTTTCTTCACATTCTAAAATACTGCCGTGATGAACAAAACCAACAGCATTAAACAAAACATCAATTTTATCTAATTTTTTAACAAATTTTAAGATTTCATTATTTTGTGTTGAGTCAAGTTTTTGTATTTTTATATTTGGATATTCTTTGTTTAAAACTTCTAAAGTTTTGTCGTTAACATCAGTTGCAATAACGTTAGCTCCTTCATTGTGAAATGCTATAGCTGTTGCTTTACCAATTCCTTGTCCCGCAGCTGTTACTAAAATATTTTTATCTTTAAGTCTTTTTGTCATAAGTTCCTTTCTAATGAGAATGTCTCGGCATTCCTTTTGTATTAGTTATATCTAAAAAAACAGTTTCAGTTTCTAAACAGCTACCAGTTTCCAATTGACCTACCATTTTTCTTGAAATTTCTTGCCATGGTGTTTGATTTTCTAGAATAGGTAATTTAGTGTTTTCTTTTCTTTTCTTAATTTCTTCATTTGACACTAATAAATCTATTCTACTATCATTTAAATCTATCTTAATTTTATCACCAGTTTTAATTATTAATAAATCTCCTCCTACAGCCGACTCTGGCGAAACATTTAGTATGGACGGACTTTCTGATGTCCCGCTTTGTCTTCCATCACCTAAAGTTGGCAGTGTATTGATACCTTTTTTTAAAAGCTTATCAGGTGGTTGCATATTTACTACTTCAGCTGATCCTGGATAGCCAACAGGTCCACAGCCTCTAATAATTAAAATTGAATTTTCATCAATTTTCAAATTATCATCATTTATTCTTGCATGATAATCTTCAGGCCCTTCAAAAACTACAGCTTTTACTTCAAAAATATTTAAACTATCTTTATTTGATAAATATCTTTCTCTAAACTCAGAGCTAATAACAGAAGTTTTCATTACAGCCGAACTAAAGAAATTACTTTTCATTACAATAAAGCCTGCATTATGAGATAATGGATTTTCATATGATTTAATAACATCTCTATTAACATCAATTTTCATATTTAAATTTTCTTCAATAGTTTTACCCGTAACTGTTAAAGCTTTGACGTTAAGTTTTTTGTCTTTAATTAATTCTTTCATGATGGCTGGAATACCCCCAGCTTTAAAAAAACCTTCCATAAGATGTTCTCCAGCGGGTTGGCAATTTGCTAATAAAGGAATGCTGTGTCCTAATTTTTCCCATTGGTCTAAATTAAAATCAACGCCCATATGTCTTGCTATAGCTGTAAGATGAGGTGGGCAATTACTTGAGGCGCCAATAGCGCTTGCAACATAAACTGCATTTTCAAATGCTTCTTTTGTCATTATCTTTGATGGTGTTAAATTTTCAAAAACCATTTCAACAATTCGTTTTCCAGTTTTAAAAGAAATATCTGTTCTCTCTTTATAGGGAGCAGGAATTATTGCCCCACCTGGAAGTGACATTCCTAAAGCTTCTGCGATTGAATTCATTGAAGATGCTGTTCCCATTGTATTACAATGCCCTATGCTTGGAGCTGAGGCTGCTGCCATATCCATGAACTCATCATAATCAATTTCACCTTTTGCATGTAATTTTCTTGCTTCCCAAATAATAGTGCCTGAGCCAGCTTTTTTTCCTTTATAATTTCCATCTAACATTGGCCCACCTGATAATACTATTGATGGAATATTTACAGTTGCAGCAGCCATCAATGCTGCGGGCGTGGTTTTATCACAACCTGTTGTAAGAATAACTCCATCAATTGGATATCCATACAAAACTTCTACTAAAGATAAATATGATAGATTTCTATCAAGTGCTGCCGTAGGTCTTTTGCCAGTTTCTTGAATTGGATGAGTTGGAAATTCTATTGGAACTCCACCAGCTTCTCGTATTCCATCTTTAATTGTTTTGCTCAATGCTTGAAAATGTCTATTACATGGTGAGAGATCACTGCCAGATTGTGCTATTCCAATGATTGGTTTTCCTGACTGAAGATCTTCTCTTTTTAATCCGTAGTTTAAATATCGCTCCAAATACAAAGCTGTAAGACCAGGATCATCAGGATTATCAAACCATTCTTTACTTCTAAGCTTAAATTTTTTCACTTTTATTTTTTATGTTATTCCACCATCAACAACAAAGCTTTGTTTGGTACATCCCGAGGACTGGTCTGAAGATAAAAACAATACTAGTTTTGCAACATCTTCGGGTTTTAGCTGTCGTTTTAAGGCCTGTTTTTCTAATATTAACTTTTTATATTTAGGTGTAAGCCAATGTTTAATTTGTCTTTCAGTTGCAATAGATCCGGGTACAACAGAATTGGTTCTTATATTGTATTTCCCATACTCCTGAGCAAATGATCTTGTTAAGCCAACAACGGCTGATTTAGCAGTTTCATAAATAACTTTGTCACCTTCGCCTAACATCCAGGAAACTGAACTTAAATTTACAATTGATCCATTTTTATCTTTTTTCATACCTTTGACGACCTCTTGAGCTGCAAAAAAATAATGTTTTAAATTTATTGCCATCCTATTCTCATAATATTTTTCATCAACTTCTTCTGTTGTGTGTCTTTCATCATTTGCTGCATTATTAATAAGTGAATGTATTGTTCCTTTAGATGAAACTATTTTTTTAATTATTTTTTGTAATTTTTTAATATCTAATAAATTACACTCAATAAATGTTGGTTTTTTAAATTTTCTTTTATTAATGATATCTATTAATTTTTTTGAATCTTTTACATTTATATCAACAAAATATACTTCGCTTTCTTGTTCACAAAAATGTTCGACTATAGAAGCACCAATTCCAGAACCACCACCTGTGATAAAAATTCTTTTATTCTTTAAATCTGAATATTTAACCTTCACAATTATATTCTTTCTTCAGTTAATGTATCAAATACTGAAAGCTGATTTATATCTATATTTAATTTAAATTCTTTATTAATATCAATATCAATAGTTGATGAAAATTTCCCAAGTAATTGTTGTCCTGAAAAATCAAAAGTTATTATTTGCTCATGACCAATATATTCTGAAAGTTCTGATTTGACATTAATCTCAAAATTATCAGATGCATTTTTTTCAATATAAATATGTTCTGGTCTAATACCTAAGGTTATTTCTTTTTCATCTTCATTAATTTTATTTCTAAAATTATATTTATTTAAAGGAATTTTAGTTTGATTGTTACTTGCAAAAAATAATTCTCCATTCTGGTTTATTAATTTTCCTTTAATTAAATTCATCGAAGGAGACCCAATAAAATCTGCAACAAAAATGTTACTAGGAGTATTATAAATATTTTTTGGCGTATCACATTGTTGGATTACACCATGATTCATTATTGCAATATTTGTTCCCAAACTCATAGCTTCAGTTTGGTCATGGGTCACATATACAACAGTTGTTTTCAAATTTTGATGAAGCTTCTTAATCTCTCTTCTCATTTCAACTCTTAATTTTGCATCTAAATTAGATAATGGTTCGTCAAATAAGAATACTTTAGGATCTCTAACTAAAGCCCTACCCATAGCAACTCTCTGTCTTTGACCTCCAGATAGTTGTGATGGTTTTCGTTCTAATAGTTCGTTTATTTTCAATAAACTTGATACTCTATTTAAAGATTCTTCAATTTTATCCTTAGGTGTCTTTCTCTGCTCCAATCCAAATGTAACATTTTTTTTTACCGTCATAGCAGGATAAAGGGCGTATGATTGAAACACTAAAGCTATATCTCTATCACTAGGTTCCATGTCATTAACACGGTAATCATCTATTAAAATATCACCACTATTAGAAGTTTCTAATCCAGCAATGGTATTTAATAATGTTGATTTTCCACATCCAGATGGTCCTAATAAAACAAGGAAATCACCATCATTTATATCCAAATTAATTCCTTTTAAAACTTCTGTAGATCCAAAGTTTTTATTAATGTCATTTATCTTTAAATTTGCCATTTTGTTATCCTTTCACTGACCCTGCTGTTAATCCTCTAATAAAATATTTGCCTGCCAAAACATAAACAACTAGTGTTGGGAACCCAGCTATGATTGCTGCAGCCATATCAACATTATATCTTTTAACACTAGAACTTGTTAACACCATATTATTTAAAGCAACTTGTATTGGGGCTTCTTCACCAAATGTAAATGTGGCACCAAATAAAAAATCATTCCAAATCATGGTAAATTGCCAAATGATAGTAACTACTAAAATTGGAGCTGAGATCGGTAACATGATTTTAAAAAATATTTTAAAAAAACCTGCACCATCTATTCTGGCAGCTTTCACAATTTCATCTGAAATAGAAATATAATAATTTCTACAAAATAGTGTTGTAAAACATAAGCCATAAACTACATGAACTAAAATTAATCCATAAATAGAATTTGATATACCTAAGAAACCTAATGTTCTAGACATTGGAAGTAGTATTGCTTGATAAGGGATGAATGTTCCAAATAAGAATAATAAAAATATATAACTATCTCCCTTAAATCTCCATTTTGTTAAAGCATATCCATTAATCGCTCCTAATATAGTTGAGATAATTACTCCAGGGACCACTAATTTTACAGAGTTCCAAAAATATGTTTTTAAATATACATCTCCAGCTGAAAAACCTTGACCACTCCATGCTACATCCCATGAACTTAAATCTAAAGAGTTTGGTAAAGAAAATAAATTTCCCTGTCTAATTTCCTCCATGGTTTTAAAAGAAGTAACTATCATCACATATAATGGTGTGATGTAATACAAAGCAAAAACTCCCAAAATTATAAACAATATCCATCTATAAATTAATTTTTTTGTATTAGATGATTTTTCTAAATCTTTATAAGTTTGAATATTATTTTCTGTCATCTTCTCTTTTTAATTCTGAATACAAATATGGAAC
This sequence comes from Candidatus Pelagibacter sp., assembly GCA_028099475.1. Next base: position 8,322 of record JAOHHF010000012.1, read on the forward strand.
AACAATTGCTGAAACTGTTAAAAACATCATGATTGCACTTGCTGAAGCTAACCCAATTTCACTTCTATGAAATGCCATTTGAGTCATAAATACTGCAGGCATATCTGATGAAATTCCAGGACCACCTGCTGTTAATGCAATTACTAAATCATAACTTTTAATCGCTAAGTGAACTAATATAACAAGTGCACTCATGAACACTGGCCTCATCATAGGTAAAATGATTTTTGTATAAACTGATACTATTCCTGCGCCATCTATTTTGGCTGCCTTGATTATCTCATCATCTACAGATCTCAAACCAGCAAGAAAGATAGCCATTATAAAACCTGAAGATTGCCAAACGCCTGCTATTACTATTGTGTAAATAGACATGCCTGGTGTTACTAACCAGTCAAATGTAAAAGTTTCAAAACCAATATCTTGTGCAAATTTTTCAATTCCTAATGACGGATTTAATATCCATTTCCAGGCTGTACCTGTCACAATAAATGATAAAGCCATTGGATATAAATAAATCGTTCTTAAAAAACCTTCAGCTCTAATTTTTTGATCTAGCAAAATAGCAAGTACAATTCCTATAAAAACACATAAAATTATAAATAATACAGTAAAAATAAATAAATTTTCAACTGCTACATGCCATCTTGGCATAGACCAAAGTCTAAAATATTGGTCAATACCCCAAAATTCATATTTAGGTAATAATTTTGATTTTGTAAAAGAAATATAAATTGTCCAAAAAATGAAACCATAAACAAACCAAGCAATTACACCAAACGATGGGGCTATCACTAATCTGGGTAAATTTCTTTTCAACCAAAACATAAAAACTTAATTAAAGATTAAATCATGCGCTATTTTATAGCGCATGATAATTTAGATTAACTACTTTGATTAACTTGCAGCCTTAACAGCAGCTGATAATTTCTTAACAGCATCTTGAGAAGACATGTTTGAGTTAAAGTGTTCAGTTACAACGTCTTGAATTGCACCTTTTACACCAAGTTCTAAAGTCATACCATGAGCGAAACTAGGAAGTAATCCACCTTTTGCTGCTGCAGTATTTAAATCAGAGTTAGATTTTTTCGCACATTTATCAAAATCATCCATAGGGACATCAAGTCTTGCAGGAATTGATCCTTTGTAAATGTTGAAAACTTTTTGGAACTCTTTACCCATAATTAAACTTGCAAGAAGTTTTTGACCTTCAACTTTTTCTTTACCTTTGATTTTAAAGAAAATGAATGAGTCTACATTGTATAGGTATCCATTATTAGATGGAGTAGCTGCACAGTAATAGTCTACATCAGGTTTTAAACCAGCTGCAGCAAATTCACCTTTTGCCCAGTCACCCATAAGTTGGAATGCAGCTTTGCCTTCCATAACCATTCCAGTTGCAACGTTCCAGTCTCTTCCTGGAGAACCAGCATCTGTGTAACCTTTAAGTTTTCTCATTTGATCAAAGATTTTTACCATCGTAGATCCACCCAATGTCGCAACATCAGCGTCTACAAATGCTTTTTTGTAAAAATCATTTCCACCAATACCAAGTGCCACAGCTTCAAAAACTGTTGCATCTTGCCAAGGTTGAGAACCATGTGCTAAAGGAATAATTCCTTTTGCTTGAAGCTTATCAGCAGCAGCATTAAATTCAGCCCATGAAGATGGCATTTTAATTCCATTAGAGTCTAAAACTTTTTTGTTAGCCCAGAACCAGTCAATTCTATGAATGTTTACAGGAGCAGCACAATATGCTTTTCCATCATCACACTTCATATGATCAGCTACTTGTTTACTTAAAAGTTTGTCCCAACCTTCAGCTTTAGCTACAGCATCAATATTGTATGGAGCTACAACACCTTCTCTATCGTAAGCTTGAATAGTTGGTCCTTTAATTTGAGCAGCAGCTGGTGCATCATTAGCTACGATTCTTGCCTTTAATGTTTGCATAGCAGCATCTCCACCACCACCTGAAACTGGCATATCTTTCCACTCACCACCTTGTGCAGCAAAATCATCTTTTAGAACTTGTAATGCTTTTGCTTCTCCACCAGACGTCCACCAGTGAAGAACTTCAGCTTTAGATCCAGCATAAGAAAGTGTTGGAGCTAAAACTATTGCTAAAATAGCAATTATTATTTTTTTCATTTATCTTCTCCTCATTATTTTTAATTAAAAAGAGAACGTATATTTATAAAAAAAAAATTGATATTGAAAAATTTGTCTACAACCTATGGTTTGTATCTAATTTATGTATTTTTTTTTTTTATTATTTAATTATTTTTTGAATATTATTTTTTTTATTTCAACTTTAAATTGAATCTTTAATAAGTAGTTCTTCTACCTAATCTTGCAGCACCCCTTACACCACTCGCGTCTCCATATTTGGGTTTTAAAAAAACACCATCATACTCTTTACCTATTACAAATTTTTTAACCATATTTTCAATTTCACTCAAAAAATCAATTTCATTTGAAACTCCTCCACCAAAAATAAAGACATCTGGGTCTAAAATATTTATGATTGTAGATAGTGACATTGCTAAATTTAATTTAAAATCATCAACAAATCTCTCTGCATCTAAATCGTGTCTTCTATTTAGCTCAAAAATTTCATTTGTTTTTAAATTTTTTCCATAAATTTTATTAAATCTTTTTGCCAAACCCAGGCCTGAGATAAAACTTTCAACTTCTGCTTCCCTAGCATTGTTAGAATTAAAGTTTTCTTTTTTCGCAGCAAAATATGGAATTTGATTGTGACCCCATTCCCCAGCTACTCCATTGGGCCCACTAACAATTTGTTTATCTATTACCAAACCACCTCCAGCTCCTGAACCTAAAATAATTCCATATACAATTTTATAATGTTTACCCGCACCATCTATTGCCTCTGATAAAGCAAAACAATTTCCATCATTTTCACAAAAAACTTCTTTGCCTAATGCTTTACGTAAATCACTTTGAAAGGGTTTTTTCTCTAGCCAATAACAATTTGGAGCATTTTTAACCAAACCTGTTTGGGGGGGAATGTATTCCGGGATGACAAACACCAATTGGTAACTCTTTTTTAAATTCTTTTTCTAGATTATGATGGATATCTTTTATTGTACTTATAATTGATAAATAATCTTTAGGACATTCTGTTCTTGATCTGTGTTTTTCATTCCCATCTTCTTCAAGTACAACACTTTCAATTTTTGTGGCACCTACATCAATTCCTATTTGCATGATTAATATGTGGCTCTTCCACCACTTAAATCAAATACTGCTGCTGTTGAAAATGAATTTTCTTCACTTGATAACCATGTAACTAAAGAAGCTAATTCTTCAACTTTTGCAAATTTATTTCTTGGAATTTTAGAAAGCATATAATTAATGTGCTCTTCAGTCATTTGATCAAAAATTCGAGTTTTTGCAGCTGCTGGTGTTACGCAGTTAACGGCTATATTTTTTTGAGCCAATTCTTTACCTAATGATTTTGTCAAACCAATTACTCCAGCTTTTGATGTGCTATATGCACTAGCATTTGGATTACCTTCTTTACCTGCAATTGAAGCAATATTAACTATTCTTCCATAATTATTTTTTTCCATAAACGGCACTACTGCTTTGCAACAATAAAACACAGAATTTAAATTTAAATTTATAACTTTTTTCCATTCATCTAATGGATACTCTGCAACTGTTGTATTCATTCCAGCAATACCTGCATTGTTAATAAAAATATCTATCTTTCCATGTTTGTTTTCAATTTCCATTAAACTGTTATTAATATTTTCAAAATTACTTACATCAACAATTTGGTAAGTTAAATTTTCAGAACTAACTTTGTCTATTGCTTTCTTAATAGCTTCTTCATCAATATCCCAAATAATTACTTTTGCTCCAGCTTCGATAAATCTTTCTGACACTGCTAGACCAAATCCCTGGGCTCCTCCTGTAACTACAGCAACTCTCTTATTTAAATCGTATTTGATCATATTATTTATTGTTTTTTTTTGATCTTAATAAAGGAAAAGCTAGAGCAATTAAAGATAAAATAAAGAATGTTAAAGCAATAGGTCTTGTTAAAAACATAAGCCAATTTCCATCAAATATAACTAACGATTGTCTAAGAGTTCCTTCAACTAACTCACCTAGTATTAATCCAATAATTACTGGTACTACTGAAAAACCGTATCTTCTCATAAAAAATCCAACTACTCCAAAAAATATCATTATCCAAACATCTAGTATTGATTGGCTTAAAGAATAAGTTCCACAAACTGAAACAGCAAATATCATTGGCCATAAAATTTTATTAGGAACCAATGTAATTCTTGCAAAAATTTTAGCTCCAAAAAAACCAAATATAAAGAAGAGCACATTAGCAATTAACATTGCTCCAAAAATTCCATATAAAAATTCAGGTTGCTCTCTAAATAAATCTGGACCAGGTCTTACCCCATGAATAATCAAGCCAGTTAATATTACCGCTGTTGTTGCACTTCCTGGAATACCGAGAGCAAGTGTTGGTACCATTGCCCCTCCCGTTGCTGCATTATTTGCAGCCTCGGCTCCTGCTATACCTTCAATTGATCCTTTACCAAACTCTTCTGGTTTCTTTGAAAATCTTTTAGCCTCAGAATAACCTATTAAAGATGCTACCGTACCACCTTCAGCTGGAAGCACTCCAATGAAAGATCCTATACCTGAAGATCTCAAAATTGTTTTCCAGGTTAATTTATAATCTTTAAGTGAAGGTAATTTTACTGCTTTTAAAGCGACTCTTTTAAATACTTGGTTTAATAAAGTTGATTGAGTTAACATTTCACTAATAGCAAAAAGACCAACAACAACAGGAATAAAACCAATCCCTTCTGATAATTCATTAATCCCATAAGTAAATCTATCAATTGATGTCATAAAATCTTTTCCAATAGTGGAAATCAAAATTCCAAAAGCTCCAGCAACCAAATTTTTGATTGGGCTCCCATCACCAATAGAAGCAAGCATTGTTAAACCAAAAATAGCTAAAGCAAAATATTCAGGTTGACCAAATTCATACGCTAACTTTGCAAGTAATGGCGCAAAAAAAACTAATATTATTACACTAAAAATTCCTCCTACAGTACTTGAAACGGTTGCCATCCCAAGAGCTCTACCTGCTTCACCTTTTTGAGCTAATGGATAACCATCTAAGCATGTTGCAGCTGCAGCTGGTGTCCCCGGTGTATTAATTAAAATAGCAGTAATTGCTCCACCATAAGTACCCGCACAATAAATCGAAGTTAACAAAACAATTGCCGATAGTGGATCTAAAGTCATTGTAAATGGTAAAATCAAAGCACCCCCAGTTGTAGGGCCTAGTCCTGGCAATACACCTAAGATTAATCCAAATAAAGTTCCAAAAAATAAAACTAATAAAAGTTTTGAACTAAATAAAGGGGCCATCATTAAAAATAAATTTTCCATTTATACCTGATAATAAATATTAGTAATGATGCCTGGAGGAAATCTTAATCCTAAAATCGTCTCAAAAAAAACAAACACGATTATTGGAAAAATAATACTTACTAACAATAAATAAAAAAATCTTCTCTCACCCCAATAATAGGAGACAAAAATAGATAAAACAGAAATTGCTAAAAAGAAGTCTAATGTTTTAGATATTAAGATAAACAACAAGAAGCTTATTAAAGTTAAATAAAAGGTTTTTGGTAATTTTTTTTCAACTTTCCAAGGTTTTTTATTTGATAAATAATAGATTATTAAAGTTAAGCTAATTATTAAAACCAACAATGCTTTTGGGAAAGTTGCTGGCTGAATACCTCTATTTAAGATCGGAGGAACAATATCAAAAGAAAAAGTTGTTATTAATAAAATAGTTGAGATGAATATAATTATAAATGAAACTTTAAATTCATCTTTAAAAAAAAAGGGCAAACTTTTGTTTGCCCTTTTTTGTTTTCGTACATTATTCATAAGTTAAATGTACTGTCTTTATAATTACTTAATGTAACCTAAAGCTTTAAGTTGTGCCGTCATTTCAGTAAGCATTTCTTCCATTTGCTTGCCCCATTCATCTGCACCAACAACACTAGTGTCATCTAGACCGATTTCAGTTAAGAAATTTTTATAGTAGTTATGACCCATAGCTTTCATCATTCCAGCTTCTAATTCTTTCACTCTTTCAGCCGGAGCTCCTTTTTTAGTTACGAATCCTCTAACAGTAGATAAAGAAACGGGTATTCCTAATTCTTTAGCTGTTGGTGAGTCTCCAATTTTAGCCATTCTATTATTTGCTAAAACAACAGAAACACAAAGTGTTCCATCATTTATTTCTGTTAATGCTTCTCCTAAGTTCAAAACACCTACGTCAATATCTCCTTTGATTAGGTTAGTTTTAATTGGAGCTACACCTTTGTAAGCAACAATAGTTGGATCTTTTAATCCACCTTTTTTAGTAAATGCAATTGCACTTACATCATCAATTCCACCAACATGAGTTGTTCCATATTTAAGTGATTTTGACTTTTGAACGCTAATAAATTTTTTAGCATCTTTGATGTCAGCTTTACAATTTACTACAAATAGTTGAGGATCATCAGTACCTCTAGCAAGTGGTTGCATGTCGCTAATTTTAACTTTAGTTTTACCTAATGCCATAGATACAGCATGACCAGTTGTCCAAGTTAAAGTGTGTTGACCGTCAGCAGGTAAGCTCATCATGTAATCCATAGATACAGCTCCACCGCCACCTTTTTTGTTAACCAATTGCATGTCTTGCTTAAGAACTCTTCGAGCTCTTAAAAGCATCATTCTAGTTGTTACGTCAGTTCCACCACCGAAACCAGCATGAGTGATCGCTTGAATAGCACCATCTGCTCTTGCAGATGTAGTAAGCATTGGTAATGCTATAACAAAAAATTCAGTCACTAAAAACGCAGCTGCTAAGAAAAGTTTAAAACTTTTTTTCATTATTTCCCTCTTTAGTTAATTTATAATTAATTATATAAACATAATCTGATACATAGCGTAAAGTAAAAAATGCCTAAAAATAAAATTAATATTGCACTTCTTCTAGGTGATCCTTCTGGTATTGGTCCAGAACTTGTGTCCAGATTATTGACAGAAAAAATTACTAATAATGCAAATGTAGTTATAATAGGTGAAAAAAATATTTTAGCAGCTGGTAATAAAATTTCAGGTAGTTCACAAAATCTAAAATATGTTGATAACTTTGATCAAATAAATTTTGAAGAAGGAAATAAATTTTTTCTAGATATTTCTAATGGAAAAAATCATAATTATAAGTTATCAGAGTGTTCTAAAGAATCTGGGGAAAGTGTTTTGTCAGCTTTAAATTTAGCCTTAGAACTTGCTAAAGAAAAAAAAATTCATGCCATTAATTTTGGTCCATTTAATAAAACAAGCTTAAAGCTTGGTGGTAATAAATATTCTGATGAATTGCATTTAATGGCAGAAAAATTAAATGTAAAAAATTTCTTTTGTGAATTTAATGTAATTGATAATTTTTGGACAGCAAGAGTTACATCTCATATTCCAATTAAAGAAGTTCCAGATCATATTAAAAAAGAAAAAATTATTAAACCAATTAAGCTTATTAATGAGGCGATGAAATTAAATGGTATTGAAAGTCCAAGAGTTGCAGTTCAGGCTCTTAACCCTCATGCTGAATTTGGCAATGAGGAAAAAGATGAAATTATTCCAGCAATAGAAGAGGCAAAAAAAATAGGTATTAATGCAGATGGACCGTTGCCTTGTGACACCTCTTTCATAACAGCTTACAAAAATAAAAATCATGATTGTATTGTTGGTATGTATCATGATGCTCTGCAATCTGGATTAAAAGCATTTGGCTTTGATAGAGGTGTGACTGTTCAAGGAGGCTTACCCGTTCCAATTACTACTCCAGCCCATGGTACAGCTTTTGATATTGCTGGTAAAAATGAAGCAAATCTAGAACCTACTTTGAATTCATTTAAAATTGCTTTAACAATGGCTGAAAATAAAAATAAACGATGACTAAGATTAAAGAAATAAGAACTAAAGTTTATCAATGGAATGGAAAAACTGTTCCACCACAAAATAATTTTTGTACAAATGCTTCGGATCTCTTATTCGAAAAGTCTGATGCTATGGGTTCATTTAGATTTCACGAATGGTTGATTTGTGAGATTGAAACTGATGACGGAATTATTGGAATTGGTAATGCGGCCTTAGCACCACAAGTTGCAAAAAAAACTATTGATACATATTTAAAACCTTTAGTTATTGGTGAAGATCCTTTTGATTATGCTTACATTTGGGAAAAAATGTATAGAAGAACTCATGCCTGGGGTCGTAGAGGAATTGGTATGGTTGCAATTTCTGCAATCGATATCGCTCTCTGGGATATAATGGGTAAAATCACAAATAAGCCTGTGTTCAAACTTTTAGGTGGAAGAACAAAAGAAAAAATTCCTGTATATGCCTCAAAACTATATAGCCAACCCATTAAAGCTCTTCAAAAAGAAGCTGAGAGTTATGTTAAGCAAGGTTTTAAAATGTTTAAAATGAGATTTGGCTGGGGTCCTAAAGATGGACCTGAAGGAATGAAAAAAAATATTGAACTAGCAGAAGCTGTAAGAGAAGTAATCGGTGAAGATACAGATTTGATGATGGAATGTTATATGGGTTGGAATTTGGATTATGCCAAAAGAATGATTCCAAAACTCATGAAGTTTAATCCAAGATGGTTAGAAGAACCTGTTATAGCAGATGATATTCATGGATATGCAGAACTAAACAATATGAACATGATACCAATTTCAGGTGGGGAGCATGAATTTAACATGTTTGGTTTTAAACAATTATTAGATTTAAAAGCAGTAAGTTATATTCAATATGACAACAATAGAGTTGGTGGTTTTACCGCTGCTCAAAAAATTAATGCCATTGCAGAAGCACATCAAGTTCCTGTAATTCCTCATGCAGGTCAAATGCATAATTATCATTTAACAATGGCTAATTTTAATTGTCCAATTTCTGAGTTCTTTCCAGTTCATGACGTTGAAATTGGTAATGAACTTTTTTACTATATTTTTGAAGGTGATCCTGCTCCAGAAAATGGGTTTATAAATTTAGATGATAATAAACCAGGTTTAGGTTTAACATTAACTGATAAATATAAATCTGATTTTAATATTTTAGAATAATCTAACCTTTAATACCTAGGTGGGTATATTTTACATTTAGATAATCTTTTATCGCGTTAGATCCACCTTCTCTCCCATAACCACTTTGCTTTATTCCTCCAAAAGGTGCTTCGGCAATAGCAACAAAACCTGTGTTAACGGCAACTGAGCCCGTCTCTAATTTTTCTGAGGCTAAATGTGCAGTTTCCATTGAGTTAGTACAAACATAACTACATAATCCAAGTTCATGATTATTAGCTCTTTCCATTACTTCATCAAAAGATTTAAATGATAACATTGGAACCAAAGGACCAAATGGCTCCTCTTTCATAATGGTAAAATCATCTTTTACATCATCAAAAATAGTTGGCTCATAAAAAAAACCTTTGTTAAAATCAGCTGGTCTTTTACCACCTAGTAAAACTTTTGCACCTTCTTGCTTAGTTTTTTCAACTAGTGCCTCAACTTCATTTAATCTTTTTTGGGTTGTCAAAGGACCTAATTGAGTATCGGGATCCATACCATTTCCAATTTTTAATTTTTTAGTTTTTTCTACAAACAAATCTATGAATTCATTTTTTTTATTCTCATGAATATAAAATCTATTAGGAGAAATACACACCTGTCCATTATTTCTAAATTTTGCTGCAATTGCCATGTCAGCAGCTTTCTTCACATCTGCATCATCAAAAACAATAAAGGGTGAGTGGCCACTTAATTCCATTGTTACTCTTTGAACTTTATCTGCAGCCTGTTTAAGTATTAATTTTCCAACTCTAACAGAGCCAGTAATGGAAACTTTTTTGATAATATCTGATTGCATTAACTGTGAAGCTATACTTGGTGGATCGCCAGATAAAAGATTTACTGCACCAGGTGGTACACCACATTCTCTACAAATATCTACTAATTCCATAACAACACCAGGGGTGATTGTATCTGGTTTAATGATCACTGAACAGCCTGCTGCAAGAGCTGTAGAAATTTTTCTAGCCGCTAAAATTAATGGAAAATTCCAAGGAGATAATGCGGCAACAACTCCAACTGGCTGATAATAGACATGAACTCTAGTATCTTCAAATCTGCTCTCTATTGTTTGTCCATAAATTCTTTTTGTCTCTTCAGCGTTCCATTCAAAAATATCTGCTGCTCCATTAGTTTCACCCAGACCTTCAGCTAAAGGTTTTCCATTTTCTAACGTCATCCATTTAGCTAGAATATCTTTTTTCTCTCTAATCTTATCTGCAATTTTTCTAAGTATATATGCCCTTTGCCATGGTGTAATTTTTTTCCAAACTTGAAGTCCTTGTTCTGATGATTTTAATGCTCTTTCTACATCTGCAGGCGTAGCCTTGGATGCATGACCTAAAACTTCCTCTGTTGCAGGGTTTATAACTTCATAAGTGCTGTTATCTTGAGATACTGTCCATTTGCCATCAATGAATTGTCCAAATTTACTGTACATAATTTTATAAAATTTTTAATACTTTTAACCTAATGGCCAAAGTTTTGGAAACATATTTCCAGATAAATTATCTCCATTTTTATATCCATTTGCTTCCATAATAGCTCTTTCTTCTCTTGCCCAATCACCCCGATAAATAATTTTTGAATTTTCTTTTGCCATTCTTAAAGTAAACCTACTAATATCAGTGCTTGGTGTAGTTTCATGAAGAGCACCATGTAAAGTTCTGATATCAAAAAACACACAGTCTCCTAACTTTAAATCCCATTCTAAAAATTCATAATCACTTTTATTTTTTAATATATCAGGTGTAATTTCATATTTTTTTCCATTTACCTCACCTGCTATACCATCGACTTGATGACCATCATTAAACCTTGTTCTTAAAAATAATTTATCCCATAAATGAGAGCCTTTAACCCAAGCTATACCATCTTGTTTTTTAACTGGCTCTAAAGGTAGCCACAACACACACATAGAGCCATCAAAATCAAAATATGAAATATCATGATGAAATGGGGGTTTAGATTTTGATCCAGCCTCTCTAAAAAACCAATTATCCATTACTAAATTAATTTTTTTAGCCTCTAATAACTCTGAAGCAATTTTTGCAGTTGGAGAATTGTAAACAAAATCTGTAAACTCCTTATGTAAATTCCAAGTCCAAAAATCTTCTAAATAACTTGGTACATTTTTATCTTTAGTGTGGTTAGTAAATCTTGGGCTAGGATTGGCTTTAGCTTTATAAATCCCAACTTTTAATTTTTCAATCCATTTTTTG
>JAOHHF010000013.1 GCA_028099475.1 Candidatus Pelagibacter sp.
ACAAAAGTTTATGAAAATTTTAGCTGTACAAAATAGAATGGGAATTGGTGATACTGTAATCTTTTTGCCTTATATAAAAGCTATATCAAAAAAATTTGATAAACCTATAAGTTTACTAGTTAAAAGAAATACTAAAGCAGATCTTTTTCTCAATCAAACAAGTTATATTGACAAAATTATTTTTTTAGAAAGAAATAAACAAAAAGATAGTCGACATAATGGAATATTAGGATCTTTAAAATTGGCTAAAGAACTAAAAAAATACAATTTTGATAAAATTTTTATTTTTAATTCTTCTTTAAGGTTCAATCTAATTGCTAGACTAGCTGGTATAAAAGATATCATTCAATATCCACTATTTAAAAAATATAAACAGCATATTACTCAACCTGCTATTAAGTTAATCAAACAAAGTTTAGATTTAAATGTAAATACAAATCCTGAAATTCAAATTAATGATAAATTAGTCAAAGATACAATTATAAAATATAATATTCAAAAAGATCAACTAAACATTCTTCTAGGTATCGGTGGATCTGGACCAACAAAAAGAATTCCATCAAAAACTTTTTTATCTTTAATTAAAAAGATAAATGAAAAAGAAAATAGTAAATTTTTTTTGGCAACAGGAAAAAGTAATGAAGAACAAATTATTTTAAATGAGATCATGAACTCTGAATTTAAAGAAAAGTGTGTTGCACTTGACAATTTAACAATTTCAGAAACTCTTCCTATTATAAAAAATTGTAATGCTTCGATTTGTAATGATACCAGTTTTAGTCACTTATCATCTGCACTAGGGATTAAAACAATCACCTTAATGGCTGACACACCTTTGATTTATGGGTCTTATAGTTCAATTATGTACCCTATAATTCCTGATGGTGAAAATAGTGTCAATCATAATACATTGGGAAAGGATAAAATTAATCCTGATAAGATCTATAAGCAATTAATATCAATTATAAGTTAAGAGATATCCTTGATAACTATTTCTTTAGCCTCATTTACTAATGTTGATAATCTTCCAGTCTCTGGTGAAACATCTGGGTGTATTTTTTTTTGTATATTAATGTAAGCTTTATTAACCTCACTTTTATTTAGTGTTTTAGATGGATCTAGATTAAGTATTTTGTAGGCCTCAGAAACCGACATGGATGTGGTATTAACAACATTTTTATTTTTAAATGAAAATCTTTGAGAATTTCTTAGGGTTTGTATTAACCTAAATAATGAGATTAATTGGAATAATGAGAGTCCTTTGAGTTTTACTAAAGCTAAACTTACAATTGTTAGAGGTAAAGATAACAAAAATTTCCCTCCAATGGCAAATAAAATAGCTAAAATAACTAAACCCACAAATAAGAAAAGTCTTAATCCTTGGGATATTTTTTTTGAAGCAATATTAGCAAAAAATTTAAGTAAAAAATATAAGCTGATTAAAAATAACACTGTATAAATTATAATATTCATATATTTCCTTTAATAATGAAAATACCATATCTAAAAAAAAAGATAGAGCTAAAATCATGTCATGATGTTACATGGGAAGATAATTACAGCTGGATACATCAGCAGAATATCTTGGAGGTTTTAAAAGATAAATCTAAACTAGATCCAGAGGTAAAAGAATATCTGGATGAAGAAAATTCTTATGCAGAACACCATTTAAAAGATACTAAAAATATTCAAAAAAAATTATTTGATGAAATTAAAGGAAGGATAAAATTAGATGACGAATCTCTTCCATATAAAGATCATACTTACGAATATTGGACTAAAACAACAACTATTGGTAATTACTCAATTAAACTTAGAAAAAAAATAAATACAGATGATATTGAAGAAATTTGGAACGGTGATAAAGAAAAAAAGAAGTTAAATACCGAATATTTTGGTGTTGGTGATTTAGAGGTAAGCAACAATGATAAATACCTTGGCTACTCATTGGATACTAAGGGATCTGAATATTACACAATTTTCATAAGAAATATTGAGTCAAATAAAATTATCTCAAGAGAAATATCTGAAACATCAGGAGGTATTACCTTTAGCCTAGATGATAAATATATCTTTTATTCAAAACTTGATGAAAATCATAGAGCAAGAAAAATTTATAGACATGAAATAGGAAATTTAAAAGATGAGGATAGATTAATCTTTGAAGAAAAAAGTGAAGCGTTCACAGTAAACATAGGCATAAGTTCAGATGAAAAGTATTATTTTATTAATACTTCAGATCACAACACTTCTGAACAATATTATTTTAAAGTTGATGAAGAAAACCCAAAACCTAAATTGATTATAAGACGAGAGAAAGGAGTTTTGTACTCCATTAATTCATGGGATGGTAAATTTTATAATCATACAAATAAAAATGCAGAAGATTTTAAAATTGATATCTCAGATAGTCTTGAAGTTCAAAAATGGAAAAATTTTATTGAATCTAAAGATGAAGTTTTAATTGGTGGTTGTACGTTTTTAGATAATTGGATTATTCGATCAGAAACCTCTAATGCACTAGATAAAATTTTTATCAAAAATATTTCTACTGGAAAAGAAGAGGAATTAATTATTTCTGATGAAAAAATTTGTGTTCCTGGAATTTCTTTAACTCAGAGGGATAGAAATACTGATAATGTTTATCTTGGATATTCGTCGCCCAAAACACCTTCAAGAGTATACCTTTACAATCTATCAACAAAATCTAAAAAACTTGTTAAGGAACAAGAAATTCCCTCAGGTCATAATTCAAATGATTATATCGTTGAGAGAATAGAATATCAGTCACATGATGGAAGATTGGTGCCTCTAACAATTACCAGGCACAAAAAAACAAAAATTGATGGATCAGCAAATTTATTACTTTATGGATATGGTTCTTATGGTAGCTCGATGAGTCCAAACTTTTCTTCAACCAGACTAAGTTTAATTGACAGAGATATAATATGGGCAACCGCACATATAAGAGGTGGAATGGAAAAAGGAATGAAGTGGTGGAAAGAAGGAAAACTAACAAATAAAAAAAATACATTTGAAGACTATATTTTTGCTGCCAAATACTTAATTCACCACAAATACTCCTCAAAAGGAAAAATAATTGGAATGGGTGGATCTGCAGGAGGTTTATTAATGGGGGCAGTTGTCAATCAAGCCCCAGAATTATTTTTAGGAATTATTATGGCTGTCCCGTTCGTGGATTCGTTAACTACAAATTTAGATCATTCACTTCCTTTGACCGTTGGAGAATTTGATGAATTTGGCAACGCTAAAGATAACAAAGAACATTTTGATTATATATTTTCTTACGCTCCATATAACAATATTAAGAAAATGGATTATCCTCACATTTTAATCACTACTAGCTTAAGTGATAATAGAGTTTTGTTTGATGAGCCTGCAAAATTTACTGCTAAATTACGTGACTACAAAACTGATAATAATTTACTTCTTTTAAAAACTGAAATGAATGCGGGTCATGGTGGAAAATCTGGTAGAGATGGCACTATTGAAGAAATTGCAATTGATTATTCCTTTGCTTTAAAAATATCTAATAAAATTTAACATTTTCTATCTTGAAAAATTTAAACTAGTTCTTAAATGACTTATGTAAGTCGCCTAATGGGGCTTGCATAATTAAACTTGCTTAACTAAAAAGGAGAATATTATGACAAGTAAAGATCTATCTATATTTAACTCTCTAAGACCTTTTTCAATTGGTTTTGACGACATGTTTGATCAATTTGAAAATATGCTTGGAAATGGAAATTTGACAATGCAGTCAAATTATCCACCTTACAACATTAGAAAAACTGGAAAGGACAACTATGCTATTGAAGTTGCTCTAGCTGGTTTTAATAAAAATGATGTAGTGGTTGAGTTTGAAGATAATTTATTAACCGTAAGAACGAAACAAGTTAATAAATCTGAAGAAAACAATGTAAATGGAGAAATAATTCATAAAGGTATTTCTCAGAGACAATTTGCAAGATCATTCACTATTGCTGATGATGTGAAAGTAAATAGTGCTGAACTTAAAGATGGTCTTTTAACAATATCTTGTGAAAGAATTATTCCAGAACATAAAAAGAAAAAACTTATAGAAATTAAATAAGTTTACCTTACTTGCGGGGATTAATTCCTTGCAAGTACATTTTAAAAACAACCGTTAGATACAAATCCAATTACGATATTTTTAGGATTAATTTCAAATCTTCTCTCACAAGGAATTCCATATTTTTTAGTATTGTATATTAATTCGGAATTTCCTTTTGCATTTTTAAAATCTTCATCAGGTTTTCCTAAATCCATTTGCAAAGTGCTAGCAGGTTTATTTATATACTTGCTTAGTTTTTCATTTTCTTTTTCAACTATTCTATCCGTTTTCTCTTTAATAGTTTGACATCCTACGATCATAAAAAATGTAATAGATGTAATTAAAAATATTTTAATTATTTTCATAGATTAACAATAACTTTGAATTATGGCACAATTATTAACTTCTGAGTTGAAAAATGTGAATAAACAACAGTTTAAAAGGGAATTTTGATAAAGAATCAAATATCTACCAATCATTAGGAGGACATATGCTTGAAAATTATTTCAATTATAAAAAACACAAAACAGATTTTAAGACAGAAGTAATAGCTGGAACTACAACGTTCTTAACTATGGCTTATATAATGTTTTTAAATCCATTTATACTATCGGGAGAATTTGCCGGACCCGAAAAAGGTTTCTTTGATTTCGGCGCAGTTTATACAGCTACTATATTGGCAACAGCACTTGCATGTTTTATTATGGCTTTTTATGGAAAAACTTGGCCAATTGGACTTGCGCCTGGAATGGGAATTAACGCTTTTGTTGCTTTTGGAGTTTGTGCTGGAATGGGATACACACCTCAAGAAGCTTTGGGAGCGGTATTGGTTGCTGGTGTATTGTTTTTAATTATATCTCTTACACCTATTAGAGCTTGGTTAATAAACTCAATTCCAAGAAGTCTTAAGTTAGGAATAGGAGCAGGTATTGGATTATTCTTAGCAATTATTGGGTTACAAATAATGGAAGTTGTTGTTGATGATCCTGTCACGCTTGTAAGACTAGGTGATCTTAGTAACCCATTAGTACTACTAGGTTGTGCAACATTTATTGCGATAATTGTAATGGAAAAAATGAATATAAAGGGAAACATTATTATAGGAATTTTAGTATTTAGTATTATTGCTTGGGCTGCTGGACTTGCGAACTTTAATGGTATTGCTAGTTCTCCTCCCCCAATGACATACCTTTTTGATTTTGATTTATCTGCTGCAATGACCGCTGGAATGTCTACAGTAATATTTACTCTATTATTTATAGACTTTTTTGATACAGCTGGAACTTTAACTTCTGTTGCTAACGTTGCTGGCAAAGTTGATAAACAAGGTAAAGTTAAAGATATTAATAAAGCTATGTTAGCTGACAGTGTAGGGTCAGTTGCTGGTGCTATGATGGGAACCACAACCGTTACAAGTTATGTAGAGTCTGGTGCTGGTGTAAAAGCCGGAGGAAAAACTGGAATGACATCACTAGTGATTGGTTTATTGTTCTTAGCATGTATATTCTTTGCTCCACTAGCAACAAGTTTACCAAAGCAAATTGATGGTGCTGCTTTACTGTTTGTTTCTGTTCTTTTCGTAAGAAATATTACAGATATAGAATGGGATGATATTGCTGAGTCTGCTCCTGCGATTCTTGCAATGATTGCGATGCCTTTGACATACAGCATTAGTAACGGTATTGCTTTAGCGTTTGTATCATATGCTTTAATTAAATTATTTACTGGTAAGTTTTCCACTACTTCACCGGCGATATTTATTATTGCAATATTAAGTGTGATAAGTTTTGCAGTTGCTTAAATAAAAATTTATAGGGCTAGTTTAAACTAGCCCTATCTATTAATTTCTTTTTATAATCTCTTCTATAGACAACTCTTCATAATGTTCAGTTGGTTGAACAATCCATGGATCTGTGTCCAATCTTACTGGGCAAAAATCAGGTTCAAAAGTTGAAGATTTCTTTTTCCACAAACAAGCTGTTTTAACTTCTTTAATATAATCTTTAGTTGGACCATAGTTTTTTAACCACTCTATACTTTTATTTAGAGTTAAACCTGTGTCTGAAAGATCATCAACCAAAAGTACTTTATTATAGTCTTTGTTTTCTGCTAAAGAACTTATCTCTCTTGCAAACATAAGTTGCCCCTGTTTATCCTCCATGCCTTCTCCTGAGTAACTTTGAATAACAATATAGGCTATTGGTAATTTTAAAATTCTTGATAGGATATCTAATATTGGTGCAGCACCTCTCATTATTCCCACCAAAACTGTTGGCTTATATTCTTTATGGATCTCAATTGCTAATTTCTCAACAATTTTGTTATACTCATCAAAATTGATAATTAATTTATCTGCCATAAATTTTATTATCATAACTAAAATATTTTAAAAGGGAGAAATCATGAAAAGCTATTGGATCAGTCTATATTTAAAAGTTGAAAATCAAGATAATTTAAAAAAATATGCAGAAGTTGTGACACCAATAATTCAAAGCTTTGGGGGAGTACCACTAGTTAGAGGTGGAAAATATAAAACATTTGATGGAGATGATTTTGTAAGAACAGTTGTATGGGAGTTTCCAAGTTATGAAAAAGCTTTAGAATGCCACAATAGTAAAGAATATTTAGCTGGATGGAATATTGCAAAAGATACAACCGTTAGACATATGCAGGTGATTGAGGGATTTAGTACTGAATAGGCTCAGGATCTATACTTCTCCATAAATACCAAGTTGCAACCGAACAGTACGGTGAAAACCTTTTTTTCAATAGGCTAACAAATCTTTCTGGAGGCAAATAATTTTTATTATAATTTTTAGATATTGCTCTAAGTAAACCAATATCTTGAATTGGCCAAATATTAGAACGATTATATGTAAATAATAAAATCATTTCTGCAGACCATCTACCAATTTGTCTTAACTGTGAAAGATACAAAATCGCTTCCTCATCCGACATGTTAGGTATTAGTCTTGGGTTGAAAGTTTTGTCTAAAATTTGTTTAGCCAAACTTTGAATCCCTTTTACTTTTTGCTTACTTAGCCCACAAGACTTTAATTGTACAAATGATAAATCACTTACTACTTTTGCATTAATTTTATTATTACATCTTTTTTTAAATTTTAAAAAAACTGAATTGGCAGCCGCAACACTAATTTGTTGACCAATAATACTTTTGCACAAAGAAAAAAAAATATCTTTTCTTGTTGTAAGAATTTTTTCAGTAGGAGATCTATATTTTTTAATCAAGGCTGCCATTACCTTATCTTTGCTAGATAAATTTTTTTTTGCTGTTATCCAATATTTTGGCATTTTATTCATGTCTGATATTTGATGGTACTTCTTTTTTGTGATAAATCTCTCTTCTAAGAATAATTAAAGATGAGGCAATAACTAATAACGCACCCAATAATGTTCTAATTGTAGGAATCTCATCCCAAATTAGATAGCCAAAGAATATTCCAAAAATTAATGCCAAATATTTTAATGGAGACACGAGTGATACTTCAGATAATTTGAAGGATTGACTGAGCCATAAATTTGCAAAACCTCCAAAAAATCCAATCATACATAATAAAGCTAAATCTTTTACATTTGGCATCACCCATCCAAATGGAATTGTAAATAAACTTGCTAATGTAATAACTATTGAAAAATTAAGAGCTATAAGCCAAACTGGTTCTGTCGTAGATAGTTGTCTAATCGTAATAGCAACATAGGATAAACCTAAACAGAAAATAATTGGAAATAAATAATATATATTTAGATCATCAAAACCAGGTTCAGTTATAATAATAATTCCTATAAAACCAATTGATACAGCAAGCCATCTGTAGAATCCTACTTTTTCATTTAATAAGAATATTGAGAAGATGGTGGTAAATATAGGTGCTGCAAAAGAAATACTGACCACTGTAGCTAGTGGTAATTTTCTCAATGCAATAAATATCGCAATTAAAGCTATCAACCCCGATAAACATCTTAAAAGGTGTAATCCCGCTCTCTTAGTGTAATAAAAATTTTTAATCCTTTCTCTTGGCATTATAAAAAAATATATAACTACACCAAAAAAACCTCTAAAAAATAATACTTGTCCCAAAGGATAATCTTCTGACCACTTAACTATTAAATCCATTAAAGAAAATGCACATACAGACATAAACATGTACAAAAAGCCTAATTGATTTTTAGTAAGCATATGAATAATTTGTAGATTAAATTAAAGGATAAGCAATGGAAATAGCAATTTTAGCATTGGGATGTTTTTGGGGGCCAGAAGTAAAATTTAGTAAACTTGATGGTGTTCTAAAGACTGAAGTAGGTTATTGCGGCGGCAACAGTAGCGAAACTAATTATAAAGAAGTCTGCACAGGATCAACAAATCATGCTGAAGTAGTTAAATTAGAATTTGACCCTGAATTAATTTCTTATGAAAAAATTATTAATTTTTTTTATGAAATACATGATCCCACAACACTCAACTCTCAAGGACCTGATTTTGGAACCCAATACAGAAGTGAAATTTTTTATTTAAATGAACAGCAAAAACAAATCGCAGAAAAAATTACTAATGATAAAAATAAGAAATTTTTAAGTAAGATTGTAACAAAAATTTCTTTAGTTAAAAATTATTGTCCAGCAGAAGAATATCATCAAAAATATTTAGAGAAGAGATAAATGTCATTGGTAGATACAAATTGGTTACAAGAGAATATTGATAAAGTAAAAATAATTGATTGTTCTTGGCATATGCCTCAAACTAAGAGGAATGGTTTTGACGAGTATGAAAAAGAGCATATTAAAAATGCTATTTTTTTTGATTTAGACAAAAACTCAAACCAAAATACAGATTTGCCTCACATGTTAACTGACCTTAATTCATGGGAAAAAATTATGAGTGAAATGGGAATTAATAATAATGATGAAATAGTAATTTATGATAATTCAGATGTAATCAGTTCTTGTAGATGTTGGTACAATTTAATTTTTTTTGGTCATAATCCAAGTTTGGCTCATGTATTAGATGGAGGATTAAAAAAATGGAAGAAAGAAAATAAATCAATAGATAATTATTCAATCTCAATTAAAGAATCTAATTACAAAGCTTTAGAAAAAAAAGAATTAGTAAAAAATAAAAAAGAAATAGATGAAAATATTAAGAAAAATGAATTTAATATTGTAGACGCAAGAAGCAAAGAAAGATTTGAAGGAAAAGTTGCAGAACCTCGAAAAGGCCTAAGGAGCGGATCGATAAAAAATTCTTTTTGCTTACCTTTTGGAGAATTAATTAATGAGGACCATACATTTATTAATAAAGATAAAATAATGGAAAAATTTGAGTCCATAAATTTTGACCATACTAAAAATCTAGTATTTTCATGTGGTTCAGGAGTTACCGCAAGTGTATTGGCTCTAGCATATTCATTAATAAATGATAAATATATGCCGACAATATACGATGGCTCATGGTCTGAGTATGGAAAAAGTTAAAATATGAAAAGATCAACAAAAATTACATCCATAGTACTTATCTTCTTTTTTATCATTGCGGCTGTAATCATTGCTAGAACAATGATTGGTAATCATTTTAAAAAAAAATTTAGTAAAAGGCCTCCTCCAGGAATAATCGTTAAAGTAGTTGAACAAAAATTATTTCAAAACACTATCGAAACATTTGGTACTGCTGTTCCAGTGCAAATTAAATCCTTCAACATTGAAAAATATGAAATATTAGAACCCATTAAATTTAATACAAAAGTTAAAACAGGAGATGTAATCGCAAAATTAAAGAATAGAAACATAACTACTCCTTTCGATGGAATTATTGGTAAACGAGATTTTTCAAACGATATAGACGTATCGCAAAGTTCAATTATATTAAATTTAGAGGATACTTCAGTCCTTTTTGTTGATGTCGATATACCAGAAACTTTTGCACCTTTTGTAAAAAAAGGTCAAACAGTAGATATAAAATTTTCTGGAAATGCTCTTAAAAAATATTCTGGAACTGTAGAGTCTACTGCAAGTAGAATTGATACAAATAAAAGATCTCTACCAGTAAGAATTAAACTAAATAACCCTAACAATGAACTTTTATCAGGATCATTATTAGAAATTTCTATTAATTATAATGAAAGAAATTCGTTAAGTATTCTTGATACTAGCCTGATAATGGAAGGCGATAATGTTTATGTATACAAGGTAGACAAAGAAAATACTGTAAAAAAAGTACCAGTAGAAATTGGCTTAAGAAAAAAAGGAATTGTAGAAATCAAATCTGGTCTTGAAAATGGTGATACGGTGGTTGCTGAAGGTTTAAAAAAAACAAGACCTAATGGTAAGATTAAACCAATTGAACATGGGTCGAAACAAAATTCATCAGATTGGGGAAAAAAGACAAATCAACTAAAGAAGAAAAAAATAAATAATAAGTAATTAAATGTATATAACTGAAGTTAGCATTAGAAGACCAGTTGTAGCTTGGGTACTATCTTTAATACTTATTGTGTTTGGTCTATTTGTTTATTCCGAGGTACCAGTAAGAGAATTGCCTGATGGTTTACAGCCACCTGTAGTACAAGTTAAAGTCAATTATAAATCTGCATCAGCTCCAATAATAGATCAGGAAATAACCCAAGTAATCGAAGATGTAATTGGAGGGGCTGAAGGAATCAAAAACATTGACTCTCAATCTGAAAATGGAAGAAGTAGTATCAACATAGAATTTGATACTGATATTGAGCTTGATGATGCTGCAAACGATATAAGAGAGAGAGTGGCTAGAGTAGTCGACAATCTTCCTTCTGAAGCAGATGCTCCACAAATATTAAAACAAGCAGCTGGTTTTACCACAACAATGTGGCTTTCTGTTTCATCTTCAACCTGGTCAGATTTAGAGCTTGGTGATTATGCAGATAGATATTTGGTCGACTCTTTTTCAAGTGTAAAAAATGTTGGAAGAATTCTATTAGGAGGACTTAGAGAGCTTAGTGTTAGAGTTTGGATTGACCCTATCAAATTAGCTGCAAATGACATGACTATTCAAGAGGTAGAAAATGCTCTTAGAAATGAAAATGTAAGTTTACCTGCTGGGACTTTGGAAGCAGATAATATAGATTTAACAATAAATTTAGATAAATCCTATACCAATATTGATGAATTAAAATTTTTACCTATTAAAATTACAAAAAATAAAATTGTAAGATTGTCAGATGTTGCAAATGTAGAATTAGGCCCTGTTTCTGAAAAAACATTATTTAAAGCTCAAAGTAAAAATAATTTAAACCAAAAAACAGTTGGTATTGGAATTTATGCAAAAAGTGGTGCCTCAACAGTTGAACTTTCAAAAGAAATCCAAAAAAAAATTATTGAAGTAAGAAAAACATTGCCTGAAGGTTTAAAGTTAGAAGTTTCATTTAATAGAGCCACATATGTAAATGCAGCAATTAATGAAGTTTATAAAACTTTAGCAATAGCATTTATTTTGGTTGTAATAATAATTTATTTATTTTTAGGTAATATTAAAGCAGTGATCGTTCCTGCTGTTGCATTACCTGTAAGTTTAATTGCATCTTTTCTTGGAATTTATCTATTTGATCTTTCTATTAATATCTTTGTTTTATTGAGCTTTATACTTGCAATTGGGATTATAACTGATGACTCAGTCATCATGACTGATGCTATTTACAGAAAAATAGAAAATGGAGAAAATCCATTGGTTGCTGCTTACAACGGTTCAAAACAAATTACCTTTGCAATTGTTGCTACGACTTTAATTTTGCTTGCTGTTTTTATTCCATTAATATTTATTAAAGGAATATCTGGAACTTTATTTAGAGAAACTGCTATAGCTTTATCTTTTTCTATTGTTGTTTCCTCATTTGTTGCTTTGACTTTATCACCAATGCTTGCAAGTAAATTTTTAAAAAAAAAATCTAGTAACGGATTTTTTGTAAAAAAATTTAATGTTTTTTTTCAGAGTTTTTCTAACTTTTATAAAGAAACATTGAACTATTGGATTAATAAAAAGAAAACCATAATAACTTTCATTTTTTTGATCATAGCTGGATCTGTAGCCTTATTTATGTACACTACTAAAGAGCTTCTTCCAAAAGAAGATAGAGGTGTTTATTTAGTTATTGGTTTTACTGATGAAGGAAGTTCATTTGATTATACACAACAAAGAGCTCAAGATGTAGAAAAGAGATTGCTTCCATTACTACAGGCTGAAGATAGTCCTTATAATAGATTCATAATGAGAGTTCCAGGCTTTGGAAGCTCTGCAAATTCATTTAATAGTTTTATTATTATTGCTTTACTAGATGATTGGAAAAAACGAGATAAAGATGCTTTGACAATCATGAGACAAGCTATAGGTAAAATAGTAACTGTACCTCAAACTCTAGCTTTTCCAATCTCACCTCAAGGGATAAGAGTTTCCAATTATAATAAACCAGTTCAAATGGTAATTTTAGGAAGTACTTATGAAGAATTAGAAGTTATTCAAAAAGAAGTTATAAATAAGCTAAGAAGAAATAGGGGATTATCAAGAATTGAGTCAGATTATAATAGAAATAAACCTGAAGTAAAATTAGTTATCAATAAAAATAAAGCAAAAGATTTAGGAATATCGACTAGATCTATTGGTCAAACATTAGAAACTTTATATGGTGGCAAAAGAGTTACTACATTTAATAAATTAGGAAAAGAATATCCAATTATTCTTCAACAATATTTATTCGATAGAAAAGATAAAGATAGCTTAAGTAAATTATTTGTAAGATCCAGCATAACAGGTGAATTGATCTCATTATCAAACTTAGTTGATTTAAAAGAAGAAGGATCTGCAAAAGTATTAGCAAGATATGATAGACAAAGAGCAGTAACAATTTCTGCAAATGTAAATCCCAATTACTCATTATTTGAAGCAATTGATTATCTGGAAAATATTATGGCAGAGGTTGCACCTAACAATCAAATTACTTGGAAAGGTGAGTCTGAGGAGGTTAAAGAAACAACAAATGAGCTCTATATAATCTTTGCTCTTGGACTATTAACTGCTTATTTAGTGATGGCAGCAACATTTAACTCTTTTATCCACCCATTTATCATTATGCTTACAGTCCCATTAGCTGTTTTTGGAGGACTGGTATTTATTTTATTTTTAAATAGTTCAATAAATATTTTTTCTCAAATCGCTTTGGTAATTTTAATTGGTATATCAACCAAAAATAGTATTCTTATTGTTGATTATGCAAATCAAATTAGAACCACTGGAAAAGAAATACAAGCCTCTATCAAAGAAGCGTGTGAATTAAGATTTAGACCAATTATGATGACATCTATTAGTACAATGATAGCAATGTTGCCTTTGGTTATTGGAAATATTGGACCAGGTGCAGGTGAAGCTTCAAGACTAGCTGTTGGATCAACAATACTTGGTGGAATGATAATATCAACATTCTTCACACTTTATGTGACCCCAACAATGTACTTAACTCTTGCAAAAAATAGTAAAAGAATTGATGTTGTTGATATTGAACTAAAAAAACAACTATCTAAAAAATAATATATTTGTTCTTATTAAATTTACTTTGGCACTCTAATAATTGCTTTTTATAAAGATTAGATTGTTTCTCTACTCTCTTAGCTAAATTAATTATTTTTTTATTTTTTTTGTAATATTTATAATTTCCCCATCCCTCGTGATAAGCTACATATTGCTTGAAAGAGTCAGTTTTAGAAATTTTCAAAATAGTGCTAGATTTATTAGTGTACCATCCAATAAAATCAACACTATCTTTAAACCTAGTTCTGACTGCAAGCTTATTATCTGTCTCCTTTTTATATTGTTCCCAAGTACCGTCCACAGCTTGGGAGTAACCAAATGAACTTGAGGGTCTTTTGTAAGGAATTACTTTAAAAAGTTTTTGTCTAGGAGGTTTAGCAAGCCAATCAAAATCAGACTCCATTTTAATTATAGCAAGTTGCAAATAAACTGGGGTACCCCATTTTTTTTCAGATTTTTTTGCATGCTTAAACCATAAATATCTTTCACCAAAGATAGAACAACTATTGGAAGTATTTGATGGTATCGAAGAACAAGCCGAAATAAAAAACAATAATACTATTAATAAATTAACTTTTAGAATTTTCATATTTTTGATAAAAAAAATTAATCATTAAAACAATTATTACCCCAAGTAAATTTCCAAATAAATCAGAAAATTCAAAACCTCTTACTGGAGTAAATATATGTAATATTTCTAAAACTATAGAAAGTAAAACAAGATAAGTTTTTAAAAAATTTAATTTATCTGAATTATTATATGTAAATAAACCAATTATAGACAGTAAGCAAAAAGCATACAAATGGTTTGTAGAAACTAAAAAATCAGGTGTTAACTGAGGTTGTATATAGCAATCATTGTAAAGCAAACAACCCAATAAACTACCTGGAAACAAATATAAAACTATTAAAATGAAATTAGATAGATAAAAAATAAATTTATATTTTGAAAAAAAATTAATCATAGAATTGTATGGTCATATTTTATAAATTAAATTAAAAGATTAACAAATGAGTTATTTAATTTTAGTAAGGCATGGTCAAAGTGTATGGAATCTTGAGAAGAAATTTACAGGATGGGTTGACGTCGATTTAACTGAAAATGGAAAATCAGAAGCTAAAAAAGCTGGTTTATTAATAAAATCAAACAATATTGATATTGATATTTATTATTCATCTTTTCAATTAAGAGCAAAAAATACATTAAAATTAATCAAAAAAACATTGAATGATAAGAAAATTTCAAGACAGGCCTGGCAATTAAATGAAAGACATTATGGGGCACTTACAGGTTTAAACAAAGATGAAATGAAAGTAAAACTTGGTGAAGAAAAAGTTCATCAATTTAGACGTTCGTGGGATTTACGACCAGATCCATTAGATAAAAATAATCCTTACCATCCTCTAAATATTGATACTTATAAAGAAATACCAATTAATAAAATTCCTGACACAGAGTCTCTTAAAGATACTTATGAAAGAGTATTAAAGTTTTATAAACAAGAAATTGAAAATGAAATTTCTAATAATAATATTTTAATTTCTGCACATGGAAATTCAATTAGAGCATTATGTAAATATTTATTTAAATTAGATGAAAATCAAATATCAAAATTAGAGATTCCAACTGGAAATCCATTGTTGATAAATTTAGATAAAGAGAGGAAAATTGCTGATTGTAAATACCTAGATCGTGAAAGGTCTAAAGATCTTGTAGTTTTTTAAAAGTTTCAAGGTCTGTTAAATGAAAAAACTTATTACTACTCTCAAATCCATATAATTTTTTTTTCTCAATTAAATCATTCCATACACTTGTGATTG
>JAOHHF010000014.1 GCA_028099475.1 Candidatus Pelagibacter sp.
TTTTTTGATTAGCCTCAATTTCGTTTTTAAAGTTTAAATGATTAGTATTTAATTCATTGATCTCTTCGTTTTTTTTATCTCTATAGTTATAAATAAGTGATTTTAATTCTCTGAATTTATTAGAAAGATCTTTTAATTCGTTTTTCTTTTGATCTACCTTTTTTTTAGTCTCATAATACTCATCCATAATTTTAACTGCAGTAATTAGAAGCAATTTATTTTCACCTAAATTTCCAAGATTGTTTTTTAAATCATTAAACTTTTGATTTATATGAATTAGCAATTCTTCAAGATGCTCTTCTTGTCCATCATCACATGATAATAAAAACTCTTTATTATTAAATTTAATACTTACATTTGCCATTTATCTATTTCTTCCAATAAAGTATCTGTTTCCTGATTTAATTCATCAATTTTATCAGAGAACTCTGTTTGTTTTTTTTCTTCCAGCTTTTCTTTATCTTTAATTTCCTCAAGTTTTTTTGCTAAATTTAAGTGTTCATCTAATAAGGATTTGTATTTATCCTCTAATTCAGATTTTTCAATTTCTAATTGATTTTTTTGATAACTCAAATTATCAATATTGTTTTTTAAATCAGGACTACTGATATCTAAATTTTTTAACTCTAAAAGAGCTTCGTTTAATTTTTTTTCTTTTTCGATTATAGAATTCATATATATATATTTATATTATTAAATAGATTCTTCTTAGTCTAGTCAGGATAATTTTGAGCAAACTACACAATGAATTAGCAAATTGCATCCGATTTCTTTCAATTGATGCTGTACAAAAGGCAAATTCTGGTCATCCAGGTATGCCCATGGGTATGGCTGATGTTACGACCGTTTTATTTAAAAGTTTTTTAAGATTTAATCCTAAAAATCCAAATTGGCTAAATAGAGATAGATTTGTATTATCAGCTGGTCATGGATCTATGCTGCTATACTCTTTATTGTATCTAACTGGATATAAAAGTATTTCACTCAATAATATAAAAAAGTTTCGACAGCTTAATTCAATTTGTGCTGGTCACCCAGAGTATCATCCCAAAAGTGGTATTGAGACTACAACAGGTCCACTTGGACAAGGAATTGCAAACGCTGTTGGCTTTGCAATTGCAGAGGAAATTTTAAAAAAAAAAATAGGTAAAGAAATTATAAATCACAAAACCTATGTTCTTGCTGGGGATGGCTGTTTAATGGAAGGAATAAGTCATGAAGCTATGAGTTTGGCTGGGCATTTAAAGCTCAAAAATTTAGTGATGCTTTTTGATAACAATTCAATATCGATTGATGGACCAACTAGTTTAGCAGTTTCAGATAATTTTAAGAAAAGATTTGAAAGTTATGGCTGGGATTGCATTCTTATTGATGGTCATAATGAAAAAGAAATTTTCAAAGCTTTAAAGAAAGTTCAAAATGCAAAAAAACCAACCGTTATTTCTTGTAAAACTAAAATTGGTTATGGATCTCCAAACAAATCAGGCAAATCATCGTCTCATGGAAGTCCTTTAGGTTTAGATGAAATTAAACTAGTAAGAAATGCACTTAATTGGAGCTATAAGCCTTTTGAGATTCCAAACAAAATTTTAAATGAATGGAAAAAAATTGGTAAAAAAGGACAGAAACTTGAGAATAATTGGAACAAAATTTATAAAAAAAATAGATTTAAAATTAACAATATACAAAAAAATAATTTTACAAATATTTTAAATAATGAAAAAAAAAATGCAATTAATGAACTGAAAAGCCTGGCTACAAGAAAATCTTCAGAACTTGCCTTGAATGCATTAACTAGTATAGAAAACAATTTAATTGGGGGTTCGGCTGATTTGGCAGGATCAAATAACACTAAAACAAAACATCATAAAATAGTGAGACCTGGTGACGTTAATGGTAATTACATTCATTATGGCGTGAGAGAACATGCAATGAGTGGAATAATGAATGGGCTTGCTCTTCATAGTAGTTTTATTCCGTATGGTGGAACGTTTTTAATATTTTCAGATTATTGCAAACCATCAATAAGATTATCAGCCCTAATGGAGCAAAGAGTTATTTATGTTATGACACACGACTCTATCGGTCTTGGAGAAGATGGTCCAACTCATCAACCAATAGAACAATTGTCAGGTTTGCGATCTATTCCAAATCTAAATGTTTTTAGACCTGCAGACAGAATAGAAACTATAGAATGCTGGGAACATGCATTAAAAAGTTCAAAAACACCCAGCGTTTTGTCTTTAACCAGACAAAATCTTGATCCGATAAGAAAAAAAATTTCAAAAACTAATAAAAGTTCTCTAGGTGCATATGAAGTTTTAAGAACAAATAAAAAAGCTGATTTAACAATACTTGCAAGTGGTTCTGAGGTTAATTTAGCAATCGAGATTAGTCATAAATTGGCCAAAGATAAGATATATTCAAAAGTAATATCTATGCCATGCCAAGATCTTTTTGATGTACAATCAAACTCATATAAAAAAAAAATAATTAATGAGACAAAAATAAAAATTTCAATAGAAGCTGCCTCAACAGATTGCTGGAAAAAATATATAGGCAAAGATGGACTATCTTTTGGAATTGATACATTTGGAAAAAGTGCACCATACAAAGAAATTTATAAACACTTTGGTTTGACATCCACAAACATCGCTAGCAAAATTAAAAAAATGGTTAGAAAGAAAACATGACTATAAATGTTGGAATCAATGGTATGGGAAGAATTGGTCGAATGGTTATTAGGGCAATTATTGAAAACCAAAATAAAGATATTAAGATAAAACACATCAATAACAGATCTAATTCTGAAGCAAGTAGTACACTAATTAAATACGACTCTGTTCATGGAAAATTTAATGCAGATGTTGATTACGACGAAAATCATTTAATTATAAATAAAAACAAAATCACTTTCTCTCAAGAGTCAAAAATTGAGAATATTAATTGGAAAAAATTTGATGTTGATTATGTTTTTGAATGTACTGGAAAATTTAATTCTAAAGAAAAATTATTAGCACATATTAATAATGGTGCAAAAAAAGTTATAGTTTCTGCCCCATGTAAAAATGCAGATAAAACTATTGTTTTTGGTGTAAATGAGAAAGAGCTAACAAAAAGTGATCAAATAATTTCTGCTGCTTCGTGCACTACGAATTGTTTGGCACCAGTGGCTGATGCACTGCATAAAAATTTTGAGATAGAAAAAGGTTTTATGACTACAATTCATGCTTTTACAAGTGATCAAAGAATTTTAGATAATTCTCACAAAGATCCACGAAGAGCAAGATCTGCGAGCCAATCGATAGTTCCAACATCTACAGGAGCTTCAAAAGCTATAGGAGAAATAATTCCATCCTTAAAAGGTAAATTAGATGGTGTTGCCATGAGAGTTCCAACTCCAAATGTATCTCTCATTGAATTAGTTTTTTGTACTAAAAAAGAGATAAGCAAAGAAAAAATTAACAATACATTTAAAGAAATTTCAAAAAATCAGTCTAAAAAAATACTAGAAATAACATCAGAAAAACTAGTGTCTATTGACTTTAATCATAATTCATCTTCAGCAATTATAGACTCATCACTCACTAGTGTAGTAGGCAAAAATATGGGCAAAATTTCAGCTTGGTATGACAATGAATGGGGATTTTCAAATAGAATGTGTGACATAGCAGAATACGTCCATAACATTTCTTAATGAAAAGTATAAAAGAAGAAACCAATCTTAATAATAAAAAAATATTACTAAGATTAGATTTAAATGTTCCTTTAGTAGGTGATAAAATAACTGACACAACAAGGATTGATAAAATTCTACCTACTTTAAAATTTCTAATTTCTCAAAATGCAAAAATTATAATTATTTCTCACGTGGGAAGACCTAAAGGAAAAGTTGTAAACGAACTTTCACTTAGACCAATATGTAAAGATTTGGAGATAAAGTTAAGTCAAAACGTAAAGCTTATTTCTAAAAATTTTAAAGAGATAGTTTCTAAAGATTTATTTAATAGTGATGATGAAAAAATAGTAGTATTAGAAAATATAAGATTTTATCCAGAGGAAGAGAAAAATGACCAACCATTTGCAAAACATCTTGCAACCTTAGCTGATATTTATGTTAATGATGCTTTTTCATGCTCTCATAGAGCGCATGCATCAATTCATGGGATAACAAATTTTTTGCCCTCTTATTCTGGATTACAAATTAATTTAGAAGTTAATGCTTTAAAAAAAATTACCTCTGAAATTAAAAAACCAATAACCTGTATAATTGGAGGCTCAAAAGTCTCTACTAAAATCAATATAATTAAAAACTTAATACCTAAATTTGACAATATTATAATCGTAGGCGGAATGGCTAATAATATTATAAAATATATGGGTAATAGTATTGGAAAATCCTTACATGAAGAAAATTCAAACCTTATTATTGAGGAAATTTTTGCACTTTCTAAAAAACAAAATTGTAAAATAATATACCCAAAAGACATTGTTGTAGCAGAAGATTTAAATGGATCTCCAATAAATAAAGAATTGAATGAAATCTCTCCAGATGAGATGATTTTAGATATAGGCCCAAAAACGATTAAGATAATCAATGAAACGATTGATAACAGTAAAACAATTTTATGGAATGGGCCCGCAGGATATTTTGAAAACCCAAGTTTTGCTAATGGAAGTATAAAAATTGCTAAAAAAATAATTGAAAATAATAAATCTAATAAAATCTATTCAGTCGCTGGAGGAGGAGATACAGTTTCATTATTAAACAGTTTGAATGCAACAAAAGATTTTAATTTTGTTTCAACTGCTGGGGGAGCCTTCTTAGAATATCTTGAAGGTAAAGAACTTCCTGGTATAAAAGCTTTAAACTAATATGTCAGAACTTAATAAAATTGCTCTTAGAATTCTTTCCAATGGCAAAGGGATTCTTGCTGCTGACGAAAGTAATGGAACTATGACTAAGAGATTAGAGTCAGTAAAGATTCAATCCTCACCAGAAAATAGACTTCTTTTTAGAGAAACACTGTTTGCAGCAGACAGCATGACAGACTGTATTGGTGGCGTTATTTTATATGACGAAACGATCAATCAGAAATCGAGTATTGGAAAAACAATTCCAGCTATGATCGCAGAAACAGGGGCAGTGCCTGGAATTAAAGTAGATACTGGCGCTAAAGATTTGGCAAATTCATTAGATGAAAAAGTTACTGAGGGTTTAGATGGATTAAGAGAAAGATTAAAAACATACTATAAACTCGGTGCAAGATTTACAAAATGGAGAGGGGTATATAATATAAGTGACAAATATCCCAGCGAACTTGCAATAAATTCTAACGCACATGCTCTAGCAAGATATTCTGCTCTAGTACAAGAATGTGGAATGGTGCCAATTGTTGAACCTGAAGTATTAATGGATGGTGATCATTCAGCAGATGACTGTTTGACCAAAACATCCTTAGTAATTCAAAAATGTTTTGATGAACTAATTATTCACAAAATTGATCTAAAAGGCATAATTTTAAAACCAAACATGATCCTTGCTGGGAATAAATCAAAAAATAAAATTTCCAATGATGAGGTTGCATCTAAAACTATAGAATGCCTTAAAAAATCTGTTCCAAATGAGGTGCCTGGAATTGCTTTTTTATCAGGCGGTCAATCAGAGATCGAAGCTACAGAAAATTTAAATTTAATTAATAAAAAAAATGATACTAGTTTTATAATGACATATTCATACGGAAGAGCTCTTCAGCAAAGTGCTTTAAAATTTTGGTCAAAGGATATTAAAAATAGCAAAGGAACTCAAAAAGTTTTTAATCATAGAGCAAAAATGAATACTCTAGCTGCTCAAGGAAAATGGTCAATTGAGCTTGAAAATAAATAAAAAAAAATTTATTTATCTTATTTCTCCAAATAATATCTACACTAAATTCTATAAAGATTTAGAAGAAGTTTTGAACACTGGTAAGGTGAGTTTTTTCCAATTAAGGCTTAAAAAATACTCATTAAAAAATAAAATTTTTATTGGAAAAAAAATTAATCAAATTTGTAGAAAGAATGGGGTAAAATTTTTAGTAAATGATGACCCTATACTTTCAAAAAAACTTAATGCTGATGGTTGTCATTTAGGTCAAAAAGATATGAGCTTAATAGAGGCAAGAAAAATAGTTGGAAATAAAATTATAGGAATTACTTGTCATAACTCTATTAAATTAGCTAAAACAGCTATCAAAGAAAAAGCTAGTTATATTGCCTTTGGAGCCTTTTTTTCAACTACAACTAAAAAAACAAAGTTTAACACTTCAATAAAAATTTTAGATAAAGTAAAAAAGTTAACCAAAACACCAATAGTTGCTATTGGAGGAATAAATTTTAATAATTATAAAAAACTGTTATTGAACAATGCTAATTTATTAGCTATCTCAGGTTACGTTTGGAATAATAAAAAATATAAACCTTTAGAAGCTATAAAAAAATTAAAATGAAAATCAATGCTGGAGAGATAAGAGTTGGAATGCTCTTAGAATATAAAAATGACTTGTGGCAAGTTTTAAAAACACAACACGTTAAACCTGGTAAAGGGGGAGCTTTTGCTCAAGTTGAAATGAAAAGTGTTGGAAAGAATACAAAACTTAATGAACGATTTAGATCAAGTGAAACTGTTGAAAAAGCTTCGCTTGAAGAAACTAATTTTAATTATTTATATGCTGATGAAAATAATTACTTTTTTATGGATCCAAAAACATTTGAGCAAATAGAAATTAAAAAAGAAATTATTGGTGATAAAGGAAAATTACTTACAGAAAATCTTGAAGTTTCTATAAGTTTTTATAATGAAAATCCAATTTCTATTGATCTACCAAATCAAGTTACATGTAAAATTGAAACTACCGATGTTGCTTTAAAAGGACAAACAGTTTCTTCATCTTATAAACCTGCAACACTAGAAAATGGTTTAAACATTCAAGTTCCACCTTTTATTGAGTCAGGTGATGAAATAATTGTTGATACCAGAACACTTGAGTATACTAAAAAGGTGTAATTAATGATCTCTATTTCTGCAAATCTTAACATAATGATCAAAGCTGCAGAAAAAGCCTCTAAATTAATAATAAGAGATTTTGGCGAAGTAGAAAAATTACAAGTATCAAAAAAAGGTCCTAACGATTTTGTTACTAAAACTGATAAACATGTTGAAAAAATTTTAATTGAAGAATTATCAAAAACAAAAAAAAATTTTTCTTTTTTAGCGGAAGAAAGTGGAAGTATTAAAAATAAAGACAAAGAAAATATTTGGATAATTGATCCTATTGATGGAACAACTAACTTTCTTCATGGAATACCCCACTTTGCAATTTGTATTGCCCACCAATCCAAAGGAGAAATTTTGAGTGGATTAATTTTTGATCCAATTAAAGATGAAATGTTTTTTGCAGAAAAAGATAAAGGTGCATTCTTAAATAATCAAAGATTAAGAGTTTCAAAAAAAAATTTGTTAGATGATTGTTTATTTTCTAGCAATCACGAAGGTGTAAAATTTAGTGATCTAAACATGCGTTATAGCGGATGTGCTGCATTAGATTTAGCCTACGTTGCAGCAGGCCGATTAGATGGTTTTTTTCATAACAAAATTAACCTTTGGGATGTTGCTGCTGGAGAAATACTAGTCAAAGAAGCTGGGGGAACAGTAAATGATATCTATAAATTTGATATTAATAAGATTGATATTAGGGCTTCTAGTGATGCAATAAACAGTGAAATGTTGAAAAAATTAGAGAACTTTTAATTGTTTTATAAAAATCTTTTGCTATAAGTCTCGATATGAAAAAAGACATACACCCAAATTATCATACTATTAAAGTCGAAATGACTGATGGCACTCAATTTGAAACAAAATCAACATGGGGCAAAGAAGGTGAAGTTCTTAAATTAGAAATAGATCCAAAATCACATTCTGCTTGGACAGGTGGGAAACAGAAACTTATGGACAAAGGTAGAATAAGTAAATTTAATAAAAAATTTCAAAACTTTAAGTCAGATAAGAAAAATTAAATGTCAAATGCACCTTTGATGCCAATGGCTACTGCTGTTTGGTTAGTAGAAAATACAACATTAACTTTTAAACAGATTGCAGATTTCTGTAATTTACATGAAGTAGAGATCCAAGGAATTGCAGATGGTGAAGTTGCAAAAGGAATTAAAGCTTATAATCCAATTATTTCTGGACAATTATCAAGAGAAGAAATTGAATTATCTTCTAAAGATGTAAATAGAGATCTTCAAATCAAAAGTATTGATATTGAAATCTCTAATACAGAAAAAAAAACTAAAAAATACATCCCTTTATCAAAGAGACAGGATAAACCAGACTCAGCGTTGTGGCTAATCAGACAACATAATATACTTAAGGACTCACAAATTGCAAAGTTAGTTGGCATAACTAAAAACTCAGTTACTTCAATCAGAAATAAAAGTTATTGGAATTATAACAATTTAAATCCAAAAGATCCGGTTGCCTTAAATTTGTTTAGTCAAAAGGATCTGGTTGAAGCTTTAGAAAAAGCTGAAAGAAGAATTAAAAGGGAAAAAAAAGAAAAAGAGAAAGCAAAAAAAGCAAAAGAAATATCCAATAATGAATAAATTTAATAGACATCAAAATCTTATAATGATAGTCACTCTCCTTTAGAAATATTTATGAAAATAGAAGTTAAAGATAACAACATTGAGCAAGCACTTAGAGTTCTAAAAAGAAAATTACAAAGAGATGGTTTTTTTAAAGTAATAAAACTTAAAAATACTTACGAAAAACCCTCTGAAAAAAAAAAAAGAATTCTTCAAGAAAATATTAAAAGAGTAAAAAAATTAAATAAACTTAAAAATAGAATTTAAGTATACCGCGGGGTGGAGCAGTCTGGTAGCTCGTCAGGCTCATAACCTGAAGGTCGGCGGTTCAAATCCGTCCCCCGCAACCAATTTCCAGACTAGATTTTAAAATTAGATTTTTTACTATCAACCAAAAATGCTTTAACGGTTTCTTTAGTAAGTTGATCAAATGATTTTCCAAAGCTTTCTATCTTTTCGATAATTGTTGGTGGCACAGTAATAACATGACAGCCTAATTGTTTAGCCTGAATATAATTATACGGTTCTCTAACACTAGCCCACAAAATTTCTACATTTTTAAATTTTTTTGCTAATGCAATACTTTTTTTAAATTCAGGAACAGGATCTTTTCCGGTATCTCCTGCTCTTCCAGCAAATATAGAAATTATTACTTTTGATTTTTTGTTAATTATCTTTAGAATTTTTTCTGTTTGCTTTGCACTATATATAGCAGTTATATTTAACTTTATATTCTGGCTATTTAATTCTTTAATAATTTTTCCCATAAACTTACCTTTGGAATTTGCAACTGGTACTTTTACATAAACATTTTTTGCCCATGTATTTATTTGGATTGCTTGTTTTTTCATCTCAACATACTCATCCGCAAAGACTTCAAGTGAGACTGGCTTATTATTACAAATTTTTAGGATTTTTTTTGAGTAAGTTTTATAATCTTTTGCACCAGCTTTTCTCATTAAGCTTGGGTTAGTTGTAAAACCCTTAACAATTTTTTTTTTATTAAATTTTTTAATTTGATTTAATTCAGCAATGTCACAAAATATTTTAGTATTCAAATTAATACCTATAAATTTTTAGTAATATCTTCTGTCATTTTTTTAGCATCTGCAAACAACATTAAAGTATTTTCTTTATAAAACAGATCATTATCAATTCCTGCATAACCAGGCGATAAACTTCTTTTAACAAATAATACTGACTTACACTTTTCAACGTCAAGAACAGGCATTCCATAAATTGGGCTTTGTGGGTCTGTTTTTGCAACTGGGTTGGTTACATCATTAGCACCAATTACAAAAGCTACATCTGCATTTGCAAAATCATTATTAATTTCTTCTAACTCAAACACTTCATCATAAGGTACATTTGCTTCTGCGAGTAATACATTCATGTGGCCTGGCATTCGTCCTGCTACAGGGTGAATTGCGTAAGAAACTTTTATGTCATTTTTTTTTAATGTATCAACCATCTCTCTTAAGGCATGTTGCGCTTGTGCTACAGCCATTCCATAACCTGGAACAATAATTACTGATGACGCATTTTTCATTAAAAATGCAGCATCATCCGCGTTTCCACTTTTAACTGGTCTTTGCTCTTTATTTTGTGATGAGGTTGATTGTTCAGTTGCACCAAATCCACCTAGGATTACATTAAAGAACGATCTATTCATTCCCTTACACATTATGTAGGATAAAATTGCACCAGAGGATCCGACCAACGCACCTGTAATGATTAATGCAGTATTTTCTAATGTAAATCCAATACCAGCTGCAGCCCAACCTGAATATGAATTTAGCATTGAAATTACTACCGGCATATCTGCACCACCAATTGGAATTATCAATAAAAAACCAATTAAAAAAGATATTGCAAGCAATATCCAAAACAAATTAGAAGATTGCGTTGAGCAAAGAAAATAAGTAACAACAATTATTGAAATTAGAATTAATGCATTAAGAGGATGTTGACCCTTAAAGGTAATAGGTGATCCAGACATTATTCCTTGAAGTTTTAAAAAAGCAATAATTGAACCTGAAAAAGTTATTGCACCAACTGCTGCGCCAATTGACATTTCAATTAAGCTTCCAAGTTTAATATTGCCCGCAGATCCTAAATTAAAAGCTTCTGGATTTAAAAAAGCGGCTATTGCAACAAATACAGCTGCAAGTCCAACTAAACTATGAAAACCAGCTACTAATTCTGGCATTGCAGTCATTGGAATTTTATAGGCAATAAATGCACCTATTAATCCACCTATCAAAAGAAAGATTAAAACAACTATAAATCCAGTTGAAAAATTACCAATTGACAAAAAAGTAACTGTAATCGCAATAATCATTCCCAAAATTCCAAAGAAATTTCCTTGTCTTGATGTTTCTGGTGAAGAAAGACCTCTTAAAGCTAATATAAATAATACCCCTGAAATTAAGTAAAATATGGCTGATAAATTTGCTGACAACATTATTTATCCTTTTTCTTTTTTTTATACATTGCGAGCATTCTTTGGGTTACCAGAAACCCACCAAAAATATTAATAGCTGCAAGTGATATTGCTAAAAAACCAAAGATACTTGAAATATTAAATATAGTATCAGAGTTTCCAGCTAATCCTGCAATAATCGCCCCAACAATGATTACTGATGAAATAGCATTAGTAACAGACATCAAAGGTGTATGCAGTGAAGGAGTTACGCTCCAAACCACGTAGTATCCAATAAAAATTGAAAGGATAAAAATACTTAATCTAAATATAAAAGGATCTATTTCCATTGTTATTATTTTATTAAAGTTTTTTCAATTATCTCATCTTCTAAATTTATATTTATTTTTTTATTTTCTTTATCATATAAATTTGAAACAAAATTAAATACATTTTTTGCGTATAAATTAGATGCAGAAGTAGGAAGTTTATTTAAAATATTGCTTTCACCCATTATTTTAACTCCATTTTTATCTACAATTTCATCAACTTTAGTATAAGCGGTATTTCCACCTTGAATTGCAGCTAAATCATAAATAATCGATCCCGAATTCATATTATTAATCATATCCTCTTTAATGATTAGTGGTGCTTTTTTTCCAGGAATTAATGCTGTACAAACTACTATATCAATTTTCTTTAATGTCTCTGATAACAATTCTTCTTGTTTCTTTTTAAAATCATCTGATGCTTCTTTTGCATAACCTCCTTCAGTCTCTAAATTTTCTGTTCCTTCAACTGTTAAAAATTTTCCTCCTAAACTTTCAACCTGTTCTTTTGAAGCCATTCTAACATCTGTCGCAAATACAATTGCTCCCATTCTTTTTGCGGTTGCTATTGCTTGTAATCCCGCAACCCCTGCTCCGACTACCAGCACTTTTGCTGCTGGAATTGTTCCTGCTGCTGTCATCATCATTGGAATTGCTTTTTAAAATTTTGCAAACGACTCTACCACTGCTTTGTAGCCAGCAAGATTTGCTTGCGAGGATAATATATCCATAGATTGAGCTCTTGTTATTCTTGGAAGTAGTTCAAGTGAAAAAGTATTTATATTCTTTTCAACTAAATTATTTATTTTATCTTTATTATCATATGGATTTAATACCCCTATAAATGTTTGATTTTCTTTTAATAAAGAAATTTTACTATCATCTAATAAACCTAACTGGACAATGATATCAGCATTACTTAGAATATCATTTTCATCTTTTAAAATAGATGCTCCAAATTCTGTATATTCTTTATCTTTAAATCCTAAATGATTTGCATAATTTTCAGGTAAAGTAACTTCAAAACCAAGTGATATGTATTTTTTTGCAATCTCAGGGGTGATTGCTACACGTTTTTCAAATTTTTGATTTTCTAATATGGATGCAATCTTCATGCATTGATCTTATAATAAGAATATTGCCATTAAAACCAAAACTCCAATGACCGCGACAGTTCCCCACAACACAAACTTTGTAAAATTATTCCAGGTGCTTTTATGGTTTTCATTATCCATAAAAATTACTTCTGTCTTGCTTTAAATTTAGGATTTGTTTTATTAATGATGTAAACTCTACCTCTTCTACGAA
This sequence comes from Candidatus Pelagibacter sp., assembly GCA_028099475.1. The sequence goes on from JAOHHF010000014.1 coordinate 12,685, forward strand.
CAAGTTTAGAGTTCAAATCTCGTTTTTTTAATGATTTTAGTGAACTAGCAATTTTCATAGATGTGTGTATAAATAAATTTATATATATTACAATATTAATATTACTAATATTAAACCTTGCCATTGTTAAATTTAAATTATTTGACTTAGAAAGCTAATATATCATTAAACTTTATATGATTTCGCACATTATAATACTGAGTTTTTTGAGCATATTTGTTTTTTATTGTTCAAACAAAATTGCTCAAAAATTTAGACTTTTAGACATACCAAATAAAAGAAAGATACATAAAAAACCTATTCCGAATATTGGTGGTCTTTCTATATCCATAATATTCATACTTTCTACATATTTTATTAATTTTCAAAATAATTCTTTCAATATTATACTTATTTTTTCTATTTTAATTTCCTTGGCAGGTTATATTGATGATAGATACATTTTAAATGTTGGAAGCAAGTTAATATGGCAATTATTACCTATAAGTCTTCTAATATTCAAGTTTGATTTAATTGTTTTGGATGTTGGAAATTATCAAATAATTGGTAAAATAAATTTAGGATCCTTTTCATATATATTTACAATTTTATGTGCATTCCTATTAGTTAATGCCACAAATTATATGGATGGTATTGATGGTTCCGCCTCTATTGCATTTTTGATCTCTATATTAAATATTATATTTCTTACGAATTTTTTAAATGAAGAATTGTATAAATTTTATATCATAATTTGTATTCCTTTATTTCTATTTTTATTTTTTAATTTTAATTTCTTTAAGTTGCCTAAAATGTTTCTGGGAGACTCTGGAAGCTTATTATTAGGATTCATTTTATCTTTCTTAATGATAATATTATATAAAAAATATTATATGCATCCAATTCTACTTGCGTGGGGAGTTGCATTCATAGTTTTTGAGTTTTTATCTGTAAATATTTCAAGAATGTATTTAAACAAAAATTTATTTAAACCAGGTCAGGATCATATTCATCATATATTTTTTAAAAAGACAAAATCTATATTCAAAACAAATGTTATTCTAATTTTAATAAATCTTTTTATAGCAATTACTGGATACTTATCTTTTTATTTAGTTAACGATTTATTTTCTTTAATTTTTTACTTAATTACATTTATATTTTATTTATTTTTAAGAGTTAGAATAAAGAAAATAAAAAAAATCTAAAAATGAAACAAAAAGAAAATTCAAAAATATATATATTAGGTTTTTTGATTTTTTTATTTATTATTCAATCATATATACCTGTATTTAAAGAAGCTTTATCTTACTCTGGAAGTTCCGACTTTCATTGGGCCCCAGCTAAATGTGCTTTTAATGGTATTAATCATTATCAAGCATTTATTATTGGGGATAAAACATGTAAAATATTTATGACTCAATTTGGAGACTACCTTCAAGCTTTTTATGTAGTTATGTATCCATTTACCTTGCTTGAATGGGAAATGGCTAAAGCTGCATGGTTAATAGTAAATATATTTTTTTTAATTTTAATTACAAATATGATTTCAAAAAAATTAGATTTAGATCTTAATGAAAAATTAATTTCTTACTTTTTTGTGTTTTTTTGTATTACTACAAAAATTAATTTTATTATGGGTCAGCAAGCATTATTTGTACTTTTTTTTTTAATTTTGCCTTTTTTAAAGGAAAGCAAAAAAAATTATTTTTTTGCTGGCTTGTGTTATGTAAAATATAATATCGGTTATGCGTTGTTTTTATATTTAGTTGTAAATAAAAAATATAAAAGTCTTGCTCTAACTCTAATTCCAATAATTATTGGATGGTTGTTTTACGCTTATATCACTAAAAGTCCTTTAATTTTAAGCATATTTGATCCATTATTCCTGCTTTTAAAAAATTTTCAGATATTAAATGGTCTAAATCACAAATTTATTGCTACACCCTTCATAAATTTTACTGATAATTATAATTTAAACCTAATTATAATAGTGTTGTTAATATTTGTGTTTAATTTCTTAATCTTAACTAAGATATCGAAAATTAAAGACAATTTGACAAAAGTTTCTTTAATTTCTTTATTGATTTTAATTTCCTTTCCTCACTGGAGTCATGACTACATAATACTAATACCTCTTTTTATGATCTCATTAAAAAATTTTTTTTCACATATAATTTACAAAATTAATATGATTGTATGTATTTATTTTTTACACCTACACAAAGTATTTCATGACTATACAGTAAAATTTTTGAATTTTATTAATGTTGATGATCAATATATAGTTCTTTTTGGCAACACTTATCCTTATATAAACATACTAATTTTAATCATATGCTTGGGTATCAACTTACTTAATAATGATTATGCTAAAACTTCAAAAAATGAAATTTTAAATCATTAATGATTAAGAATTTAAATAATAAAATTTTTTTAATTATAAGCTCATTTGTAATAATTAATTATATTTTTTTTGCAAACAGAATCATTTTTAGACATAATCCTTATATAACAGCAGATTGGTTAATCAATTATCAGGGGGGATTTGTTAGAAG
>JAOHHF010000015.1 GCA_028099475.1 Candidatus Pelagibacter sp.
AACTAGGAAGATTAGAGGAAGCATTCTCTGCTTTTATTCAAGCAATTAATTTGAATCCAGATTTCACTGATGCCTATGCAAATTTTGCTATAGCTATAAAAAGGGTAAGGTTCACTTCATCAAATGTTAATCTCTACCCGCTGTTAATACAAATAATAAATAGCGGAAATTATGTACGCCCTTTAGATTTGGCTCCCAGTATTTTAAGTCTCTTAAAACATGACCCACTAGTTAAAAATATATTACTTGAGGAAAATTTTGCCACAAACCTCAAAGAGGCAAATACCATAATTAGTAGCCTAGATAAACTTACACTTCTTCATCACATAATGCGTGTATCCCGACTTCCCGATCTTCAGTTTGAAAAATTCTTTATAAGTATGCGTAATTTTATTCTTACAAATCTGGATAATTTCAATGCTACTCCTGAGTTCATCCATTTTTTATCTAGCCTTTCTCTTCACTGTTTCGTTAATGAATATATCTACTTTGAAAAAGATGAAGAGACTGAATTAGTAAAGAATTTAGAGACTGAGATTACACAATCCATTGCAAAATCAGAGCAACCAGAAGCCAAAAAGATTTTGTGTTTAGCATCTTATCGTCCATTACATCAATATAATTGGTGCCAAAAATTAAAAGCTCTAGATAATTTAGAAGGGGTAAAATCTCGACTAATTGAAGAGCCTTATGCTGAGAAATCAATAGCGACAGAAATTCCTATTTTAGGAGAGATATCAGACGAAGTATCTAGCAAAGTAAGAGCACAGTATGAAGAAAACCCCTATCCAAGATGGGTTAAAATAGGATTAGCTTCAAAATCGAAATCAATCTCTGAGATTTGTACTGAAGAAAATCTTCATCTTCATTCAAAAAGTATTCAAAACGTAATTGCTCCAGATATACTTGTTGCTGGTTGTGGTACGGGGCAGCACTCTATTGGAACGGCCTCTCGCTTTTCTGACTGCAAGGTCACTGCGGTAGATCTAAGTCTTGCAAGTCTTGCATATGCTAAGAGGAAGACGACTGAGCTTGAAATTACTAATCTAGAGTACTTACAATCTGATATTTTGAAGCTAAACCAGCTGAAGCAAAAATTTGACATCATTGAAAGTGTAGGTGTTCTTCATCATATGGATGAACCCATGGCTGGGTGGAGAGTTCTCACGGATCTTCTAAAGCCCAGTGGTTTGATGAAGATAGGTTTATATAGTGAGTTGGCTCGACAACATATTGCAGAGGTTCGAAAAGAAATCACATTACAAAAAGTGGGTATATCTGAAGTAGACATCAAAAAATTTAGGCAATCATTAATAGAGTCACATGACGAGCATCATCAGCAATTAACGAAGTCGAGTGATTTTTTTAGTCTAAGTACGTTGAGGGACTTAATATTTCACGTGCAAGAGCATCGTTTTACCATCCCTCAGATTAAAGAATGTCTAGAGAAGTTGGAGCTAAAATTCTGTGGATTTGAAAACAAAGACGTTATCTCAAATTTTAAAAAGTTTCACAGGAAAGAAGTGGATATTTATGATTTGGCGCCATGGCATCAATACGAAGAAAATAACTCTCGATCTTTTGGTGGAATGTACGTATTTTGGTGTCAAAAACTATAAGTATAATTATCCATTACCAACCTCTCATTCAACAACAGCAAAACACTAATTTTAAAAACTTGCTTCGAAGCAAAAAAAAAAGCAAGAAAGTTTTAAGTATGAGTGTCTTTGAATAAACTTTGTTCTTCCAAAAATAATAAGGGAAAAAAGGCGCTTAAACTAAGCGCCTTTTAATAATTAAAGATGACCTTTTAACTAATTTTTTTTAGTAGGAACTACTTCCTCTTTCTTTTCTGCTTTTGGATCTTCAATTTGATCTTTTGCAGCTTTTTCAGGATCTAGAGGGTTTCCTTCAATTTTTTTTTGAATTACACCTGCTTTTTCTCTTATTAAAAGTTCTATTTCAGCAGCTACTTTAGGGTTTTGAGCAAGATAAGTTTTGGCGTTTTCTCTACCTTGACCTATTTTTTCACCCTTGTAAGCATACCATGCTCCAGATTTTTCAATAATGTCTGCTTTAGAACCTAGATCAACGAGTTCTCCCATTTTACTGATCCCTTTTCCATACATTAAATCAAATTCAACAACTTTAAATGGTGGTGCTACTTTATTTTTAACTACCTTCACTCTTGTTGAGTTTCCAATTATTTCATCTTTATCTTTAATTGCACCAATTCTTCTAATATCCATTCTAACTGATGAGTAGAATTTTAATGCATTTCCACCTGATGTTGTTTCAGGACTTCCAAACATAACTCCAATTTTCATTCTAATTTGGTTAATAAAAATCATCATTGTGTTTGTATTTGAAATTGAACTTGTTAATTTTCTTAAAGCTTGACTCATTAATCTTGATTGAAGACCAACATGGTGATCTCCCATCTCACCTTCAATTTCAGCTCTTGGAGTTAAGGCTGCAACTGAGTCAATTACGATAACTGAAATAGATCCTGATTTAACAAGAGTATCAGCTATTTCTAATGCTTGTTCACCAGCATCTGGTTGAGAAATTAAAAGTTCTTCTGTATTTACTCCTAATTTTTTTGCATAAACTGGGTCTAATGCATGCTCTGCATCAACAAATGCACATATTCCACCAGCTTTTTGAGCTTCAGCAACAACTTGTAATGCTAGTGTTGTTTTTCCTGAAGATTCTGGTCCATAAACTTCAACAATTCTTCCTTTTGGCAATCCGCCTATTCCTAATGCTAAATCAAGGCTTAAAGATCCTGTAGACACAGATTCAATATCCATAGCTCTTCTTTGTCCAAGTTTCATTACTGAACCTTTTCCAAAATTATCGGTAATCTGAGCTATTGCTGCATCTAATGCTTTGTTCTTTTCTTTAATATCCATTTCTTGATCTTTAGTAGATTTAACCACTTTTAGGTTACTTTTTGTCATTTTTAGCCTCTTTTTTTAATTTTTTTAATACTCGAATCATGGATTAAATGTACACATTTTGTTCTCATTAGCAATATTTTTATTTTTTAGGCTAAAAATACAAATAATTACTTAAGTTTTAAGTGCTGGCTATTTAAAAGCCCTACTGCTTTTAATAAATTATACTGTGCCATCAGATATTTTTTTTCAGAACTTGCTAAAGAAATTTGAGCAGAAAGTAATAAAGAGTTTGATTGAATAACATCAAGAGTTGTTCTTGAACCTCTTTCATACTCTGCAGCAATTCCATCATTAGCTATTTGAGCAGCTCTAACTTGAGCTTTTACAGAATTTAAAAAACTTTCTGAAGACTCTAAACTTGACCATGCACTCGCAACATGAGTTTCGTTAGTTCTAAGGGCATCATCTAATAGTAGCCTTTTTCTAGTTGTTAAATTTGAATTTTTTTTAATAGTTGAGAATTTTTTTCCACCTGAAAAAAAAGGCCAGCTAACTGTTGCTTTTAAAGTCTCTTTTTCTCTTTCATCATATGTTGAGCTAATATCTTCAGTGTAAGATTTTTCCAGGGAAAGAGTTGCAGTTGGTGCTAAGTCTGATTTTGAGATTGATAAATCTTTTTCTGATTGTGTTAAAGAAAATTTTGCAATTTGAATATCTGGGTTGTTTTTTTTTGATAAATTGATTGCTTCATTTAAAGAATTTGGAACAGCAACAATTGAATTTAAACTTTTTTCTAATTGATTAACATCAGATATTTTACCAATAACATTTTCATACGTTAGTTTAGCAATTAACAATTCACTTTTAGATTCTATAAATTGTGCTTGAGCTCCTGCAAGTGAAGATTCTGACTGCGCAAGGTCAGTAATGGTTATTTGTCCACGGTCTAGTCTAATTTTATCATTTTCAACTTGTCTATTAAGAAGATTTAAGTTCTTTTCATTAATATCATGTTTTTCTCGTGTTAAGATTAAATTTGAATAGGCATCAATTGCACTGTGAAGAACATCTTGTTCTTTTTTTATCAGCTTTGCTTTTGCCAAATCTAATCCTGCTTTACTTTTTTTAAGCTCCAAACCTCTTCCAAAATCTAAAATTGTTTGTTCTAATTTTATTGAAGTAGTAAAAGGATCTACATCCGTTATTGTTGCATTTGTACCATCTCGATTTGTAAGCTTGCTTGTATCCTCTTGGCTTTGACTTCCACTTAAAGTTATAGATGGCAAGTAGTTACCTTTTGAAATATTAACATCTTGCTCAGAAGCTTTGAAACTTTCTCTTTCAGCATTTAATTGAATGTTATTTTGATAAGCTTGGTTTAAAGCATCATACAATGTAACAGCTGATACGTTACTAAAATTAAATAATGTTAAACAAGTCAGTATTAATAATTTTTTCATTTTGTTTTATATACAGCAGATTTAATTTGATGGTTACTATTTAAATTCAAAATAATAGACGCATATTTGGGCATTTTTTTAAACATATTCTCAGTAATTCTTTGGTAAGTTTGCATAAAATTTATTACATCACCTTTACTCATTATCTTATGACTTGATGATTTTTTTGTCTTGAGCCAAAGTTTATGCTCTTGTTTTAACCTCCATTTTTGAAGCAAACTAAAGTTTTTTGCTTTCAAATAAATCATACAATTAAGTTGAGAGTATAGTTTCTTGTATTTTGTCTTTAATTGTTGATTAACATATTGTCTCCAAATAAGTTTTTGATCATTTACTTTTTCAAGTGAATTAATAGATTTTTTTAGAGTTTTATTTTCTTCTGCTTTAGCTCCTACACACCAGCCTTCAAATATTATTACATCAGGCTTCTCTTTTATTTTATACCAATTCTTTTTAGGAGATCTGTCATCCACTGCTTTATTAAAATTTGGTAATTCTATTTTTTTAAAGTTCTTACTTTTTGCTCTTTTAAAAAAATTTAGCATCATTTGAACATCATGGGTTCCAGGCACCCCCCTTGTCATTAACATTGGGTGAACTTTTTTGGATAAATTTGATCTTTCTTTTCGAGTTTTATAAAAGTCATCAATTGAAATTTTAAATACTTTAAGTTTGAAATATTTTTCAAGTATAATTTTTATGATTGAACTTGTTGTTGTTTTTCCAGTTCCTTGCCCGCCTGCTAAACCAACAAAGTAAGGTTTTTTATTATTTGATTTTTTTTTAATCCAAAAACACATTGGAATTAGAAAAGACTTCAACATTCTATCTTTATTTCCAAATTTTTCTGTAGATGTTTCTTGTGATTTAATAAATTTAAAACAATCTTGTTTAACTTTACTAAAACACTCTTCAGTAACTTTCATTGAGCTTATTGTTTTTTTTGATCCATTGGATGGTTTTGACCATCTATCAAAGTTATATCTTTTAAGTTTGCTACATCAACTTCATCAATACAGCCTAAATTAAATCCAGTCATAGCAGGTGCACTTCTTGGATTGTGATGTGTATAAATCCCACACTCAGAACAGAAATAATGTTTAGCAACTTTTGTATGAAATTGATAAAGCTTTAATTTATCTTCACCTTTAGTGATTTTAAACTCATCATTTTTAACCATACCCATAGTTGCACTTTTTCTTTTACAAATAGAACAATTGCATTTTACAATTTTTACTAATTCGTTAATTGAAACACTAATTTCAGCTTCAATAGATCCACAATGACATGTTAGTTTTTGCATTAAGTATTATTCTCCCCATTTTCCATGAAACTCATAAACAACTGCTGGTTCATTACCTACTACCCAACCATCATGACCTGGATCTATTGAATATGCATCACCTGCTTTATAAGTTAATTCTGTTCCATCATCATGTTTAGCACATACTGCTCCTGAAACTATTACCCCAAGATGTTTTGCTTTGCAGCTATCAGTGCCTACAGTTGGTTTGATATCTTGTGACCATTTCCAACCTGGCTGTAAAGTTAATCTCATTACTCTTTGGTCTCCTACTTTTACAATATCCATTTTAGCATTGTTAAAGCCGGTGTTACTTTCATCTGGATTATCAAAAGTTTTAACTTCAATTGAGCTCATACTTTTCTCCTTTTATAATTAAATTAGAATTATAGACTACTAATGGTTTAAGTTATCCACAACCATACAAAATGTGGTTTTGGATGTTCACGTTTTGATTCACTTTTGATTCACTTACAGACTCAAAATACAACCTCTTGCGTGTATTGTTTAAATAGTTTATAAAATAGAACAAAACAAGAACATGAAGCTAACAATCCCTTATTATCTACACAAAGCAGGCGCTGGTTTTCCTTCTCCTGCAACTGATTATATCGAGGAAGATATTGATCTAAATATGCATTTAATAAGAAATGTTCCAGCAACTTTCATCATTAGAGTTCAAGGTAAATCCATGGTTGATGTTGGAATTAATGATGGAGATTTATTAGTGGTTGATAAAAGTTTAAAACCAAAAAACTTTTCAACAGTGATTGCAAACGTTCATGATGAACTTGTGGTTAAAAGCTTAGTTCAAGAAAGAGATAAAAAGTTTTTAACGTCAGGATCTAAAGAGTTTACTGATAGAATTTTAATTAACGAAGAACAAGATATTTTTATCTGGGGAGTTGTAACTTATGTCATCCATTCTACGTACTAAAAAAATAGCATTAGTTGATTGTAATTCTTTTTATGTTTCTTGTGAAAGATTATTCAATCCTAAAATAAGAAGAAAGCCCGTTGTGGTTTTATCCAATAATGATGGTTGTATCATTTCAAGATCTACTGAAGCAAAAGCTTTGGGAATTAAGATGGGTGAACCTTATTTTAAAGCAAAAGATATCATCATCAAAAATAAAGTTGAAGTTTTCTCATCTAATTATTCTTTGTATGGGGATTTATCTAGACGAGTAATGAGAACTCTTAAAAGATTTAATTCAGATATGGAAATTTATTCTATTGATGAAGCATTTTTAGATTTATCAAATTTTCCAGATCAAGATGTAGAAAAAATTGGAAAAGAAATTAGGGAAACAGTTTTGCAATGGACTGGGATCCCCACTAGTATTGGAATTGCTAAAACAAAAACCTTGAGTAAAATTGCAAATCAAATTGCAAAGAAAAAGCAATCAGGAGTTACTAGCCTAATTGGAATTGATAACTTAGATCCTGTACTTGAAAAAATTGAAATTAATGATGTCTGGGGCGTTGGCAAACAATTAACAAAATTTTATCAAAAACATGGTGTCTATAACGCAAAGCAACTTAAGAATAAATCTAACAGCTGGATTAAAAAATCTTCTAATGTTTTAGGCTCAAGAACTGCAATGGAACTTAAAGGAATTCCTTGTATTAATTTAGAAACCACCACTTCGAAAAGAAAGAGCTGTGTTGTTTCAAGATCATTTGGGAAAAGAGTAGAAAGATTTCAAGAATTAAAAGAAGCAGTTGCTAATTATTGTTTAAATGCATCTGAGAAGATAAGATCAGAGTCGTTAGTTGCAAAAGCAATCACAGTATTTGTTAGAACCAGTCCATTTCAAAGAAACTATGGATATTACTCGAATGCAAAGACAATTGATTTTCCAATTGCAACAAACAATAGTATCGAAGTAGTTAAAACTGCAGTTGCCATACTTGAGAATATATTTAAAAATGGTTACCAGTATCAAAAAGCAGGTGTCATGTTGACGGGACTATCAAATGCCAATGACAAAACTAATTTATTTTCATCTGAAAAAGATGAGAAAATAAGCAGTTTAATGAGGTCTATTGATAACACTAATCACAGATACGGGAGATCCACTCTAAGTGTTGCAAGTGCTGGAGTTCAAAAGAAATGGAACATGAAAAGAGAGTATTCTTCCAAGATAGATACGGCTGATTTTTATTCTCTACCAACAATTAGAGCCAATTAAGCTTTAAAAAGCTTATCAGAGAGATTTTGTAAATCTTCTCCCCAGAACACATCTTTTTGAATACGTTTGAAATCTAAATCAAATACAGTCGACATTGCTGATGCATAAACAGATCTTGCATCAATTGTTGCATTTAGATCCCTTCCATCATAAAGCTCTTTTCTTTTTAACCCTGGCCAGTCAGTGTGAACTTGGCTTTTCTTTAACAGACCCCCTGCCATAAATATTGCTGTTCCATAGCCATGCTCAGTTCCATTTCCACCGTTTTGTTTTATGGTTCTTCCAAATTCTGTAACAGTTAAAATGATTGTATCTTTGTAAGCTTCTTGAAGATTATCCTTCAAATTATTAATAATTTCATCCATTTCAACTAAAGATTTTGTATGAGATCCATCTACTCCCCCTTGGGCTGCGTGAGTATCAAAACCATTCACTTCAAATACAGCAACTCGTGGACCATCTGATTTTCTTAAGTATTTTGCTGCTTGTCTTGCAAGATTTTTATTTTCTCTTTTACCACGTCTCATGGTGCCACCCATCATCTCTTCATTTTTTCTTTTTTTAATATAATTCATCATCTCTAAAAGCTCATCTTCAGAGCTTTCTGCATAAACAGATCTTAAAAGTTCCAATGTTCGTTCTCGAGGCAACCTACCTCTTCCAGGGAAATAATTATTATTTTTTGGAATACCTCTTAGTAATAATGGCATTGGTAAAGATAAAGCTAATCCATCGCCTTGGAGATTAGCAAGCTTCATAGCTCTTCCAACCCATCCTGTTTTTTCTTGGTAAGGTGTTCTTCCACCTGACTCCATTAAATTTTGACCTTCAAAATGTGATCTTTGAGTATAAGGAATACTAGCTGCATGAACTATTGATCCTGTATTATCATTCCAACACTTATTAAATCCTATTAATCTTGGATGTAACGCAAAATCAGAATTAAGTTTAATAGCATTTTCAATTAAAATACTTTTTCTTCTTTTCTCGAAATTTTTATCTCCAATTACTGGAACTGCACAAAGACCATCCATGCCTCCACGTAACATAATTACCACTAAGTTCTTTTTTCTTGATGATGAGGCTAATGCTGGAAGATTAAATCCAGCTAAAAATAATGTTGTAGCTGTACCTTTTAAAAAATCTCTTCTTGTTATCTTCATGCTCTTAATACCTCAGGTAAATTGAATAAAATCATATGCTTTTCCTCATTACTTTTAGCTTTTGATAATATTTTTAGAATTTTATCAGGGTTATCAAAATTATTGTGAACGATTTTTTCATGAATATATTGATCTACCTGATCTTCTGAATTGTATCTATGAAATGCTTTTTTGGCATATAGTAGTCTTCTAATAATTAATTCGGTTGACATCCAATCACTTGAAAAATCTGAATATCCATTTGGTTGTTGTGCTAGATATGGATGATATCCAAGATCTTCTAACATCCAATCAGGTTCTCTTAGATCTTCTCTCAAAATATTACCCAACTTATATGTATCCATTCTTTTTTCAGGTATTGGATATGCGTAAGTAGCACCTGACATATTAATTGTTTGCAACCACCAATTTTCAGGATTTTGAAATTTTTTAAATTTATCATTATATTCAAATGTTGCTTTGATTGCAGCTTTGTGGACTTCTGGTAGATGTCCATCAGATTGTTCCCATGCTTTAATAATTGGGGCAATCATTTGTTTTGTCGGATGATCAGTTATCAAATATCTACAAAGTTTTGTAGCAATAAACTCTCTACATGAAGGATGGTTTACTAAATCTTTAATTACAATTTTTAAACTTTTTCTTCCTCTTTTGTAAGTTTTGCCAAGAACATTTTTTTTTCCCGGTTCATGACGTTCAGACATGAATCTTACATCTGTTCCTTGATCAGATTTTTTTGTCCATTTAGGTCTCCATCCAGTCATAATTTTTGCAAGTTCTTGGACGTCTTCTTGGGTATATCCCGCTTCTGGAGATATTGTATGAAGTTCCATTAATTCTCTTGCATGATTTTCATTCAGTGTTGCGGGTCTTTTTTCTTTTCTTCTCCACTCTTGTTTGGCACTTTCTGATTTAGGACCAATATTATCTTTGTTATCTAGATGCATTATCATTGGCCATGCGATTGTTCCTTCATAAACCATTGTTTCAAAAGTTTTATCCATGTTGTCTCTAAGAAACTCTCTTTGATAAGCTGCAGTTGAATATTGATGTAATCTTTGTGTCTTACTTATTGTGAAATGATTACCCCAAAAATACCAAAGTTTTGCAAGTACAGGATGATTGCTTCTAACTCCTTCTGCATGTCTTATGCTCAATTCATAATTTTTCCAAAATTTTCCACCTGTATCATTTTCAAGTTGACGTTCAGCTATTTCAAGACCTTTTGGATCATTTTTATATTTTTTTCTAAGAGTTGTATTTTCTTCAACCCTTTGAGTAATCCAATATTTTCTCATTTCTTTTTCTGAGTAGATATGTTTGCCCTTCCAATTTAATTCGGGAATTATTTCAACTTGTTTTTGAGCCCAAGTTAAAGGATCTGATGGGGCTTTCTCTTCAGGTTTTAGACCAAAAGCTACTTTTCTAAAAAAGTTTTTCATTGTTACTTAATTTTATCTATATTATGAATATTTTCCAAGGATTTATTAAAATCCTCTAAATTTTCTCTTAAGGCTAAATTAGAAATTGAATAAATCATTACCAATAATAAAACTAGAGGTAGCGAGGTGATTATTGATGCATTACTTTTAATTAATAGAATGTACAAAACTATAAATAAAGCCGAACGAATTAAAACTGTTTTTCTAAAAACACTAATTATTGAAAGAGAATGTTTTAATAAATTAAAAAAACTCATTTTTGATGGTCCAAAATATCTAGTGCCTCTAATAGAAGGTGTGGCTATCAAATTTTTTTCAGTTTTTTTTAGTGACCCTGAAAAACTATTCCAAGTTGCTTTTTCTTTAAGCATTTTCTCAACTGTTATCCTTGATAAACATGTAAAATTACCAAATCGAATTGACTGACCAGTGAAAGCTAGTGTTAAAAATTTATGAAATTGATAGCAAAATTTAAATAACAAACTTTCAGATCTTTTTACTCTTTCGCCTACTATTGAATTATCTTCTGACTGTTCTGCAAGCTCTATAAAATTTTTTATTTCTTCAGGTCTATCTTCACCATCACCATCCATTGGTATTACATAATTAAATTCTTTATTTTCAAAAATATATTTAAGACCAGATGCAATGCATCTTGCATGTCCCCTGTTTTCTTTCATGTTTATAATTTCAATTGAATTAATGTTTTCAGTGTTTTGATAATCATCAATTATCTGCTGAGAAGATGCATCATTAATAACCACAATTGATATCTCTGAATTTAAATCTTTTATTTCAGAATTTATATTTTCAATTAACTTAGTTAGGCTTTCTCTATCGTTATAAATTGGAATTAAAATCGTATATTTTTTCATAACTATTTTGAGCCAACGCAGACATTATCAAGACACATATAATCTTTCAATTGATCAAGTTTTTCTCTTTCAACAAAGCCATCCCATACTGGTCGTGATTTAAGATGATATGATAAATTTCCTGCATTCCATTCATTTCCATAAACTACATTAATTTTTGATTTGAATTGTTTATCCCAGGCATACTGGGTTTTAATAGCAATCTCTTTACCAGGATAGTCAGTCCTTTTGTCATCTTTTGAAATTGAGACATAAGCATAAAGCATAGGTGACAAAAAGAATAGAAAAACAAACCCCAACATAAAAGATTTTAATTTTTTAAGATTTATTTGAGCCTGAAATAAATAAATAAATAGAGTTCCAAAAAATAAATAAAATGGTGTCATCCACATTGTTCTAATCTTAGAACCTGTAATCATCGAAGTTAAAAACATTAATAGGATTGGTAAAATATTAATAGCCAACAAAAAAAGTAATTTTTTGTCTTTAAAATTAAACTTAACTTTTATTTTTTTAACCAGTAGCCAAACAAGAATTAAGAATGGAATGAGTAATCCAACTTGCTTTAAGAGAAAAATAAGTGGAAATTTAATATGATCAATTAAATTAGATTGTTCTAATCCAGTTCGTGCAAGTCCATAAGTTATAGTAATAAACTCATTATTATTTAACCAAATCAGATGGGGAACTAATATAATTAGAAATACTTCAAGGGTTATTAAATACTTGAAATCAAATTTTCTATCCTTCTTAATAAATATTAAATAAATAAACAAAAGATCAATTGAAGCTAATAGATAAACAAATAAATACTTTGATAAAAAACCAAATGCTGCAAACAATCCTACTAAAAAACAATCAGAAAATTTTATTTCTTTACTGGTATAAATTTTCCACGAAAAATATACCGTTAGTGACCAAAATGGAAGCTGGCAAACATTTACGTTAAATTCAGGAGTGGTAAAATTATAAAAATAAACAGCTTCGATTAGTAAAACTGAGATTAAACTTAACAAATCATTTTTTAAAAATTCTTGAGAGAATTTAAATACATAATAAAAAGAAATAATTACAAATATTTGACTAAGTAAATAGTAAGCCCAATCTTGTGCTCCAAAGATTTGAAAAAAAACTTCTGAAAAAAAAGCACTCATTGGTGGATGTTTGTTAAAACCCCAATCTAAATTACTTCCCCAAGCTAAAGCTTCAATAGTATCTAGTGGTAAATTATGATTAGTTAGTGATGGAATTAAAGTCCAGAATATAAGATGAGCTGTAACAAAAATATAAAAAATATTATTTATATTTCTATTGTTATTGGTCATTTATAAATATTTATAACAATTCAGCTTGCTTGACACCCCTAATTTGCTGAATATACTCCGAAAATTCAAATTTAAACTATGCCAAAGACTACTAAAGTTAAAAAAAAAGTTTCAAAACCAAAAGCCAAAGTTGTAAAACCTAAGTCTAAAGCTGTAGCTAAACCAAAAGTTGCTGCAAAAGCTCCTATAAAAATTTCAAAAACTTACGTACCTAAAGACACTGAAAAATATATGTGTGAAAAACATAAAGTATTTTTTAGAATGAGATTAACAGAATGGAAAAAAGAGTTAGTGAAAGCTAACAACGAAGCTCTTTATTTTGGAAGTATGGACGATAATAGTATTTCTGCAGATGTCGTTGATCAAGCAAGCTCTTACACTGATAAAAATGTAGAGATGAAAGCTATTAATAGACAAATCAAGCTAATATCTGAAATTGATAAAGCACTTGCTAGAATTAGAGAAGATATTTACGGATATTGTTTAGATACAGCAGAACCAATTGGATTAAAAAGATTAATAGCAAGACCTGTTGCAAAATACACTATCGCAGCTCAAGAAAAACATGAAAAAAATGAAAAAGTTCATGCAGATGATTAATTGTAAATTAATCTAGAACCTTTATTTTATCACCTACCTTGATACTTGAAGAAGATAGCACTTGGCATCTAAGACCACCTCTTCTTAAAAATTCTTTTAAAATATTATCTTGTCCAAGAACTTCTGTTAAATGTCTGCATGGCCGACATAAATCAATACCTTCAATTTCCACATTTCCAACTAATATCTTTTTACCTATTAAATTATTCAATTGAATTCCTTTAGTAGTAATAATCAATATTTTCCGACTCTATTAATGATAATTGGTTATATGGGTCGTTAAATTCCTTAAAATGTCTGTCTCCCACCACACCCTGATTGGTTATAACATCAATTGAATTCACTTCATTTATTGGTTGATTATTTTTAATTGAAACACCTAATTTATAAACTTCAGACATATCCAGATGAAGTTAATTTAAATTAGAAATTAAAACAAGAAAACAATAGAATTTATAGACTTGGAATTTTTGAGTCATTTTTATAGAGATCATAACCCTTAATCACTGCTTCACGCTCTGCAATTTCTAGATACCATCTAGACAAATTTTTATAATCTTTAAGACCAATATCGTGCCACTCATGCCTTGCAATCCAAGGCCAAGTTGCAATATCTGCAATTGTATATTTTTCTCCAGCTAGAAATTTTGAGTTCTTTAATCTGTTATCTAATTCTCGATATATTCTCTTTGTAATTTTGAAATATCTTTCTTCACCAAATTCACTTTTTCCCGGATTATAGTGATGAAATTGATGATGTTGACCTATCATTGGTCCAACAGTTCCAATTTGTGCCATCAACCATTGATTTATTTTTAATCTATCTTGTTGTTCGTAAAACTTTCCACTTTTTTCTCCTAAATACATAAGGATGGCTCCAGACTCGAAAATACTTTCATTGTTATCATGGTCAGTGATTACAGGAATTTTACTAAAAGGACTTAACTTTATAAATTCTGGTTTAAATTGTTCGTCTTTACTGATGTCAATTTTAGTTAATTTATATTCATACCCAATTTCTTCTAGCATGATAGAAATTTTTTTACCATTAGGAGTGTCAGCTGTAAAAAGCTCTATCACTTTTTAACACCAAGTCTTTCTTGAGCAGCTTTTGATGTAGTTGTAAATTCAAATCTTAATTTTTCATCTGGTTTTGCATATTTAAAACACCCTCTTGCAGCTAATGCACCTTCGTGAAAACCTGATAGTATTAATTTTAATTTACCCGGATAAGCACAAATGTCTCCAATGGCAAATATTCCATCTATATTAGTCTCAAAATTTTCAGTGTTAACTTTGATTGTTTTTTTATCAATATTTAATCCCCAATCTAATATTGGTCCTAACTGCATAATCAAACCAAAAAAACCAAGAACATAATCTGTTTTGAGCTCTTTTGTTTCCCCTTCATCGTGTTGAATATTAACCATATTAATATTCTTATCTCCTGAGACAGAAGCTATTTGATATTTTGTGTATAAATTTAATTTTCCTTGATCATTAAGCTCTTTGACTTTTTGAACGCTAGACTCTGCTCCACTAAAGCCATCTCTTCTATGAATTAAATTTACTTTAGAGGTATTAGATAATTCAATTGCCCAATCTAATGCTGAGTCTCCACCACCAAATATAGAGATTGTTTTATCTTTAAAAATTGATTTATCTTTAATTGAATAAAATAATGAACTACCTTCAAAATTTTCACATTCTTTTAAAGGAAATTTTCTAGGCTCAAATGATCCAACACCACCTGCAATTACAATGCTTGCTACATCAAATTCTTGCTTACCACTTGTTTTAACGTGCCATCTATTCTGAA
>JAOHHF010000016.1 GCA_028099475.1 Candidatus Pelagibacter sp.
ATTTTCATCAGGAAATGATAGAAAAATCATAGAGATAACTGTAAATGATTTTTCTTTAACAATATTACCGTTGATTTGTTATGAAATAATTTATTCTGGTAAAATATTTAAAAACCCGGGTTTTGATTTGATAGTTAATATTTCTGAAGATGGATGGTTTGGCAAATCAATAGGTCCAAAGCAACACTTTGCACATAGCATTTTTAGAGCAGTTGAAAGTGGTAAATATTTATTACGTTCAGCTAATAACGGTATTGCAGCTATTGTTAATCCTGTAGGGGTAGTTGAACAAAAGGTTGAGTATGGTAAATCAGGTTATATCGACTTTAAAGAGGCCAAAAAAATACAACCAACATTCTTTTCAAAATATGGGAACAAAATATTTATAATATTAATTTTATTATATATTTTTATTATATTTTCATTTAATAGATTAAAAAATGAGTAATTTAAAAAACTATCTCTTCACAAGCGAGTCAGTATCTGAAGGTCACCCTGATAAAGTTTCAGATAGAATCTCAGATATGGTAGTTGATAGTTATCTTTCTGGTGATCCTTTTTCAAGAGTTGCATGTGAAACACTTACAACAACTAATAAAGTGGTTCTAGCGGGTGAAGTCAGAGGACCCGAAATAAAACAAGATGAATTAATTGAAAAAGTTAGAAATTGCATAAAAGATATTGGATATGATCAAGATGGATTTACCTGGAAAGAAGCAACAAAAATAGAAAGTCATCTTCATTCACAATCCGCCGATATTGCAATGGGGGTAGACTCGACTGGAAACAAAGATGAGGGAGCTGGAGATCAAGGTATTATGTTTGGTTATGCTTGCAACGAAACAGATGTATTAATGCCAGCACCTATACATTACTCTCATAAAATTTTAAGATTAATGGCAGAGGATAGAAAGTCAGGGAAGTTAAAAAATATAGAACCAGATAGTAAGAGCCAAGTTACTTTTGAATATGTAGATGGAAAACCTACGAAAGTTAAATCTGTGGTAATATCTTCCCAACATTCTACAGATGTCAATCAAACACAAGTTAGAGATTTGTTGAGACCTTACATGTTACAATCTATCCCATCAAATTTTCTTGAAGGTTTTAATGAGGATGAGTTTTATGTAAATCCGACAGGTAATTTTGTTATCGGTGGGCCTGATGGAGATTGTGGGCTAACAGGAAGAAAAATTATAGTAGATACTTATGGTGGTGCCGCACCTCATGGTGGAGGAGCTTTTTCTGGAAAAGATCCTACAAAAGTAGATAGGTCAGCCGCTTATGCAGCAAGATATATTGCAAAAAATATTGTTGCGTCAAAAATTGTAGATAAGTGTTTAATTCAGTTAGCTTACGCAATTGGCGTATCCAAACCATTATCGATTTATGTTGATTTGTTTGATAATGATTTAGATAAAAATAAATTTGTTGTAGATAAGATAAATGAAAATTTTGACTTGAGTCCACGTGGAATTAGAGAGATGCTAAATTTAAATAAACCGATATATGAAAAAACAGCTGCATATGGCCACTTTGGAAGAACACCAGATGATAATGGTTCATTTTCTTGGGAAAAAACTGATAAAACAAGTCATTTTTCTAAATAGTTTCTGTTGAATTAAAAAAAAACTTTACTATATTGCCCTTACATTATTGAATTTACAGAATGGGCATTAGCCCATTTTTTTTTGGAGCAAACAAAAACATGTTAAATAAAAGAGCAGACAAACTAGAATTATTGAGAATTGCCGAAGCAGTTGCTTTGGAAAAATCCATTGATAAAGAACTAATCATTAGTTCAATGGAAACTGGGATAGCAAAAGCAGCTAAATCAAAATTTGGTCAAGAGAATGAAATTAAAGTTTCAATTAATAGAGATAATGGTGAAATCGAAATTTTTAGAAAATTGATTGTTGCTGAAAATCCAGAAAACTCTAATACAGAAATTAAACTTGAAGATGCTATTGATCTTAATGAAACAAACAAAGATAAAGCAGTTGGAGATGAAGTGTTACAACCGCTACCATCATTTGATTTTGGGAGAATTGCAGCTCAAACAGCAAAACAAGTAATTAGTTTTAACGTAAGAGAAGCTGAAAGAGAAAGACAATACAATGACTTTATTGATAAAAAAGATACAATTTTAAGTGGTATTGTTAAGCGATTAGAATTTGGAAATGTAATAGCTGATCTTGGACGTACAGAGGCAATTATTCAAAAAAATGAAATGATACCAAGAGAAAATATTAAAGCTGGAGATAGAATTAAAGCTTATTGTTATGATGTAAGAAGAGAACCAAGAGGACAACAAATTTTCTTATCAAGAGCACACCCTAAGTTTATGGAAAAGCTTTTTGTACAAGAGGTACCAGAAATTTATGATGGATTAATTGAAATTAAATCTTCATCAAGAGATCCAGGTAGTAGAGCAAAAATCTGTGTAAAAGCAGTTGACACTTCTCTTGATCCAGTTGGAGCTTGTGTAGGTATGAGAGGTTCTAGAGTCCAGGCTGTTGTAAATGAGTTGCAAGGTGAAAAAATTGACATTGTAAATTGGTCAGAAGATCCAGCAATTCTAGTTTCGAATGCTTTATCACCAGCAGAAGTTCAAAGAGTAAATGTAGATTCAGAAAGAAAAAAATTAGACGTAATTTTAACCGAAGAAAATTTAAGCAAAGCTATTGGAAGAAGAGGTCAAAACGTTAGACTTGCAACTAAGTTATTAAATTATGAAATTAATATAATGACTGATGCAGAAGACTCAGAAAGAAGACAATCTGAATTTAAAGAAAAAACAGAAAACTTTGTAAAAAACTTAGAGTTAGATGAAACATTGGGTCAATTACTTGTAGCTGAAGGATTTTCATCAATAGATGACATTAAAGATACTACAGCGGAAAGCCTGATGAAAATTGAAGGTATCGAAGAAGATACTGCAAAAGCTCTAATTGAAAGAGCAAAAGAATTTCATCAGAAAGATCAAGAAGATATTTCGCAGAGAATAAAAGAATTAGGCCTTCAGGATGCTTTAATAAATTTAAAGGGATTAACACCTGGTATGCTAATGACTTTAGGTGATCAAAAAATTCTTACACTAGAAGATTTTGCTGACTTGGCATCAGATGAGTTAACAGGTGGATATGATATAGTAAAGGGTGAAAGAGTAAAAATCCAAGGTTATCTTGAGGATTTTGCTTTATCAAAAGAAGAGTCAGATGAGTTGATTATGTCTGCACGAAATATTGTCTACAAAGATTGAGTGATGAGCTATGGAAAAGAAAACAAAACTAACAATATCTGGCACAGCCAAAAAAACGTTTAATAATATTGAGATTGTAAAAACTCAAGGAAAAAAAACTGTAGTAATAGAAAAACAAACTAGTAAATTTCCAAACAAGGCCGGATCTTCTAGACCAAGTACTTTCAAACCAAAAACTACTTCTTCATTTAATAGAGGTGCTTCTGCAAAACCATCATTTGCCTCTAAATCACCCCCAGTATCAAATGATTTTGAAAGAAGAAAGTTAGCTGAGCAAAGAGCAACAAAAAGGTTTAAGGGAGATGAGAATAAAGATAAAAAAACTTTAAAAGCGGGGACAAAAAAAAGAGAGTTGAAACTAACAGTTTCAAGAGCTTTAAGTGATGAAATTGAAGCAAGAGCAAGAAGTGAAGCTTCTGTTAAGAGAGCAAGGCAAAAAGAAAATAAAAATTTAACTAAAGAACAAGTTCAAGAAAGTTTAAAACCTGTTAAACGAGATGTAAACATTCCAGAAGCTATTACAGTGAGAGAGCTTGCCAATAGAATGGCTGAACAATCAAGTAATGTTATTAAGTTTTTATTTGGAATGGGTGTTACTGTAACAATTAACCAAACATTAGCAGCTGATACTGCCGAGTATTTAGTTAAAGAGTTTGGTCATAATCCAATAAGAGGAGAAAAAGCTGAAGAAATAATTCAAAAGATTAAAGCCACTAGAGTAGAAAATTTAAAAAATAGACCACCAATTGTAACTGTAATGGGTCACGTAGATCATGGAAAAACTTCAGTGCTAGATGTTTTAAGAAGTGCAAATGTTGTGTCAGGTGAATTTGGTGGAATTACCCAGCACATTGGAGCTTATCAAATAGAAAGACAATCAAATAAACTAACTTTTATTGACACACCAGGCCACGCAGCATTTACTGAAATGAGAGCAAGAGGATCTAAATTAACAGACGTTGTAGTTCTAGTTGTTGCTGCCGATGATGGTGTTAAACCACAAACAGTAGAGTCTATTAAACATGCTAAAGCTGCAAATGTTCCAATTGTTGTGGCAATTAACAAATGTGATTTGCCAGATGCAGATCCGCAAAAAATTAAAAACCAATTACTAGAACATGAACTAATTGCTGAAGATCTATCTGGGGATACTTTAATGGTTGAAATTTCTGCAACTACAAAATTAAATTTAGATAAGTTAGTTGAAGCAATTATTTTACAAGCTGAAATATTAGATTTAAAAACTGACTTTGAATCTAAAGCTACAGGGATCGTGCTAGAGTCTAAAATTGATGTTGGAAGAGGACCTGTTGCAACAATTATAGTAACAACTGGAACTTTAAAAAGAGGAGACTTTTTTGTAAGTGGTTTGAAATGGGGAAAAGTTAGAGCAATAATTGATGATAAAGGAAAAAATATCAATGAAGCACCTCCATCAGCACCAGTTGAGATCTTAGGAATTAATGGTGCTGCAAAATCAGGGGATGACTTTCTTGTTGTTGATAATGAAAAAGAGGCAAAAACTTTAAGTGAAAATAGAGCGCAAGAAAGTAAAGACGCCAAAAACCCACTTACATTTGCTACACAAGACTCTGCTTTTTCAGATAATTCAGCAGAAGAATTAAATTTAATAATTAAGTCTGATGTTCATGGATCTTCTGAAGCAATTAAAAATGCAATTAGTCAGATCAAACATGATGAGGTTAAACCAAAAATAATTTTAGCAGATATTGGAATGGTTACAGAAACAGATGTTACGTTAGCAAAAGCTTCAAATGCAGTTTTAATAGCGTTTAATGTTAAGCCAAGTAAGGAAGCAAAAAAATTAGCTGAAAATGAAAAAATAAAAATTTCTTCATATAATATTATCTATGAAGTTTTAGATTATATTAAACAAAAAATGTCAGGTTTGTTATCACCTGATATTCAAGAAACGGTTATCGGTACAGCTCAAATTTTAGAAATATTTAAAGTTTCAGGAGCTGGAAAAGTTGCAGGATCAAAAGTTATGGAGGGAGAAATTACTACTGCTTCAGATGTTAGAATAATAAGAGATGGAGCTATCATTTATACCGGTAAAGTTGGAACTCTTTTTAGAGAAAAAAACCAGGTTAAACAGGTTAGCAACGGTCAAGAGTGTGGAATTACTGTAAAAGATTACATGGATTTCCAAAAAAACGACACAATAGAAGCGTTTAGTGTAACATCTACAGATAGAATGATTTAATGACTGATAGAATTGGAAAACCGATATCGCAAAGACAGCTAAGAGTTGGTGAAATGATTAAGCAGTCTTTAAGCATGATTTTTATAAAAAATGAGGCTAAGGTCCCGAATTTAGAAACTAATACTATAACGGTTACTGAGGTGAGAATGAGTCAAGATTTGAAAATAGCTAAAGCATATGTGCTTCCACTTGGAGGTAAAAATGCTGAGCAAGTTATTGCTGTATTAAAAAAATACTCATTTTTAATCAGAAAAATATTATCACAAAAAGTGGTTATGAAATTTTTACCAAAATTACTCTTTAGAAAAGATGAATCTTTTGAGTATGCGGAAAAAATAGAAAACTTAATAAAACAAACAAATAAATAGGAAAAAAGAGGCATGAATAAAAAGGCACAAGAATTAGCAATGCACGAAAAAGATACTGGATCTTCAGAGGTTCAGATTGCTTTGCTAACAGAGAAAATTGAAACTCTCTCTACACATATTAAGCAATTCAAGAAAGATAAACATTCATCTGTTGGATTGTTGAGAGCGGTAAATAGAAGAAAGAAATTGTTGGAATACCTAAAAAATACAAAAATGGATTCTTACAAAAATGTACTGTCGAAATTGGGATTAAGAAAATAAAAATCAAGATAGATAGAACGGAATGGAACGAAACGAACGAAACGAAATGGAAATGAAATGTTTAAAGTATACAAGAAGGAAATAGAAGTAGCAGGAAAGAAGATAAGTTTAGAAACAGGTAAAGTGGCAAGACAGGCAGACGGAGCAATCATCGCTTCATGTGGTGAAACAGTTATTTTAGCAACAGTGGTAGGAGCAAAAAAAGTTAATCCTGATATGGATTATTTTCCTCTATCTGTAAATTATCAAGAAAAGTATTATGCAGGTGGTAAAATTCCAGGTGGATTTTTTAAGAGAGAAGCAAGACCAACTGAAAGTGAACAATTAATCTCAAGATTAATTGATAGACCTATCAGACCTTTATTTCCTGGTGAATTTAAAAATGAAGTGCAGTTGTTACCAACAGTAATTTCATATGACAAAGAAAATCAACCAGACATTCTAGCAATAACCGCATCATCAGCAGCATTAGCAATCTCAGGAATGCCATTTATGGGCCCTGTAGGAGCGTCTAGAGTAGGCTATACTGATGGTAAGTTCATTCTTAACCCATCAAAATCTGAATTAGAAAACTCTACTTTAGATTTAGTTGTAGCAGGCACTAAAGATGCTGTGCTTATGGTTGAATCTGAAACATCAGGTTTAACAGAAGAAGTAATGTTAGATGCAGTTAAATTTGGACATGAAGGCTTTGTCCCAGTAATCGAAATGATTGAGGAGTTAGCTAAAGAATGTAGAAAGCCAGAATGGACTGTTGAGAAAAAGGATTTATCTGAAGTTAAGCAAAAACTTGAGAGTGAATTTACTGAAGGTTTAACCAAAGCTTTTGGAACAATAGATAAGCAAGATAGATCAAATCAAATTTCAGAAATATCTGAAAAAGCTAAGCAGCTTTTTGCTGATAATGAAAATTATTCTGATTTTAATGTTAATGATGAGTTAAAAAATCTTGAAAAGAAAATTGTTAGAACTGATATTCTTAAAAACAAAAAAAGAATTGATGGTAGAGGTTTAGCGGATGTAAGGGCTATTGAGTGTGAAGTTGGTGTTTTACCAAGAACTCATGGTTCAGCATTATTTACTAGAGGGGAAACACAAGCAATTGTTGTTACTACTTTAGGTACTTCTGATGATGAACAAAGAATAGAAAGTCTGGATGGACAGTCTAGAGAAAGATTTATGCTTCATTACAATTTTCCTCCTTTTTCAGTTGGTGAAACTGGAAGAATTGGAACTGGAAGACGTGAAGTGGGTCATGGAAAATTAGCATGGAGAGCAATTAACTCCTCACTACCTTCAAAAGAAGCGTTTCCATACACTTTTAGAATAGTATCAGAGATTACAGAATCTAATGGTTCTTCTTCAATGGCTACTGTTTGTGGGGCGTCTCTTGCATTAATGGATGCTGGTGTTCCAATTAAAGAGCCAGTTGCAGGTATTGCAATGGGCTTAATTAAAGAAGGTGACGATTTTAGTGTCTTATCAGATATTTTAGGTGATGAAGATCACTTAGGAGACATGGACTTTAAAGTTGCTGGAACTAAAGATGGAATTACTTCACTTCAAATGGATATCAAAATTACTGGTATTACTTTTGAAATCATGGAGCAGGCTTTAAAACAGGCTAAAGATGGAAGAGTTCATATCTTAGGTGAAATGAATAAAGCTTTAAGTGAGTCAAGAGCTGATGTTGGACAACACACTCCAAAAATGGAACAGATTACAGTTGATAAAAAAGATATCGCTGCTGTGATTGGAAAAGGTGGTGCAACAATCAGAGAGATTGTTGAAAAATCAGGTGCAAAAGTTGATGTGAATGACGAAGGGGTTGTAACAGTTGCTGCTCCAGATGAAGAGTCTAGAAACATCGCTATGCAGTTCATTAAAGACATCACTGCAAAAGCTGAACTAAATAAAATTTACTCAGGTAAAGTAATGAAGATTATGGAATTTGGTGCATTTGTTAATTTCTTAGGAAAACAAGATGGACTTGTTCATATTTCAGAACTAGCAGATAAAAGAGTTGCTAAAGTTACTGACGTTGTCAAAGAAGGCGATGAAGTAAAAGTTAAAGTAATTGGTTTCGATAGAGGTAAAGTTAAACTTTCTATGAAACAAGCAGCTGAATAATAAGTAACTTAAATTAAAATTCTAAACCCCTGGAATGAGAGTTCTGGGGGTTTTTTTTAACTAAATTTAACTATATTTCAGGAAATATTCTTAGGATCTGGCATCCCAACCTTGTTATATCCTGCATCTACGTAGTGAATTTCACCGGTAACACCGTTTGCAAGGTCGCTTAGTAGGTATAATGCTGAATTACCAACATCATGGATATCTACGTTTCTTTTGAGAAAAGAATGATCTTCGTTCCATTTATATAAGAATTTTGCATCTCCAATAGCAGAAGCAGCTAATGTTTTAATAGGTCCTGCACTTATTGCATTTACTCTCATACCCTTAGCGCCCAAGTCTCTTGCAAGATACTTAACGCTAGATTCTAAAGCAGCCTTACACACACCCATTACATTGTAATTTGGGATAGCTTTGCTTGCTTCATAGCTAAGAGTAATTAGACTTCCACCTTCTTTCATTACTTTAGAAGCTTCTTTTGCAACTTCTGTAAATGAAAAGCATGAAATTAACATGCTTCTTAAAAAGTTTTCTCTTGTTGTGTTTAAATATTCTCCTGATAATTCTGACTTGTCTGAAAATGCAATTGCATGAACTACAAAGTCAATTTCACCCCATTGAGATTTAACATCTTCAAATAGTTTGGTTACATCTTCTTTTTTTTCAACATCACAGCTAAATGTAGTTTTTGAATTTAATTTTTCTGCTAAAGGAATTACTCTTTTTTTTAAAGCATCACCTAAATAAGTAAATGCAAGTTCAGCACCTGCTTCTGCAAGTTTTTGTGAAATTCCCCAAGCGATAGATCTCTCATTAGCAACACCCATGATTAATCCTTTTTTACCCTTCATCAAACTCATGATTATACTTTCTCAAAAATTAAAGCAGCATTGGTTCCACCAAAACCAAAACTATTAGACAT
This sequence comes from Candidatus Pelagibacter sp., assembly GCA_028099475.1. Next base: position 9,174 of record JAOHHF010000016.1, read on the forward strand.
AACGGTATTTAAAGTTACACCTGTTTCAGTTTTAGCAACTATTGGAAATTTTTTAGCATCCTCATCCATTTCAGTAATATTTGCTGAACCAGCAATAAAATTATTTTTCATCATAATTAAACAATAGATTGCTTCATGAACTGAAGCAGCACCAAGTGGATGACCTGATAAAGATTTTGTTGAACTAATTTTTGGAATATTGTCTCCAAAAGTATTTTTGACTGCATTTAGCTCTGTAATATCTCCAACTGGAGTAGAAGTTCCATGAGTATTTATATAATCAATTTTATTTTTAGTTGTAGCCATTGCCATTTTCATACATCTCACTGCTCCTTCGCCTGATGGGGCCACCATATCGTATCCATCTGAAGTTGCTCCATAACCAGTTAATTCCGCGTATATTTTAGCACCTCTAGCTTTAGCATGCTCATATTCTTCAAGCACTAGCACCCCACCACCACCAGCTATTACAAAACCATCTCTAGTTTTATCATATGCTCTTGATGCTGTCTCTGGTGCATCGTTATATTTTGATGATAGTGCTGTCATTGCATCAAACATTGCTGTCATTGCCCAGTGAACTTCTTCACTTCCACCCGCAAAAACAACATCTTGTTTACCCATTTGGATTAATTCCATTGAATTTCCAATACAGTGTCCGCTTGTTGCACAAGCCGAACTCATTGTGTAGTTGGTTCCTTTAATTTTAAATGGAACAGCAAGGGTAGCTGAGGCTGTACTTGCCATTGTTCTTGGAACGATGAATGGACCCATTAATTTTGGAGTTTTAGCTCTTGTTTTGTCTGCTGCTAAAATTACATTTTCAATTGAAGGTCCCCCTGATCCCATAACAATACCAGTTTTAAAATTACTAACTTCAGTATCTTCTAATCCAGAGTCTTTGATTGCTTCTTTCATTGCAATATAATTGTAAGCCGATCCTGAACCCATAAACCTAATTGTTTTTCTATCGATATGATCTTCAAGTTTTATATTTGGTTTACCATGAACATGGCTTTTAAGATTATGTTCTTTATATTCTTCAGCATAGGAAATTCCTGATTTTGAATTAACCAATGATTGATGAACCTCTGCTTGATTGTTTCCTAAACAAGAAACAATTCCTAAACCTGTTATTACTACTCTTCTCATTATTTAAATAACCCTACTTTTAAACTTTCAGCCGAATAAATTTTTTTATCATCTGCAAGTACAATTCCATTAGCAAGACCAACTGTTGTTCCTCCTGGAGACATAATCTTTTTCATATCAATTTCGTACCTTACATTTTTAACATTTTGTAAAACTTCACCTGTAAATTTTACCGTACCTACCCCAAGAGCTCTACCTTTTCCAGGGTTTCCAAGCCACCCTAGATAAAAACCAACTAGTTGCCACATTGCATCAAGACCTAGACATCCTGGCATTACCGGGTCTCCCTTAAAGTGACAATCAAAAAACCACAAATCATCTTTTATGTCCAATTCAGCCTTTAAAGAACCTTTATTAAAAGTCCCATTATTATCATTAATTTCAGTGATTCTATCAAACATAAGCATCGGGGGAAGTGGTAATTTAGCGTTCCCAGAGCCGAAAAGCTCACCATTTCCACATGTTATGAGATCATCGTAGGAATAAGAATTTTTTTTCATAAATTTTGAAGACCCTTAATACTTGATTTAATGCTAATATAATATAATAAATAGTATAATTTAAATTAAAGTTTAGAACTATTATAAACAATAATGAAAAAAGACTGTAATTTTGTTGAAAAACTAAGAGAAATTGGACTAAGACCTACAAAACAAAGGGTAAAAATTTGTGAGTTGCTGTTTTCAAGAGAAAAAACCTTCCATTTTACAATTAATGATCTAGTTAAAAAAATTTCTGAAGAAATGAATGAAAAAATATCTCTTGCTACTGTTTATAATACGGTTCATGCCTTTCAAAAAAAAGGTCATTTAAAAGAAATAGCAATTAATAGCGACAAAACTTATTATGATACAAATACGTCTATTCATCACCATTTTTATGATGAGGAAACTTATGAGCTAATTGACTGTGATGAGAATGATATTGATTCTATTAACGTGAAAAAAAATATCCCAGGAAAAAAAATAAAATCTTTAGAAGTTTTGATTAAAGTTGCGAGTGATAATCAAAATCAAAATTAATTTAATTAAATCAATTATTTAAGTCTTACATTATAATTGTTCTAAACTGTTGACTTTCAGTATATAACCATTATATATCTTTAATCATTAAATTAAGGAGAATAAAATGTCATTAAAAGGATCAAAAACAAAAGAAAACCTAGAAGCAGCATTTGCTGGAGAAAGCCAAGCAAATAGAAGATATCTTTATTTTGCTCAAAAAGCAGACATCGAAGGTTACAATGATGTTGCATCAGTATTTAGATCAACAGCAGAAGGTGAAACAGGCCACGCACATGGTCACCTAGAATACCTAGAAGAAGTAGGTGATCCAGCTACTGGTTTACCAATTGGTGAAACTAAAGCTAATCTAGCATCAGCAGTACAAGGTGAAACACATGAATACACTGACATGTACCCAGGTATGGCAAAAACAGCTAGAGAAGAAGGTTTTGAAGAAATTGCAGATTGGTTTGAAACTTTAGCTAAAGCTGAAAAATCTCACGCTGGTAAATTCCAAAAAACTTTAGAGTCTATTAGCTAATAAATTATTTTAGTGGGCATTAACTTGCCCACTAAATACCCAAAAAAAATTCAACTAAAATTATGAGCAAAGAAGGAAGTTTAGACGCCCCTATTCGACATCCTATAGATTTTGAACATCCTGATTTTTTAAATCCTGAAAAATTAGATGCTGAAATGAGAAGAGCATTTGATATTTGCCATGGTTGTAGAAGATGTTTTAATTTATGTGACTCGTTTCCAAAATTGTTTGACATGATTGATGAGTCAGAAAATGAAGATGTTGAGAGTTTAAAAAGTGAACAGTTTGAACCAGTTGTTGATGCTTGTACCTTGTGTGACATGTGTTTTATGACTAAATGCCCATATGTACCACCTCATGATTTTGATTTAGATTTTCCACACCTAATGTTGAGATACAGAACTGCTCAAAAAAAATTAGGAAAATTACCAAGTGTACCAACACAACTAGCCCAAATAGATAGAAATGCAAAAATTGGAATTATGTTTTCAAAATTAGCTAATTGGGTAACTAGTGTAAAAAACAAAATTTTTAGAAAGATTTTAGAAATTGTTGTGGGTATTGATAAAAGAGTTCAGTTACCAAAATATAACTCAGAAACTTTTTCAAATTTCTTTAAAAAAAATAAAGATAAAATAAATTTTGAAACCCCAAACAAAGATAGAAAAGTTGTGATCTACACAACTTGTTTTGTTAATTTTAATAAAAAAAATACAGGAATTGCTGCTTTAAAAGTTTTAAAGAAGAATGGAGTTGAAGTTCAGGAAGCTTACCCAGGATGTTGTGGTATGCCTTTTTTAGAACAAGCAGATCTTCCTAAAGTAGTAGAACAAGCAAAGAAAGTTTCTAAAGATTTATTGGAGTGGGTCGATAAAGGTTATAAAATAATAACTTTAACAGCTAGTTGTGGTTTAATGTTAAAATTTGAATGGCCTCTTTTTTTGCCCAAGGATGAAAATATAAAAAAATTATCATCAAATGTTATGGATATTGATGAGTATGTTGTTGATATAGCAAATAATGAAGGATTGGCTGAGGGACTAAATGAGATAGATGGGGGCGTTACTGTTCATAATGCATGTCATGCAAGAGCTCAAAACATGGGTATCAAATCAAGAGATATGTTGAAACTTATTCCAAATGTTAAGCTAGATGTTGTTGAAAGATGTGCTGGTCATGGAGGAACATTTGGTGTGATGAAAGATACTCATGATTTGGCAAATAAAGTTGGAAGACCAACCGCAAGACAGATTAAAAATAAAAATAATAAATATATGGCCTCAGATTGTCCACTAGCAGGCAAACACTTAAAGCAATTAGAGGCTGACACAAATATCTCTAATGATGAGGCGTTACATCCTATCGAATTAATGGCAAAAAGTTATAGATTATGATTGTGCCCAGAGAAAAAAAAGAAATTCAAAAAGAAGATATAATGCCTTTAGATGTTTATATAAAAAACAGAAAAGAGCTTAGAAAAAATATTGTTAGCTTTAAAAAAGATAGAAGAATAGCACTAGGTCCATATGCAACTTTTTATTTTGAAAGTTACGAGACAATGTTGGCTCAAGTTCAAGAAATGCTTTATATTGAAAAAGGTGGTGATGAACAGTTGAAAGATGAACTGACAGCTTATAATCCACTAATACCAAATGGAAAAGAATTAACAGCCACATTAATGTTTGAAATTGACAACCCAGTTTCAAGATCAGCATTTCTAAGTAAAGTTGGAGGAATTGAAGAAAAAGTTTTTATTAAAATTGATGGTGAGTTTATTAAAGCTAGCCCAGAAAAAGATGTTGACAGAACTTCTGCAGAGGGAAAAGCTTCTTCAGTTCAATTCATACATTTCAAATTTAGTGATGAACAAATTCAAAAGTTTAAATCAGAGGGCGCTGATGTTGAAATTGGGATAAATCATAAAGAATATTCACATACTACAAAATTAAGTTTAGCAAACTTAAGCTCTTTGTCAGCTGATTTTAGTTAATTAAGCCCCAAATATCCTTAGTTTTAATCCACCCTTCATTCTCACCAGATTTAATTTTACACCATTTTTCCTGACACTTATCGACAATTAATAGTCTGCCTTTTTCTATTTGAGCTATAGGTTTTGCAAAAGAAGACGGTTTTTTAAATAAAACTTTATTTTGAACTGCGATTACAGAATTATTTTTTTTTAATTGTGAAATATGAATCCAACCACTGTTATTTTTTAAATCAATTATTCTTCTAAAATTTTCTTTTTGATCTATTTGTTTTAAAGGTAAGTTGATTTTTTTATATACATATTTAATATCTGAGTCAAAACTAGGGCCATAACGAACATTTACTTTATTTTTTTTCAAAGAAACAAAAGTCTCTTCAGCGATAGAAGATGTTATGAAAATTATCAAACAAAATAGAGTGTAAATAATTTTATTCATTAATTACAAATACATTTTTTTCTTTTATTAAATTTTCGAAAGTTTAAATTTAATAAATCTAAAATTAAAATATATCCATTTAAATCTTTTCCAACACTTAAAATTTTTTTTAAAACTTCGTTAGCTTGCATAGTTCCAATAATACCAGCAATAGTGCCAAGTATTCCCTCATATTCACAGTTTAATATGTCATCAGAAATAGTTTCTTCTTGATAAAAACATCGTAAACAAGGATTTTTTTTATTATTAAAATTAAAAGTAAATATATGACCATCAAATTTACTTATAGCTCCAGTTACTAAAAATTTTTTATATTTTATACTTATATCGTTGATTAAAAATTTCGTTTCA
>JAOHHF010000017.1 GCA_028099475.1 Candidatus Pelagibacter sp.
TTGTAAATTACAATGGAAAGTTGATTGGGCAATGAGATGGTATGCTTTAGATATTGATTTTGAGATGTATGGAAAAGATCTAATAGAAAGTGCAATTTTATCTACAAAGATAATAAATCTATTAGGAAAGAAAAACCCATCTGGATTTGCTTATGAGCTGTTTTTAGATGAAAAAGGTGAAAAAATTTCTAAATCCAAAGGTAATGGAATTACTATTGACCAATGGTTGGAATATGCATCGCCAGAAAGTTTATCATTATACATGTATCAAAATCCAAAAAGAGCAAAAAAATTATATAAAGAAATAGTTCCTAAAGCTGTGGATGAGTATTTAGACTGTATTGAAAAATCAAAAAAGCAAAATGAACTTCAATTATTAATGAACCCTGTTTGGCACGTTCATGATGGTAAAATTCCAAAAGAGGAAATGATTATGACGTTTTCAATGTTGCTTAATTTAGTTGAAACTAGTAATGCAGACAGTAAGGATTTGTTGTGGAAGTTTGTTAAGAAATATAAATCAGATATTTCTGAGTCAAATTTTCCAATTTTTGATAGCCTAATTGGTTATGCAATAAAATTTTTTAATGATGTAATTAAAGCTCAAAAAAAATACAAAACAGCAAATAGCTCAGAAAAATTAGCTCTTGAGGCATTGGTTAAAACTCTTGAAAAATGCACAGATGAAATGTCGCCAGAAGATATTCAAACTTTGATTTATTCCACTGGAAAAGAAAATGGTTATGCAGATAACTTAAGAGATTGGTTCAAATTAATATATGAGGTAGTTTTTGGAGATGAAAATGGACCTCGAATGGGATTTTTTATAAGTTTTTTTGGTGTAAAAGAAACTATTGAGCTGTTAATAAATAAATTAAAATAATGTTTTCTAAATTAAGATCACTAATATTTAAAGTAGATCCAGAAAAAGCTCACTCTCTAGCAATAAAGTCATTAAAATTTAATTTAATTCCCAGCGTATTTGATGAAAATAAAAATGATCCTATATTTCAAACAAAAATTTTTGATAAACATTTAGATAACCCAATTGGAATGGCAGCTGGCTTTGATAAAAATGCAGAGGTGTACAACTCATTATTTAAATTAGGATTTGGGTTTGTAGAAGTTGGAACGATTACCCCTTTAAAACAATATGGAAACCCCAAACCTAGAGTGTTCAGATTAGTAGAGGATGAAGCATTAATTAATAGATTGGGTTTTAATAATCATGGTGCTGAAACTGTTAAAGAACGTATTCAACGTAACAAAAAATTAGGCTTGTTAGGTATAAATGTTGGTCCAAACAAAGACTCTAGTGATAGGCTTAATGATTATTTAATTGGATTAAAGACTTTTTATGATGACGCAGATTATATAACAATAAATATTTCATCACCAAACACTGAAAATTTAAGAACATTTCATGAAGGTGATAAATTACAAGATTTGCTGAAATCTATTATGGAAGAAAGAAAAAATTTAAAATCAGATATTCCGATTGCTGTTAAAGTTTCACCAGACATAAATGAAGATCAGGTGAATCAGATCTCAGAAATTCTTCTAGAATATGAAATAAAAGCAATAATTGTTTCAAATACATCAGAAGCTACAAGAGATAAGCTTAGCAACATTCAAAGACATCAAAAAGGAGGATTGTCTGGAAAACCAATAGAAGAAAAATCTAATATTTTAATAAATAAATTTTATAAATTATTAAAAGGTGAAATTAAAATAATAGGTGTTGGTGGAGTTGACACTGGCCAAGCAGCTTATGATAAATTTATAGCTGGTGCAGATTTTGTTCAACTCTACACAGGGATGGTTTTTAAAGGTCCAAATATTGCTGGAATTATTAAAAAGGACTTAAAAGAATTATTAATTAGAGATGGAGTTAAGAATTATACTGAAATTGTTGGAAATAAAACTCTATCTTAAATGTAATAAACTTGACGCTTTCCTTATCTCCCCTTATATAGGCAATATTATTATGTCAAAAAAATGTGAATTAACTGGAAAAATCCCAATGAAGGGTCACAATGTTAGTCATGCTAATAACAAGACAAAAAGAAGATTTTTGCCAAACTTAAAAAAAGTAAAGTTCACAAGTGAATTAATGAAGAGAAGTTTAAAATTAACAGTCAGTAATTCTGGTGTTAGGTCTGTTGATAAAAAAGGTAGCTTTGACGAATTTCTTAAAGCTGTTAAAAATAAAAATCTATCTCCTAGACTAAAAAAATTAAAAAAAAGTATATTAATAAAATCACCTTTTAAGAAAAAGCCCTTAGCCAAATCAGCTTAATGAGCAAACTTTTTATTACCCTGTCAATTTTGATGGGTGTAGTTGTTTTATCCTCAAATTATCTTGTACAATTTCCAATTAATTATTATGGATTAAGTGAAATACTTACTTATGGAGCTTTTAGTTATCCAGTAGCTTTTTTGATTACAGATTTAGCCAATAGATTTTATGGTAAATTTGTAGCTAAAAAAATTGTATATTTTGGTTTTTTTATAGGGATTATTTTTACTCTTTTATTCTCAACTAATTTCGCAGATTTAATTTCCATAAGAATAGCAATTGGATCTGGTGTTGCTTTTATTGTAGCGCAGCTATTAGATATTCAAATTTTTGATCGTCTGAGAAAAAAAGAATGGTTTATAGCACCTTTAACTTCATCTTTTATTGGCTCAACTGTTGATACTTTTTTATTTTTTTCTATATCATTTTATGCAACAGGTGTTCCATGGATAACGTTATCATTAGGAGATTTAGCAGTAAAATTATTTGTATCCTTAGTAATGTTGATACCTTTTAAAATTTTACTTAAAATTAGTAAGCCAATTTAAATTTAATACAAAAATTTATAAGATAAAATTTTGTAAGCTAGTTTAGCAATGAGAAAATTATATGAGTTAAAACCTTTTATTGGTGATAATTCATTAATATCTGCACCAACAATTTTTGAATTTTTTGCTGCAATTCTAATTATGTTTAAAGTCTCATCCCATAATAATCCACCTGGTTCAGGAGTTCCGGTTGCAGGCATTATACTTGAGTCAAGGCCATCAACATCAAATGTAAGATAAACTGTTTTGTTTTTGATTAATTTTTTAAATTTATTAAGATTCCATTTGCTTTTGTCTTTTGCCCAAAAAATATTAATCCTAGATGAGTTTTTCTTTAAAAAAGGAATCTCACTTTCAGATATGTTTCTTATGCCAAAAGAAATTAATGAAACATTCGGGTAGTCCAAACATCTTTTTATTGCTGAAGCATGAGAAAATTTTTCTCCATTATAGCTTTCTCGCAAATCAGCGTGAGCATCAAAGTGTAGAAGGCAAATATCATTGTATTTTTTTACAAAAGGAGCAATACATCCAGGTGTGATTGAGTGCTCTCCACCAAACGTCATAGGAAAAAGTTTTTTATCTAAAATTTCCTCATTAATTTTAGACATTTTGGAGAGTGCCTTTTTGATGTTTTTGTCTATCTTAAAAGGTCTTAATGTTTTAATGCCTATTTTTTTGTAAGGTTCGCAACTTAGTTCTTCATCATAAAGTTCTACTTGATGTGAAGCTTTGATAATTTCTTTAGGTCCATTTTTTGTTCCTCCACCATAACTAACTGTTTTTTCAAGGCCAAAAGGAACTACAACAACTTTTTCTTTGAAATTAACTTTATTGTCAATTCCTAAAAATCCATTTTTATTAGAAAGATATTTCAATTTTATTCAAAAATTTTTGTAAAGTTTTTTCTATTTCTATTTTTCCACTCACCCCTATGATAAGCATCACTTGCAATCAAAGGTAACACGCTTGTTGCTTCTGCAAATACCATTTGTTCTTTTGTAATATCTACTTTACCCCAAGAACTTGCTTCTTTTAAAGTTGAACTACTACAAGCACCATCTCTACTATCTGCTACTGTTATTTGAACTGCATATTTATGCATATCAACTTCTTTACCTAATAATTCAGCACAAATTACAGTATCTTGTATAAAATTTTTTGGCACACCCCCACCAATCATGAATAGACCAGACCCTTTAGATTTAATCTTTATTTCAGTAAGTTCTCTAAATTCCCTTACAGAGTCTATAGTCATGTGTTTTTTTGGATTTTTTTCTTGATGAATCACCAATCCAAAACCAGCACTTGAATCTGTAAAAGCAGGGCAAAAAATTGGAACATCGTTATCAAAAGCTGTTTCAATTAAAGAGTCTTTTTTTTTTGAATTTTTTTTTAAATATTTTCCCATTTCATAAATAAATTCTCTAGATGTGTAGCTTCTTGGATCTAGCGTATCAGCAATATCACAAATGATTTTGTCACACATCTGAAGCTCTTTCTCGTCAATATAAGTGTCATATATTCTATCAATATAATTATTTCTAAGTTCTGTATCATCTTGAAATTGTGAACCTTGATAATGTTTAAATCCTAGAGCCTCAAAAAAATCCATATCTACTATAGAAGCTCCTGTAGCAACAATTGCATCAACCATATTGTACTTTACAAGATCTTTATAAATATTCATGCATCCAGCAGCCGATGTAGAGCCAGCTAAAGTTAAAAATATTGTGCAATCTTTATCTTTTAGCATGTCATTATATATATTTGCTGCACTAGCTGTTTCTCTTGAAACAAAGGACATTTTTTCCATTGAAGAGATTATTTTTCGAGAGTCGAATGAAGTGATATCGATGTGCTCAATAGGACTTTTTAAAAAATCTTTTTTACTATTATGACCTGGGTTTTTATGATCTGACATTAAGCGACTAAAGTAGCTTTGTTAATATCTTTATCATACATTGTCATTATTGGTTTATCCTCAACTTCAAAGATTTCATCTGAGTAATAGCCATTAAATTGAGTTCTAAATGTTAAACCATAAGCACCAAGTTGGCCAAGTTCAATATAATCATTTTCCTTTATATTATTTGGAAGAAGAAAAGGGCCTTTCATATAATCCATACTGTCACAAGTTGGTCCAAAAAAATCAAAAGCAGTTAATTTTTTCGATATTATTTTATTTGAATTTTCTTTGATCATTTTAGATGGAAATACTATATTTGGAGTCCCTGCATCAAACAGAGTTCCATATGTGCCATCATTTATATAAAGTTTTTGTTTTTTTCTTAGATTAACTCTTACAATTGTAGAACCACTTTCTGCAACTAATGCTCTTCCTGGTTCACAAATAATTTCAGGCAATTTTTCAAGTTTTAGATTTTCTAATCCTTTTTTAATTTCGTTAAAATAATTATCCATAGATTGAGGAATTAAGTCAGGGTAAATTGTTGGAAATCCTCCTCCAGCATTTATATAATCTGGTAAAATTTTTGTTTTTTTAATTATATTTCCGATTTCATTAATACCTTTTGAATACGAAATTGGATGCATGCATTGAGAACCAACATGAAAGCTTAGCCCAATTTTTTTTGCATGTTGTTTTGCCAATCTTAATAATCCTGCTGCTTCTGAGTTTAATGCACCAAATTTTTTTGATAAATCTATTTCAGCATGCTCATTAGAAACTGCGACTCTAACAAATAGCTCTAAATCTTTCGCATTATTTGTACTCTCTATAATTTTTACCAACTCATCCTTCGTGTCTAGTGAAAATGTTTTAACTCCAAAATTAAAGTAAGCTTCTTTAATACTTTCTCTACTTTTTACCGTATGCATATACGAACATTTTGCAGTTTGGCTAAAATTTCTAATACTTTTAATTTCCTCTATAGAAGCAACATCAAATTGTTCCACACCACTGTCTATAATTGTTTGAATTACACTGGGATGGGGATTCGTTTTAACTGCATAAAGAATTTTACCAGGAAAATTCTTATTAAAATATTTTACAGCAGATCGAATAGAATTCTTTCTTATACAGTATATCGGTTTTTCAGGTTTCAGTTGACTTACTATTTGCTCAACCGATTTAAATTTTTGCATTAAAAATGCCTCCAAAAAAAAATTTAATAAAAAAAAGCTTTCTATCTCTAAAAAACTTTAAAATTTCTTCCTATTAAGCCTATAGATTAACAATGTAAAGCAAATAATAGGTATTGAATTATGTCTAGTAATTACCATATTACTCATATGAAAGAACAAGTTGTGCTTAAAAACATCAATGATTTTGAGAATAAATCTCTACTCATAGTTGATGACGATAATCCTTTTAGAGAAAGATTAGCTAGAGCTATGGAAAAAAAAGGATTTGAAGTTATTCAAGCTGAGAGTGTACAAAAAGGAGTAGAATCGGTTAAAGCAAAAAAACCTGGTTTTGCTGTAGTAGATCTTAGACTAGGAGATGGTAACGGACTTGAGGTTGTAAAACAAATTCAAAATACTAATGCAGAAAGTAGAATAATTATGCTGACAGGTTATGGGAACATCCCAACTGCAGTGGCTGCAATCAAAGAGGGTGCAATAGATTATCTTGCAAAACCAGCTGATGCCGAAGATGTTGAGAAGGCTTTACTTGCGGATCCTTCAAAAAAAGCTGCTCCTCCAGAAAATCCGATGTCTGCAGATAGGGTGAAATGGGAACATATACATAGAGTATTTGAATTATGTAATAGAAACGTTTCTGAAACTGCAAGAAGATTGAAAATGCATAGAAGAACTCTTCAAAGAATTCTTTCTAAAAGATCACCTAGATAAAATTTCTAATTTTTAAAATTTTTTTTGTTAACAAAGCCAAGAGTATAATTTTAAAAATTTCAGCTAATAAAAAGGGTTTAGCTCCTAAAGCAAAAATAGGCTTATCCCAACCTATAAGAGTTCCAAGCCATAATAATCCCAACAAATAGATAGTTGAAGTTGCAATTGTAAGCTTTGCTAAAACTAGTAAAAAGTTATCTTGGATATTTATCTTTGATGCCAAATAGCTTGCAGTTAAAAAACCAATCAAATATCCCATTGTAGGACCAGTAAAGTAAATTAAACCAACACCTTTTTCAGGAGAGTTGGAAAAAACAGGTAATCCTACAATTCCCTCAAGCAAATATAACCCAACACTTGCTAAGCCAATTTTATAACCAAGACTTACTCCCAAAAATAAAACTACAAAAGTTTGCATTGTCATTGGCACTGGATAAAAAGGAATCTTAATTTTAGCAGATATGGTTAAAGCTAAAGACCCAAGTATTATTGCAAGCAACGATTTAATTACTCTAGTTTGTGATATATTTTTAGTAATATCCATAAGATAAATATTACTATTAATCATCAAAATAATCTAGATATAATTATCGTTGTTAAGAAAGGTAAATTTTTTATATACAGATTTTATAACCACTGTAATATTTAATGATATTTTAATGGATACAATTAAAAAGACAGATCATTTTTACCTTATAGATGGCTCAGGATATATCTTTAGAGCTTATTATGCATTACCACCATTAACTAGAAAAAGTGATGGATTACCAACAGGTGCAGTCAGTGGCTTTTGCAGTATGCTTTTTAAACTTCTTGAAGACTCAAAGTCTGATCAAAATTTACAAAAACCTACCCATTTTGCTGTAATTTTTGACTCAGCTAGAAAAACATTTAGGAATGATATTTATAGCGATTATAAGGCCAATCGGTCTGAAGCACCTGATGATTTGGCTCCACAATTCGAATATATACGAAAATCTGTTTTAGCTTTTAACCTTCCTTCAGTAGATCTCCCTAATTATGAGGCAGACGATTTAATAGCAACTTATGTTGAAAAAATACTTAAAGTAGGTGCAAAGGTTACAATTGTTTCATCAGATAAAGACTTAATGCAACTTTATAAAAAAGGTGTTCGTATTTTTGACCCTATGAAAAATAAATTTATTTCAGAGGAAGACATTTTTGCTAAGTTTGGAGTAGATGCTTCTAAGGTTATAGATGTTCAATCTCTCGCTGGAGACAGTAGCGATAATGTTCCGGGTGTTCCAGGGATAGGAGTTAAAACAGCAGCTGAATTAATTAATAAATATGGAACTTTAGAAAAACTTTTAAAGTCAGCTGATGAAATAAAACAAAACAAAAGAAGAGAAACGTTAATAGAAAACAAAGATAAAGCATTAATTAGCAAAAAGCTTGTAACTTTAATGAAGGAAACTCCAATTAAAAGAGAATTGGGAGAGTTTAAATTAAAAGAAATAGATAAAGATAAACTCTATGCATTTTTAAGAGAAATGGAATTTAATCGGCTTTTGAGTTCTGTCATATCTGCATATGGGGAACCAAAATTATCAAATAAACTAAGTGAAAAAGAGTCATCAGTTAAACAACAAGCAATTAATAGTAAGAATTATTATTTAATTAAAAATCCTGATGAAATAGATGAATGGATAAAAGAGGCTGAAGAAGTAGGTGAGGTTGCTGTAGATACAGAAACAAATTCCCTAGACCCACATCAGGCAGACTTAGTGGGTGTTTCTTTGTGTTCAAAAATTGGTAAAGCTTGCTATATACCAATAGGACATAAATCATCAAAATGTATTGATAAAAATATTGTCATCAAAAAATTAAAACCTTTATTAGAAGATCCAAGCGTTAAGAAGATTGGTCAAAATATTAAGTTTGATTTTATAGTTTTATACAAACAGGGGATAACGATTTCGTCAATGGAAGACACTATGCTTATGTCATATGTGTTAGATGCAGGAAAAAATAGACACAATATGGATACTCTATCAGAGATTCATTTAGGCCATAAAACAATTTCTTTCAAAGAAATTGTTGGAACAGGAAAAAAAGAGATAAATTTTAGTGATGTAGAGATTGATAAAGCTAAAGATTATGCTGCTGAAGACGCTGATATTACTTTTAGATTGTATAAAAAATTCATTAAAAATTTAAAGCTTGAAAAAATGATTAATATTTATGAGGTCTTTGAAAAACCATTAATTAAGATTCTTGCTTTTATGGAAATGGAGGGAATTGAAGTAGATAGTAAATTCTTAAAATCTCTTTCTTTAAAATTTGAAAAAAAAATAAATAACTTAGAAAAAAAAGTTTTTAAAATTTCAAAAAAAGAATTTAATATTGCCTCCCCAAAGCAATTAGGTGAAATAATCTATAATGATCTTAAGATAGCAGGTCTAAAAAAGACTAAAAAGGGAAGTTTTGCAACAAGTGCGAGTGTTTTAGAAGATTTAGCTTTTAAAGGTCACGAATTTCCACAATTAATTCTAGACTGGAGGCAAGTATCAAAACTAAAAAATACTTACTCCGACTCTCTTCCAGAACACATTAATCCATCAACAAAAAGAGTGCATACATCATTTTTGTTGGCAGCTACCACAACAGGCAGACTAGCGTCTAGTGATCCAAATTTACAGAATATCCCAATAAAATCAGAAGATGGAAAAGATATTAGAAAAGCTTTCGCTGCTAAAAATAATCACCTATTAATTTCAGCAGATTATAATCAAATTGAAATGAGAATTTTAGCAGATCTAGCAGATGTTAAAGAACTTAAAAAAGCCTTTAAAAATAATGAGGATATTCACTCATTAACAGCTAGTCAGATTTTCAATATAGATATTAAAAAAGTAAATCAAGATCATCGAAGAAAAGCTAAAGCAATTAATTTTGGAATTATTTATGGAATTTCACAGTATGGTTTAGCAAAACAGATTAATGTTTCAAATTATGAAGCAGAAGAATTTTTAGATGCTTACTTTGCAAAATTTCCTGAAATAAAAATTTATATGGATAGTACAATTAAGTTTTGCAGAAAAAGTGGTTATGTAAATAATATTTTTGGTAGAAGATCTCATTTTAATGGAATTAATGATAAAAATTTTAATGTAAGAAATTTTCAAGAACGAGCTGCAATTAATGCTCCTATCCAAGGGTCTGCTTCAGAAATTATGCGTTTAGCCATGATTAGATTAGATAAAAAATTATCAGAACAAAAAAATATTAAATCGAAGATACTTTTACAAATTCATGATGAGTTAATATTTGAGGTACCCAGAAAAGATGAAAAAATGATGGTCAAATTAATAAAAGAAGAAATGACCAGTGTTGCTCAAAGTGATTATCATTCTTTTTCAACTCCACTTACTGTTGATGTTAATGTTGGAGATAATTGGGGAATGCTTCATTAATTTAATTAGATTGCCCAATTTAGAACAATTTAGTATTTTTATATAAGGGATGCAAAAACAAACTATAGCTTTAATAGATGATGATAGAAATATTCTAACTAGTTTAAGTATAGCTTTAGAAAAAGAAGGCTTTAAAGTTCAAACTTATATTGACGGTGAGAGTGCATTAATTGGACTTACTAGAATGCCTCCTGATTTAGCGGTAGTTGATATAAAGATGCCTAAAATGGATGGAGAAGAGTTGCTCAAAAAACTTAGAAAAAAAACATCGTTACCAGTAATTTTTTTAACATCAAAAGATGATGAGATTGATGAATTGTTAGGACTCAAACTAGGAGCAGATGATTTTGTAAAAAAATCTGGCGGCTTTTCAATAAAAGTTTTAATTGAAAGAATTAGAATTCAGCTTAGAAAAAAAGATACAAATAATAGTTTAGAAGAAAATAAAAGTTTAATTGCACATGGAAAACTAAAATTAGATCCTTCTCAACTTGAGTGTGAGTGGAACAACAAACAACTTCCAGATAAATTGACCACAACAGAGTTTTTAATTGTCAAAGAATTAGCAAAAAGACCTGGAATTATTAAAGAACGAGCTCAATTGATGGACATTGCCTACAGAGAAGATACAGATATCGAAGACAGAACTATCGATAGTCATGTTAAAAGAATACGTAAAAAATTCAAAAAAGTAGATCCTGATTTTTCAGCTATTGAAACTAGATATGGTAGTGGATATAGATGGAATGTTAGCTGATGTTTGGTAAATACTTAAAAAGTCTGTCTATATTAAAAAAATTTTTATTCATAAATTTTATAATTTTTACAATTATTGGATTATTTACTTTTGTTTATCTAAGCAATGTTCAGCCAAATTTGATTAAAAAAAAATCTGTTAAACATTTAAATATAATAGACAACACAATAAACACTCTTCTAAGGCTTGATATAAAATTTGATGTTGATGATATTAGAAAGTTTTTATTTTCAACTAGATTTATATTTCAAAATCTAGATAGAGTAATATTTTTTGACAATGATTTAATTATTATTGGAGATACAGATACATTAGATTTAGACCCAAGATCTTTTTCAACAAGAGTAGATGAAATTGAATTTGAGAGTTTAAGTAAAAATCAAGAAGATCAAAATAATCCAAAGGAAAATGCTAATATAAATGAAAACAAATCTTTACCTTTTAATGATATCTTAAATAAATATTTAAATTCAAATCAATATGGAAATTATTATACTTTTATTCAAGAAGACCCAAATCAATTTGAATTAATTACAATTCGAAATGTAATTAAAGATGGATCGAATATTGGATATCTTGCAATTTCAGAAAATGCTAATGACATAAGAGCAGCGATAGATGAGAGAAAAGCTTTTGTCACTAGAACTGCTATTGCAGTGGGTTTTGTTATTCTTATTTTTTCTTTTGTTTTAAGTAGATATTTTATTAAACCTATTCAAAATCTTGTAAGCTATACAAAAGTTATCAAGGAAAAAAGTCAGGTAAAAACAAATATTGAAAGTTTAAAAAGTCGTAATGATGAACTAGGACTTCTATCAAATTCACTAGATGATATGACAGTTGAACTTCAAAAAAGAGTTGCCCATGCAGAAAATTTTTCAACAGATTTAGTTCATGAAATAAGAAATCCTTTAGCATCTTTAAAAAGTGCTTCTGAAATATTGCAAGATACAAGTAATTCTGAACAAAGAACAAAATTACTAAATATTCTTAGTCATGATGTTTTGAGAATTGAAAGACTGATAACTGATTATTCTCAGATGTTGAAAGATGAAGTTGCTCTTAGCAAAGAAAAAATGCAAAAAATTAATATAGAGCCAATTATTCAATCTGTTGTAGATGATTATTATAATATTCAAAAAGTTAAAAAGAATATTAAAATTAATTATGAAAATGATGGTAAGAAAAAATATGTTATTAATGGTATCGAAAACAGAATAGAGCAAATAATTGCTAATTTGTTAGATAATTCAATTTCATTTTGTAAAGAAGGTGGAAATATTTTCGTCAATATTTCAAGTACATTAGATAAAAATATTATAGTTAGGGTGACTGATGAAGGGCAAGGGTTTAAAGAAAAAGATACAAGTAAAATATTTAAAAGATTTTACAGTAATAGACCAGATAAGTTTGGTGAACATTCTGGTCTTGGATTAAATATTGTAAAAAATTTAGTTGATCTTCATGAGGGTAGAATTTCAGCATCTAATCGACTAGATCGAGATGGGGCAATAGTAGAAATAAGTTTTCCCAGCGTCTAATCTAAACTTGCTAAATCTATTGTTAGCTGTATAAAACACCTCCATGGAAGATTTTAAGGTAAAAGATATATCGTCAGCTGAATTTGGGAGAAAAGAAATCTCTATTGCTGAAAGTGAAATGCCAGGGTTAATGGCTTTAAGAGAAGAATATTCGAAAACCAAACCTTTAAAAGGTGCAAGAATTATTGGTTGTTTGCATATGACAATTCAAACAGCTGTTTTAATAGAAACATTAGTTGATTTAGGGGCAGATGTTAGATGGTCATCATGTAATATTTTTTCAACTCAAGATCATGCTGCTGCAGCAATTGCAAAAGCTGGAATACCTGTTTATGCATGGAAAGGCGAAACGGAAGAAGAATACCTTTGGTGTATTAAACAAACTATTGTTGGTAAATCTGATTGGAAACCTAATATGTTATTAGATGATGGCGGTGATTTAACTGCAATTATGCACAATGAATATAAAGATTTAATGAAAGATGTAAAAGGTGTTTCGGAAGAGACTACCACTGGAATAAAAGCTTTAAATAAAATGGAAAAGGATGATTCATTGTTAATCCCAGCAATTAACGTGAATGACTCAGTTACTAAATCAAAATTTGATAATTTATATGGTTGTAGAGAAAGTCTTGTTGATGGAATTAGAAGAGCAACAGATGTAATGATGTCAGGAAAAATTGCAATAGTAGCAGGTTTTGGAGATGTGGGTAAGGGAAGTGCTGCATCACTAAGACAAAGTGGAGCAAGAGTATTAGTTACCGAGGCAGATCCAATTTGCGCATTACAAGCAGCTATGGAAGGCTATGAAGTTGTATTAATGGAAGAAGCCATTAGTAGAGCAGATATAGTTGTTACAGCCACAGGAAATAAAGATATTGTTACAGCTGATCATATGAGAGATATGAAAGATAGGGCGATTTTGTGTAACATTGGTCATTTTGATAATGAAATTCAGGTTGAAGCTTTGAAAAATTACAAATGGAGCGAAGTTAAACCTCAGGTA
The DNA here is from genome assembly GCA_028099475.1 of Candidatus Pelagibacter sp. The sequence goes on from JAOHHF010000017.1 coordinate 13,405, forward strand.
CATGAAATAGAATTGCCAAGTAAAAAAAGAATTATTCTTTTAGCAGAAGGAAGACTAGTTAATTTAGGTTGTGCAACTGGACACCCAAGTTTTGTAATGAGTGCATCATTTACAAATCAAGTAATTGCACAGATTGAACTTTGGAATAACTATAAAAATTATGAAAATAAAGTTTATGTACTTCCAAAACATTTAGATGAAAAAGTTGCAACTCTTCATTTGAAAAAAGTCGGCGCTAAACTTACTAAACTATCCAAAGAACAAGCAGATTACATAAGTGTTGGGACTGAGGGTCCATTCAAACCAGATGCCTATCGCTATTAAAAATAGCATAATAGATATATCTTTAGAGGAGACGACCAAAGAATTAGCTAATGATTTCTCAAACTATCTAAAAGGTGGAGAAGTAATTTTTTTGTATGGAGAAATGGGTGTTGGAAAAACTACTTTTGTAAAATATTTAATTAATCAATTTCAAACAAAAAAAAATTTAATAATTTCTGAAGTAACAAGTCCAACTTTTAATTTACAGAATGAGTATGAGGTAGATAATTTAGTGATTAAACACTATGATTTATTTAGGTTAAAAGATGAGTCGGAAGTTAAAAATTTAGATCTATTTAATAAAAATAAAAACACAATAACACTCATTGAATGGCCCGAATTGATTAAAAAAGAAAACTTTAAAAAGACCATAGATTTGACGTTTAATTATGAAAATGAATTAAATAATAGATCTGTTAAAATTGCTGGTTTAGATTGATCTTGTAATATGAAATTTTCAAAAGATTTTAAAGAAATTAATGGAGACGCATCATTTAGAAAATTTTATAGAAACACCAAAAAAAATTCAATCATTATATTTGCAAATAAAGAAAAAACTAAAAATTTATTAATTTATGACTCAATTAATAAAATCTTA
>JAOHHF010000018.1 GCA_028099475.1 Candidatus Pelagibacter sp.
CTGAGATTTTCCTACACGTTATGAATAAATCTACAAATATAAATAATTTAAATGGTTTCAAGTCTGAAAACTTTGATTGGAAATTAGTTCAGTCAGAAATGAAAAATAAATTGGGAACCGATGTTTATGAAAGCTGGCTTAAAAAAATTACTTTTGTTGACGAATTTAACAACTATTTATTACTATCTGTACCAACAAGATTTATTAGAGACTGGATTACTTCAAGATATATAGATCAAATTTTACAAATAATACGTTTATACAAAAAAGATATTATTAGAATTGAATTTAAGATTGATGATAAAAATACTAATCAAAATGTTAATGAAAAAATACCTGATAGAAATGAAAATGTTTCATTCATTAAAGACTCTTATCTTCAATATAATCGAATAGATCCAAATAAAAGATTTGATAATTTTATAACAGGGGCTAGTAACAAGCTTGCTTATGAAGCATCAATAAAAGTTTCTCAAAATATATCTCATTATAATCCACTTTATATTTATGGTGGCGTAGGAATGGGCAAGACTCATCTATTAAATTCAATTGGAATTGAGCTAAAAAAAAATAACAAAGTAATGTTTATATCAGCTGAGCGTTTTATGTATCAGTTTGTAAAATCAATCAAAGCTAACGATATGGTTAAGTTTAAAGAATATTTCAGAAATACAGATATTTTATTAATTGATGATATTCAATTCATAAGTGGCAAGGAAGCAATGCAGGAAGAGTTTTTTCATACATTCAATGCATTATTAGATAAAGGCTCACAAATAATTGTTTCAGCTGATAGAGCTCCAAATAAACTATCTAGAATTCAAGATAGAATTAAATCTAGATTTTCTGGTGGTTTAGTAGTTGATATTGAAAAACCAGATCTTGAGCTTAGAAAAAAAATTGTTGAAAAGAAAACTGAGGAACTAAATAATTTATATGCAGATCAATTGCACGTTTCAAAAGAAATACAAGATTTTATAAGTAACGAAATTACAGCAAGTGTTAGAGAGTTGGTTGGTGCAATAAATAGAGTAGTTTCATTCTCTAGGATTTATAATAAAGTTCCAAATTTGACTGAAACTAAAGTTGTTTTAAAAGATTTGTTAAATTTAGCTGAAAATAAAGTAACAATAGATTTGATTCAAACTACAGTTTGTAAATTTTTTAAAATCAGTAAAAATGAAATGCTATCCTCAAGAAGATCAAGGTATTTAGTGAGACCTAGACAAACTGCTATATACTTAACTAAAATTTTAACCTCTAAATCTTTACCAGAAATTGGAAGAGAGTTTTCTAATAGAGATCATACAACCATAATACATTCAGTTAAAACAATTGAGAAAATTAAAGAAAAAGATCCTGAGATGGTAGATAACATTAATAAACTTAAAAATCAGATATTATATAATAATAAAAATAATGAAATTTAACGTAAACCAACAGGACCTTCAGCAAGCGCTAAATTATTGTCAAGGCGTAATTGAAAAAAGAAGCACACTTCCAATACTGTCTAATATTTTATTAGATGTAAGCAATTCCAAATTAACAATAACGGCTACGGATTTAGATTTAATATTTATTCACCAATTAAATAATGTTGAAGTTTTGGAAGAGGGCAAAACAACCACAACTTCTTCAATCATGTATGATATTATTAGAAAATTTTCCTCTGGGAAAAAAATAAACTTATCCCTGACAGATATAAGCAAATTGCAAGTTGAATCTGAAAAATCTATTTTTAATTTGAACTGTATTAGTGCAACTGAGTTTCCACTAACAGATGAGAATTTTAATCAAAATGAATTTATAATTAAATCAAAGCAGCTTTTAAAACTTTTAAATAAATGTAAGTTTTCAGTTGCTAATGATGAAACAAGACACTACTTAAGTGGAATTTATTTACATCAGACTGAGGTAGAAGATAAAAATCATTTAACAGCTGTAGCAACTGATAGTCATAGAATGTCTATTTCAAAAATACGATTAGATCAAAAAATTGATTTTGAACCAATCATATTACCAAAAAAAACTATTTTTCAACTATGCTCATTATTAGATAATTATGATGGGGATGTTAAGGTGTCTAATATTAAATCAAAAATTAAATTTGAATTAAATAATAGCATATTAATATCAAAACTTATTGATGGAAAATTTCCAAATTATATACAAGTTATACCAAAAAATAATCAGAAAAAATTAGAGATAGATTTAAAATTATTCTTAAATTCAGTTGATAGAGTTGCTTCAGTTTCTTTGGATAAAAAGGATGGGGTTAAATTTAATTTATCAAAAGATACATTGAGTCTCTCAGTCAACAATACAAATAGTGGTGATGGTAAAGAGACACTAACCGTTAAATTTGATCATGATTTAGAAATAAGTTTTAATTCAAGGTATCTAATTGATGTTGCGTCTCAATTAGACGGAGAAAGAGTTGAGATTTTTTTTAATGACACTGGTTCTCCAGCTTTAATTAAAGACCCAGGAGATTTTGATAGTATATTTGTAGTGATGCCTATGAAGGGCTAATTTAACAAATTTAGTTCTTCATAAATATTATTTTCTAAAATCTTAATGAATTCTTCTTTGGGGTGACCTGCCATTATAGGTTTTAAGATTGAAATTGTTATTATTTTATTGCTAGTTTTGTTACCTTTTTTTGGCCAAACGTAACCCGAGTTAATTGCAACTGGTTGACAAGAAATTCTTAACTCTTCATAAATTCTAGATGCACCTTTTTTAAAAGGAGGTCTTTCTTCTGGTAAAACTCTTGTACCTTGTGGGAAGATTATCAATGGTCTAGCAGAGTCTTTAATTATTTTTGAGATTTCTTCAAAAAATCCTAAGTTATCTTTAGTAACTTTATTTCTTTTAATTGATATTGACCCAATCTTTTTTAGATACCAGCCAAAAATTGGAATTAACAGCAACTCTTTTTTTAAAATGAAGACTGGTGAATTAAAAATAGTTTGAAGATAAAAAGTCTCAAACATCGATTGATGAGATGCGGCAATGAAAAATTGTGTATTATTTAAAATATTTTCTCTACCTTTTATTATTATTTTTGTAGATAAAAAAAATTTTAGACAAAAACCAGTCCAATAGCCCATTAATTTACCACCATATAAAACAATCCTTTGAGGAAGAAAAAAAGCAGGTAAAAAAATTAATGAAATAATTATTATTCCAGTAAAAAAGAAAATTGAAAAAATAAGGTTTCTAATCATTTTTATCAAAAGCTACATCAAATCAGTATGCTTTTGTCTTTTTTTAATAACTCTTATTTTTGATCCTTCGATCAGTAGCTCAGCTGGCTTAGGTCTTAAATTATAATTTGAACTAAGTGACATTCCATATGCACCAACATCGCACATTACAACAATATCCTTTTCTTTCAATTTTTGAAATTTTTTTAAAGAAGTAAACTTGTCTGTAGTTTCACAAATAGGCCCCACAAATTCATATGTTTTATTTGAAATTTGATTGTTTTTTATAGAGGGTAATGTTTTATGAATAGCTCCATATAAAGCAGGCCTCATCAAGTCATTCATAGCTGCATCTAATACAACAAAATCTTTTTTATCATTTTCTTTAATGTAAATAACTTTAGAAATTAAAAAACCTACATTTCCAATTATAGACCTTCCTGGTTCAAAAATTATTTTTGAGGAATGTTTTTTTAAAAATTTTTTTATGGCTATATTATATTTGCTGTAATTAAGTTTTTTGCTGTTATCGTTATAGGAAATCCCCATTCCTCCACCTAAATCAATAAATTTAAATTTATGTTTAGTTTTGATAATTATTTTATCAACCACTTTAAGCATTTTTTCATATGGTTTATGATCTAATATTTGACTTCCGATATGGACACTTAAACATTCTAAACTAATGTTTTTGGACCTTTTACAATAGTCTACAAGCTCCAAAAATGTTTTTTCATTCACACCAAATTTGTTTTCTTTTTTACCAGTTGAAATTTGACTTAAAGTTTTTGCGTCTGTATTTGGATTTAATCTAATACCAATTTGTACTTTCTTTTTCTTAATTTTAGCTATTTTATCAATTTCTTTTATTTCACTTTTAGACTCTGCATTAATTAATAATATTTTTTTATCAATAGCATAACTTATTTCACTTGCTGTTTTACCCACACCTGAAAAAACAATTTTTTTTGGATTAATACCAGCCTTAAGAGCCATCATAAGTTCACCCTTTGACACAACATCAGCCCCTAAACCAAATTTTTGAATCTCTTTAATCAAATTTAGATTTGTATTAGATTTAATAGCAAAACAAATTAACGGGGAAAATGTCTTAAAATTTTTTTTGAAACTATTAATATTTTTTTTTAATTGAGTATATGAGTAACAATAAGTTGGAGTATCAAATTTTTTAGCAATATCCACTAATCTTACATTATCAATTACCAGTTTTTTTTTGATATATTTCATTAAACCTTATTCGTAAGGATTATTATCTTTTCGGCTTTTTGTTTTGGGTCTTTATATTCAGGGTCTCCTTTTTTTCCACAAGAGGCCAGTAAACAACAAATCAGAAGAATAAAGCTAATTTTTTTAATCATTTTAATTTCTTGTATTTTATTATCATTTTTTTGATGTTATCAAAAGCTGTTCCTCCATACGATTTTTTGGAATTAACAGAATTCTTCAACTCAAACACTTTTAAAACATCGTTAGTTAATTTTGGTTCAATTTTTTTTAATTCTTCCAAGCTTAATTCGTTAAGTTTTTTTTTCTTTTTTTCTGCTAAATTAACAACAGAAGCTGTTTTTTGATAAGCTTTTCTAAAAGACATTGAGTGATTTTTTACAAGATAGTCTGCTAAGTCTGTTGCGGTGATATATCCAGAGTTTGCAAGGTTGATCATTTTTTTTTTATTAGGGCTAGTGTTCTTTAATATTTCATCAAAAACTTTAAGACAGTTAATTAAAGTATCATTAGATTTAAATACAATCTCCTTATCATCCTGAAGGTCTTTGAAGTAAGATAACGGAAGGCCCTTTAAAATAGTAAGCATTGAAAATAAGTTACCATAACTACTCCCAGATTTTCCCCTTAAAAATTCCAATAAATCAGGATTTTTCTTTTGGGGCATTATTGATGATCCAGTCACAATTTTATCTGAGAGGTTAATTAAATTAAAACCATCAGAGCTCCAAATAATAAGTTCTTCAGCAATTCTTGAAATGTGCATTGAACAAACAGAAACACTGTACAAAAAATCTAAAACAAAATCTCTATCAGAAACAGTATCAATCGAATTGTTTGTTGGTTTTTTGAAACCAAGCTTTTTGCTTGTATAATTTCTATCTATATTAAAAGAAGTTCCTGATAGTGCGGCCACACCCAATGGATTTTCGTCTAAACTTTCTAAATTGTTTGTAAATCTTTTTTTGTCTCTACTAAACATTTCAACATAAGCCATAAGATAATGGGCAAAAGAAATAGCCTGTGCATTTTTAAGATGTGTAAAACCAGGCATAATAGTATCTATATTTTTCTCTGCTAATTTTAATGTGCTTTTTATTACTTTATCTAAATTAAGATTAATTTTTTTAGTTGAAGATCTTATCCAAATTTTAAAATCTGTAATTACTTGATCATTTCTAGATCTTGCTGTGTGAACATAACCTGCTTCCTCACCAATTATTTGAAAAAGTCTTTTTTCTATATTCATGTGAATATCTTCATATTTTATATTAAACTCAAATTTTTTGTTAGAAATTTCATTTTGTATCTTTGTAAGACCATAGATAATTTTATTTTTTATTTTAAAAGATATTATTTTTTGTTTAAACAACATCTCAACATGAGCAATAGAACCTTGAATATCTTCTTTATAAAGTCGTTTATCTACATCAATTGAATTACCAACTTTTTGAAATAAAGAAGACACATTTTTATTTATGCGGGTGTTCCATATTGCTTGGTTGTTTTTATTTTTTACCATGATAATTAATTATAACTATTTAACATGAGATTTTTAATATTATTTATTTTTTTGACAAATAATGTCTTAGCTAACGATGTATCTGAAATAAAAAATATTGTCATTCATAAAGATCTAAAAGTCTATGATAATGTTATCTTTTTAGATAAAAATGATAAAAAAATTAACATTAAAGAATTTAATGGAAGTTTACTTTTATTAAATTTTTGGGCAACTTGGTGTGAGCCATGTAAAGAAGAGATGCCATCGTTAGATAGACTTCAAATAAATGAAAATTTGAGTAATCTTAAAATTTTTGCAATCAATATATCTCAAGAAAGTAAAAAAAAAGTTGATAGTTTTTTTAAAGATTTAAATATTAAAAATTTTGACCCATATTTTGACTCACCAACAACTCTTGCAAAAGTATTCTCATTACGTGGAGTTCCAACTTCAATTCTTATTGATAAAGATGGAAAAGAATTTTCTAGAATTATTGGATCAATAGATTTTGATGATAAAAAATTTATAAATTGGCTAAAAACTTACAATTAGTTTTTAAAAAAATAAGCAAATCCAACAAGCACAAGTATTGCAACAAACTGAATTAGGACTCTAAGTTGCATTAATTTATTTGAGTATTTTTTACTGGTTTCCCCTCCTTTGAAAAGAGTTCCAATCCCCAAAATTAAAACTATTCCTACTGCTAACAAAAGAATTATGGATAGAACCTTAACAAATATTCCTGAAATCATATAAATATTGTAGATTAATTTTAAAAATAAAAAACATTATTAATCAACTATGACATTTTGCCTAGATTCAATAATAATAAAGCCTGATGAAGGAGTAGAAATAAAAAATGCTATTATTTTGCTTCATGGATATGGGGGAGATGGTAAAGATATAAGTATGTTAACTTTAAACTGGAAGAGGCATATGCCAAATACAGTTTTTATCTGTCCAAATGGACATGAGACTTGTGCTATTAATCCATCAGGATTTCAATGGTTTGATCTTACTAAAGATGACTCAGATTATATACTTGATCAATCAAATAAGGCTGAAAAAAAAATTCAAAAATTTATTGAGGAAATCAAGCGAGAATTTGATTTAAAAAATAATCAAATATGTTTATCTGGTTTTAGCCAAGGTTGTATGATCTCATTGAATGTTGGATTAACATCAGAAGAAAAATTTTCATGTATTGTAGGTTTTTCTGGAAAAATAATTGATCAAAATAATTTAAAATTAAGAATCAAAAATTCAACTGACACTTTATTAATTCATGGTGACTCTGATCAAGTTGTACCCCCAACATATCTTTTGGAGGCAAAAGATTTTTTAATTAGAAACAATATTAGAGTTGATACACTTTTGATAAAAAATTGTGATCATCATATTCCCATAGAAGCCTCAAGTACAGCTCTTAATTATATTCTAAAAAAAAATTAACATCTCTTATTATTGATAAAAATGTTTAAGTAAGTTAAAAATACTTAATGAATAATTTTATTGAACAAAATGTTTCATTAGAAAAGTGTCCAGCTTTAGTTCTTAATGCTGATTACAGACCATTAAGTTATTACCCCTTATCCTTGTGGTCTTGGCAGGACACAGTAAAATCTGTTTTTTTAGATAGAGTTATAATTGTAAGTAATTACGATAGGATAATTAGAAGCCCATCATTTGATATGCAATTGCCAAGTGTTATAGCTTTAAAAGATTATATTGTGCCACAATCACAACCTAGTTTTACAAGATTTAACGTCTTTTTGAGAGATAAATTTTCATGTCAATATTGTGGAAGCAAACAGGAACTTACATTTGATCATCTATTACCAAGGTCAAAAGGAGGTGAAACAAATTGGAACAATGTTGTTACAGCTTGTTCTTCATGTAATGTAAGAAAAGGAGGAAAATTATTAAATAATTCAGGCATGTCTCTTAATCAAAGTCCATACAAACCATCAACTGAAGATTTGCATAAAAACGGTAAAAACTTTCCACCAAATTTTTTACATAAAAGTTGGATGGATTATTTGTATTGGGATGTCGAATTAGAGTCTTAAATTTTTTCAGAAATATTAATTGCTATCTTGGAGCCAGTTTTAATCATTAAATCCAATATTGAATAAGGTCCTTTTTTTGTTGCTCCTTTTTCGTATGCAATATCTTTGTGATCTAACTCATCTTGTCTAAATTTTATAATTTTGTTTTTTAAGTTTTTTTCATCGTTTCCAATTTGGTTAATTTGACTTAAATAATGTTCATCAATAACCTCCTCTACAGATGCTGTGCAAAGCATTGCTGCTTTTTTACCAAGTAGTGTTGAACCAAAACCTAAACTAACACCTAATATATCCCAAAGAGGTAAAAATTTCGTGGGACGAATATTTCTTTTTTTAATTTCTGTTTCAAAAAAATCACAGTGTTCTTTTTCGTGTAATTTCATTTCTTCGATTGTTTTTTTTAAAGCATCATCTTTTACAAATGTATTAAGAGCAAGTAATTGACCTTCATAAATTTTAACTGCTCCTCTTTCGCCAGCGTGATCTACTCTTATAAACTCTTCAATTTTTTTTTTACTTGTTTTTGTCATAATTAAAATAAATTCTTCCAGCACTAATACTTATTATAAATGAAATTAATACATTATAGTTTGTAAGTGATAATCCAAAAATTTTAAATGTCACATCTTTGCAGCTAACGTTTTTTTTCTGTAATTGTTTCAAAATTTCCTCCTTTGACAACAAATCGGATCCACTTTTTAGATCACAAACTAGTGACTCTTGAATAAAACCATGCTCAATTCCTAGGTGATACAATGATAAAATAGTTCCAACTAAAAACACAATTGTGAGCAAAAGAATAAAAAATTTTTCAAATTTATTAAATTTATAATTTATTAAAATTAATATCATCGCCAACAGATATGGAATTCTTTCAAGTATACAAAGGTTACAAGCTTGATGACCTAGAATATATTCAATGTAGAATGCTGATATTAAAGCAATAATACTAACTAAAAAAATAAGCTTTATTAGTAAATTTTTATTATTTTCAACCATTAAATTTTAAAAACAAATATACAAATACAAAGATTATAACTATTAAAATTCCAATAGCAGTAAACCATTTTGATCCATGTTTGTTCATATATTCACTAAATAATTCTCCAAATTTATAAGATAGAAATGCAACGATAAAGAATCTAAGGCTTCTTGAAATTAAACTAACAATTATAAAGACTGGGAGATTGAAAGCAATTAAACCACTTGCTATTGTAAAAGCTTTATAAGGTAAAGGTGTAAAGCCTGCTAAAAAAAGTATACTTAACCATGTAATAAGACCACTTCCCGTAGACATACTTAATTTCAAATCTTTAATTTTATCTTCATAATTATAAAGCTCCATTACATACATTGCTAAATCAAAAAATAGATAACCAATTAGATACCCTAAAATACCCCCTAAAACTGAAAATATTGACGCTATTAAAAATATTTTTATAAACTCTTTTTTTTTAGCTATTACCATTGGAATAATCATTATATCTGGTGGTATAGGAAAAAATGAACTTTCTATAAAAGAAACAACACCTAAGAAAAAATTTGAACTTTTGTGAGCTGCTAAGTTCAAACATTTTTTGTAAAGGGTATTAAACATTTTTTGGTTTTATTATAATTTCAGTTCTTATACTATTTAAAATATTAATTAATGGCGGAACTGGTAGACGCGCACGACTCAAAATCGTGTTTCGCAAGAAGTGAGAGTTCGATTCTCTCTTCGCCCACCAAAAATTATGAATTTAGATAACTTAAGCAATTTAATTGAATTATTTTCACATCAAGTACAAAAACAAAATAAAAAAGATATTTTTTTGCAATGGTTAAATCCCAATAATCAAAAAACATATACATGGGAAGAAGCAGAAAAAAATATATTAAAATTATCAAAGATAATAAAAGAAAACATAAAAGAAGGTGATAGATGCCTTTTAGTGTCAGAGAATAGACCAGAATGGTTTGTTTCAGATTTAGCCATCATGTTATCTGATGGAATTACAGTACCAGCATACACAACATATACAGAAGAAGATTATAAGTATTTGATTGAAGATTGTGAGCCTAGTTTAGTTATAGTTTCAAATAATGAATTATTAAAAAAGTTAAGAAACAAGTAATTACATTAGATGAAGTAAGCAAAGTTACCGATAACTTAAATTTAATTACTAAAGAAAAATATTTAGGTTTTAATTCAATAACAAAAATTGATTTATTGGAAAAAGATAAAATTCAAAATGATAAATTAAAAAGAACTTCTCCAGCGTGTATAATTTATACATCAGGAACAGGAGGTAATCCAAAAGGAGTAATGTTAAGTCACGGTGGTATTTTAAATAATATCGTAGGAGCTTGTGAAATTATGAAGCCGTTAATTAATACAAGGCCAGTATTTTTAACATGGCTACCGCTTTCTCACTCTTATGAACATTGTGTACAATTTGCTCAGATAGCTGTTGGTGCAAAAGTGTTTTATGCTCAAAAGATAGAAAAACTCTTAGAAAATATGTCTGAAGCAAAACCTACAATTATGACAGCCGTTCCTAGATTCTATCAAAATCTTTACAACAAAATTAATATTAATCTTAAAAAACAAACAGGCATTAAAGCTAAATTAATTGAAGCAACTCTTCGATTAGGTAAAAAAAAATTAATAGGTCAGGAAATGACTTTTTTTGAAAAATTAATAAATATAATAGTTGAGGAATTAGTTAGAAAAAAAATAAAAAAGCAATTTGGTGGAAATTTAAAAGCTTTTGTATCTGGTGGAGGTGCGCTAGATCAAGAAATAGGAGAATTTTTGAATTCAATAGGTCTTCCTACTTTGCAGGGCTATGGTTTAACAGAAACTTCACCAGTAGTAAGTTGTAATCCGATACATAAAATAAGAGTTGAAACTGTTGGCCCTCCTTTTAAAGGTAACCAAGTTAAAATTGCTGATGATGGAGAAATTTTAGTAAAAGGTGAAAATGTAATGTTAGGATATTGGAATAAAAAAGAGGAAACGGATAAAGTCATTATTAATGGATGGCTTCATACAGGTGATATAGGAGAAATAGATCCTAAAGATGGTTATTTAAAAATTACTGATAGAAAAAAAGATATTATTGTAAGTGCAGGCGGAGATAATATCTCTCCAG
>JAOHHF010000019.1 GCA_028099475.1 Candidatus Pelagibacter sp.
GATAAAATAATCCAATAAATATTTTAATTTTTTTAGCTTTTTCCATTAAATACGATGCTAATTTTAAAATCTTCTATTTGCTATTTATATATTTAATTACTATAAAGGTCGAAAAATTAATAAATTTTAATCACTTTTATGAAACGAACTTATCAACCATCTAACGTTAAAAGAGCTAGAAAACATGGCTTTAGGTCAAAAATGAAGACTAAGGGTGGGCAAAAACTTTTAGCTAGAAGAAGAGCAAGAGGAAGAAAATCGTTAACTGTATCAGTCTAGATAAATGAAAAGCAAAATACTTGCTCTTTCAAAAAATGAAGAATTCAAAAATCTACTAAAACAAAAAAAGATATCTAATAAATACGTTACTATTTTTTTTGGTAAACTAGCTGATAAAGATGATAGCAAACTTAATATTAGTTTTGTAACTAAGAAGAAAATAGGTAATGCAGTAAAAAGAAATAAAATTAAACGTAGATTAAGAAATATTGTTAATGAGGCGGTAAAAAAAGTAACATTAAGATTTAACTATTCATATCTTGTTATTGCTAAGTCAACTATGCTAAACAATGAGTACAAAAATATAAAAGAAACTCTATTTCAGGATTTAGAAAAAATTAAATAATGAACATTTTCACAAATATTTTAATTAAATTTATCAAAGGTTATAAGTTTCTTATCAGCCCATTACTTGGCCAATCATGTAGGTATTTACCAACATGTTCAGAATATAGTATAGACGCTTTAAAAGAATTTGGTTTAGTTAAAGGAAGCTTTATGAGCTTAAAAAGAATTCTATCTTGTCACCCCATAAAGTTTTTAGGTGGTGGAGATGGCTTTGACCCAGTTAAAAAAGAAATAAAGGCTAAAAAATAATGGATACACGAAATGTCATTGCAGCTATTTCTTTATCTGCAGCAGTAATAATTTTATACAGTTTATACTTTGCGCCACCACCAATCACAAAAGAAAATTTAGCTGAAAAAACTAAAACTGAACAAAACACAGATGCTCCTAGCTTAGATCAAAAGGAAAATATTACTGAAATTACAAGAGAAGAGGCTTTAAACCAAAGTAAAAGAATTCAATTTGAAAATCAAAGTATAATTGGTTCAATTTCTTTAAAAGGTGCTTCAATTGATGACTTAACTTTTAAAGAATATAATGTTGCCTTAGAAAGTAATGAGAAAGTTAAACTTTTATCACCAAGAAACACTAAAGATGGTTATTTAATAGAAAGTGGATTCATAACTACAGATAAAAATATTGATATACCAAATTCAAATTCTGAATGGTCTGTATTAGGTAATAATAAGCTAACTAATCAGTCCCCAGTTAAATTATCCTGGACTAATGATCAAGGAATTACTTTTGTAAAAGAAATAGCTTTAGATGATAAATTTTTATTCACAATCAAACAAAAAGTAATCAATTCTACTATTAAAGAGTATGATTTTTATTCATATGGACAAATAATTAGAAAACAAATACCTGATATATCAAATTTTTATATTCTTCACGAAGGACTTCTAGCAACATTAGATGATGAATTAATTGAAGAAGATTATGACGATATTCAAGAAGAAAAATTTTCAAGAACCTCACAAAAAGGATGGCTTGGAATTTCTGATAAATTTTGGATCACTTCATTAATACCCCCAAGTGGTAAAGAATTTAAAACTACATTTGACTACAAAGATAAATTTCGAGCAAATTTTGTAGGAACTGAGCCTCTTGAACTAAAAGGAAATTCTAGCATAGAAGATAAGATGCAAATAATTGTTGCAGCAAAAAGAGTAGATGTCATTGATGGTTATGCAGAGACTTTAAATATAGATAAATTTGATTTAGCAATTGACTGGGGTTTTTTATATTTTATCACTAAACCTCTATTTTATGGGATAGATTACTTCTTTAAATTACTTGGAAACTATGGTCTTGCAATTATTGCTATAACGATTTGTATTCGACTAGCATTCTTTCCTCTTGCAAACTTTTCATTTAGAAGCATGGCAAAAATGAAAGCTCTCCAACCTGAAATGGTGAGACTTAAAGATCTGCATAAAGATGACAAAATGAAATTACAGCAAGAAATGATGGCACTTTATAAAAAAGAAAAAGTAAATCCTATGTCCGGATGTTTGCCTATACTGGTTCAAATTCCAGTATTTTTTGCGTTGTACAAAGTATTGTTTGTAACAATTGAAATGAGACAAATGCCATTTTATGGATGGATACAAGATTTATCAGAAAGAGATCCTACATCTTTATTCAATTTATTTGGTTTATTACCTTATGATGTTCCTTCATTTTTAATGATTGGCGCTTGGCCAATTGCAATGGGCGTATCAATGTTTATTCAACAAAAACTTAACCCTGCTCCAACAGATCCTATGCAGGCAAAAATATTTATGTTCTTTCCACTTTTCCTAACAGTAATACTGGCACCATTCCCAGCAGGATTGGTAATTTACTGGACTGTTAATAATATTTTAACAATGGCTCAACAAGTGTTCATTATGAAAAGAACAACTATTAAAACAACTACTTAATGTTGGAAGTCAAAGAAGAAGAGTTAAAGAAAATACTACCATCTGATGGCCCCTCAATTGATGAAGTAAAAAGATATCTTGAGAAATATAACGATGAATACATTGTTATAAAATGTGGTGGGAGCGTTTTAGTAGATCAAAATTTATTCAATATTTTTATAAAAGATATTACAACATTAAATAAGCTAGGTTTTATTCCTATAATTGTTCATGGTGGAGGTAAAAGAATAAGTAATAAATTAGATGAATTAGGAATTAAAAGCGAATTCATAAAAGGACTTCGAGTTACAGGAAAAGAAACTATTAAAGAAGTTGAGAAAGTTTTAATAGAATTTAATCAAGAAATAGTTGAAGCACTTGAAAAACAATCTTGTAAAAGCGAAACAATTAATTCTAAATATAATAATATCATTAGTGTGGTTAAAGAAAATGATGAATTAGGATTTGTAGGATCACCAACTAAAATTGATATAACTATTATTGATAAAATTGTTAATGATAAAAAAGTTCCAGTAATCGCACCGTTAGGCTTAGATGAAAATAACCAAACATATAATATAAATGCAGACACAGCAGCTGGTTCGATTGCAAAAAAAATTGAGGCAAGAAGATTAATTATTATGAGTGATGTTGAGGGTGTTCTAGATAATAGCCAAAAATTAATTTCTGAAATTAATTCAAGTTCAATAAAAGAGTTAATTGAAAATGAAACAATAACTGGAGGTATGATTCCTAAAATTAACAATTGTTTAGATGTTGCAAGTAATGGCGTAAAAGGTGTTGTAATAATTGATGGCCGAAAAAACCATTCTATTCTTTTTGAACTATTATCTGATAAGGGATCAGGAACACTCATAAGACAATGAAAGATTTAATTGATATAAAATATTGGATATTTGACCTTGATAACACTCTTTATAGTGGTCAAACTCAGGTATTTTCTGAAGTTGATAAAAAGATGTCTTCTTTTATCTCTGAAAAATTTAATGTTGATCTAGTAAAAGCAAAAGAAATTCAAAAAAAATATTTTTATGAATATGGAACAACTCTATCAGGTTTAATGAACCATGATAATATCGATCCACAAGAATTTTTGGAATTTGTTCACGATATTGATATTAGTTGGCTACCAAAAGATGAGATTTTAAGAGAAGAACTTATTAAGATAAAAGAAAAAAAGATTATTTTTACTAACGGTTCTCATGCTCATGTTGAAAATGTCACAAAACAACTTGGTATTGATGGCTTATTTGATGGAGCTTTTGATATAACTGATGCAAATTATGTTCCAAAACCACACTTGGATCCATATCAAAAACTAATAAAAAAATTTGATTTAGATCCAAATCAATCAATTTTAATTGAAGATATCGCACACAATTTAGAACAAGCTAAGAATTTAGGAATGAAAACTTGTTGGTTAGAAAATGAAGAAACTTTTGCTAAAAAAGACTCCAACAAACCATATATAGATTATAAGATTAAGAACTTGCCTTCTTTTCTTCAAGAAATTAATATATTAAAGAATAATTAAATTAACTATCTAAATATAAAATATGAGTGATATCGAAAAAATAATAAATGATGCGTGGGAAAATAGAGATAATGTAAACCAAGATTCTGAACAAAGTTTAAAAGATACCATCAATCAAATGATTGCTGATTTAGATAGTGGTAAAGTTAGAGTTGCAGAAAAAATTAATGGAGAATGGGTTACTCATCAACATATTAAAAAAGCTATAATGCTAAGCTTTAGAATTTACCAAATGGAAAATTTAAATGGACCTTATAGTAGCTGGTACGACAAAGCACATTTATTAAAAGGCAAGACGGCTGGTTGGACAAAAGAAGATCATGAAAAAGCTGGATTTAGAATGGTCCCAAACTCTCCTGTTAGAAAAGGATCGTTTGTGGGTAAAAATGCAGTACTGATGCCATGCTATGTAAATATTGGAGCATATATCGATGAGGGCACCATGATGGATACTTTTAGTCGTGCGGGTAGTTGTTGCCAAATAGGAAAAAATTGCCATATCTCAGCTGGAAGTGGAATTGGTGGAGTGTTAGAACCTGCTCAAGCATTACCTACTATTATTGAAGATAATTGTTTTATTGGCGCAATGTCAGAAGTTGTTGAAGGTGTGATAGTTGGAGAAGGATCAGTTTTAAGTATGGGAATGTATATTGGTCAATCTACTAAAATAGTAAATAGAAAAACTGGAGACATAACTTATGGAAAAATTCCTCCTTATTCTGTGGTAGTACCTGGATCATTACCAGATAAAAATAATGCCTCAGCTCCTTCTCTTTATTGTGCGGTTATCATTAAGCAGGTTGATGAAAAAACAAGATCTAAAACTTCTGTTAACGATCTTTTAAGAGAATAAATTTATGGCTTCAATTAATGAACTTCAATTAGCTAAGGAGCTAATTAAATTTCCAACAGTTACACCTATTGATGCTGGAATAATGAAGTTCTTAGAAAAAAAGCTTAAAACGCTTGGTTTTAAAACTAAAATTTTAGAGTTTAAAGAGAAGAATAGCAAACCAGTAAAAAATCTTTACGCAAGACTTGGTAATAAAGGTCCAAATTTTTGTTATGCAGGTCACTTAGATGTGGTCCCTCCAGGAAATTTGAAAGATTGGACAGTAAACCCATTTAAACCTTCTATCAAAAAAGGATACTTAATTGGAAGAGGTGCTAACGATATGAAAAGCTCAATTGCTGCATTTGTTTCTGCAGTGAGTAATTTTGTTAGAAATAAAAGAAAATTTAACGGCTCTATTAGTTTTTTAATTACAGGAGATGAAGAAGGTGTTGCAATTAATGGAACTAAAAAAGTAGTCGATTATTTAAGAAAGAAAAAAGAAAAAATAGATTTTTGTTTAGTGGGTGAGCCAACTAATCCTAATAAATTAGGTGAAATGGTTAAAATAGGACGAAGAGGAAGTATGACTGGTAGACTGACAATTATAGGTGTTCAGGGTCATGTAGCTTATCCTCAAAGAGCAAATAATCCATCAACAGCATTGGTGAAAATTTTAAAGGAATTAAAAGAGATTAAATTTGATAATGGCACAAAGGATTTTCAACCTACAAATCTTGAGATTACTAAGATAAATATTGATAATTTTGCAGACAATGTAATTCCAGGCCTAGCTAACGCTAAATTTAATATTCGATTTAATAACAAGCATACTTCAAGCTCTATTAAAAAGAAAATTGATAGAATTATAAAAAAAATTAGTAATAAAAATAAATCAAAATATAAAATTGATTATAGTGTTTCTGGAGAAGCATTTCTTACAAAACCAAATAAAACAACTTTTATGATTAGAGATATCATAAAAAAAATTACAAAAATTAAACCTCAATTATCAACAACTGGTGGTACTTCTGATGCACGATTTATTAGAAAAATAGCTCCCTGTTTAGAATTTGGCCTAGTTGGTAAAACAATGCATAAAGTAGATGAAGCTGTTTCGTTGTCTGATTTAAAAAAACTTACATTGATTTATTCAAATATTTTACAAAATTATTTTAAGTGAAAACTGGTCTAGTTACCTCTGATACTTATCAAAATCATAATACAGGAGAAGGACATCCAGAAAAAATTGATAGAGTAACAGCTGTTATTGATAATTTTAAAAAAATTGACAACAAAAAATTAATTTGGAAAAAACCAGCCAAATTTGATCAATCTTTATTAATTAATACACATTCTTCTAAATACATTGATCTCGTAAATAAATCATTTCCAGAAAATGGTTTGGCTTTTCTTGACGGAGACACAGTTGTTTCACCTGGAAGCAAAGATGCTACTAAAGATGCTGTTGGATCAATAATTTCAGCTATAGATGGTGTTCAACAAAAAGAATTTAAAAATGCGTTTTGTGCTGTAAGACCACCAGGACATCATGCGGAAAAAGATAAAGCAATGGGATTTTGTATTTACAATAATGTTGCTGTTGGTGCTAACTATCTAATTAAAAAATATAATTATAGTAAAGTTGCAATTATAGATTTTGATGTTCATCATGGAAATGGAACGCAGAACATTTTTTATAATAATGAAAAAGTGTTATACATTTCAACACATCAATATCCTTACTATCCTGGATCTGGCTCAGAAAAAGAAAAAGGTAAATTTAACAATGTTTTAAATGTTCCACTTGAAGCTGGCACCACTGCTGAGGAATATTTAAATGCATATGAAAATGTTTTAAGAAAATTAAAGGAATTTAGACCTGAATTTCTATTATTTTCTGCAGGTTTTGACGCTCACATTGATGATCCTTTAGCCCAACTAAAACTTGGCTCGGAAGATTTTTATCAATTAACAAAAAGAGCATTAGAAATTTCTAAATCTATGTGTAATGGAAATGTAGTTTCAATTCTTGAAGGAGGCTATGATCTCAAGGCTCTTCAAGATAGCACTAAAAGACATGTGGATGCACTGATAGAATTTAATTGATAATTAAAATATAAACTCTAAAAAACTTGTATGAAACTTTATAGAATTAAAAAGTCCAACATCGATAAAAAAGGTAGAGGTCTATACGCAACAAGAGATATCAAAGAAGGAACCAAAATAATTGATTATGTTGGAAAACTAATTACAAAAAAACAAACTGAGGAGTCTGATAAATATGATAATGGTAAACCAATTTATTTATTTACTATTAATAAAAGATACGATCTAGATGGAGACTTTTCATGGAATACAGCAGGTTTAATTAATCATTCGTGTAATAATAATTGTGATTATGACGGTAAAGGTCTTAAGATTTGGGTTAAAGCAATTAAGGATATAAAAAAGGGTGAAGAGTTTACTTGTGATTATGGATTTGGCTTTGATGAAAACTACAAGCAATTCCCGTGTAAGTGTAAATCTAAAAATTGTTGTGGTTATATAGTACGATCAGAATCAAGATGGCGAATTAATAAAAAATTTGCTATGAGTAATAAGAGTAGATTAATAAATAATTCTCATTAAAAAAAGTCCCTCTGGGGGTGCAGGTGGAGCACAAAAAACTCTTTTTTTAGATTTAAAAACTTTGTCAAATTTTTTCAAATCCCATTTATTTTCACCTAAATATTTCAAACATCCAACCATCGATCTAACTTGTTGTTGTAAAAAAGATTGTGATCTAAATTCTATTTCTATTTTGTTTTTTGATGATTTAACTTTTACCGATTTAATTGTTCTAATAGGACTTTTTGCATGACAACTTGAGGATC
This sequence comes from Candidatus Pelagibacter sp., assembly GCA_028099475.1. The sequence continues at coordinate 7,795 of JAOHHF010000019.1, forward strand.
TAAAAGTAGAAAAATCGTGAGTTCCAATTAATTTCTTAGCTCCTCTTTTAATTAAATCTAAGTCCAATGGTTTTCTTACATGCCATCCTCTTTTTTTCTCAATTACAGGAGCACTTAATTGATTAAAAATTATGTATTTATAAATCCTCTGTTTTGCAGAAAATCTTGAATGGAATTTACTACTTCTTTTTCTAATTTTTTTAATTGCAACACCCTGATCATTTATAAAATGATTAATTGATTTTAAAAACTTTGTTAAGTCTAGAATCTCCTTTTTGCTATCAAAATGACCTGACTGCTCAATTGCATGAACGCCAGTATCAGTTCTACCCGAGCCATTTAAAATTATTTTTTCTTTTAAAAGTTTTGAGAGATTTTCTTGAATAAGACCTTGAATAGTTGAGCCTTTTTTTTGAATTTGCCATCCCCTAAATTCAGTACCAACGTATTCAATAAGTATTTGATACCTGATCACTTAGATTACTGCACCCTTTTTTATTTGTGAACCAAGCATAAATTCACCGATATTTTGTGGTCTTTTTCCTTGTCTTTGGATCTCTTGAATCTTTATTGTTTGCTTATCACCGCAAACAATCTCTAAATAATCAGAAACAATTTCTCCTGGCCTTCCAATCCCATTACCAATTTCTGCTTTTAAAATTTTATATCTTTCACCTTTGTATATAAAGAAAGCACCTGGCACAGGATATAGACCATTTATTTTTCCAATAATGTTTTTTGCTTCATCATTCCAATTAATTTCACCCTCAGCTTTTTGAATTTTAAAAGCATATGTCGCTTTTAAATGATCTTGATCAATAAATTTTGCTTTATCTTCAAGAATATCATCAATATTATCTAATAATTTTTCAGCTGCTATTAAGGATAATTTATCAGATACATCACTTGCATTTAAATTATTTTCTAAGTTTATCTTATAAGTATTACATACTGGACCTGTATCAAGTTGTTCGGCTATTTTCATAACACTAACTCCTGTTTCTTTATCAAGGTTCATTATAGACCTTTGTATGGGTGCTGCACCTCTCCATTTTGGTAACAAAGATGCGTGAATATTAATAAATCCTTTTTTAGATAAACTTAAAAATTCTTTTGGAATAATTTGACCATAAGCAACAACTATTGCAAGATCAGCATCCAAACTTTTAAAATAATTATATTCCTCATCATTATTTTTCAAATATTTTGGAGTTCTAAATTTTAAATTTAGAGTTTCAGCAATTCCTTGAATTGGTGATTTATTTATTTTCTGTCCTCTTTGTGATTTTTGAGGAGGTTGAGTGTACACTTCAGATATTGGATATCCGTTTTGATACAGCGATTTTAAAATAGGAACAGCAAACATTGGTGTACCCATAAAAACAATCTTTTTAGCCATCAATTAAAGGATTGCTGTATTTGATTTTAATTTAGATAGTTTTTTTATAATCATAGATTTCTTTAATTTTGAAAGATAATCAATGAATAATATTCCCTCTAAGTGATCCATTTCGTGTTGTATACACGTTGCAAGTAAACCAT
>JAOHHF010000002.1 GCA_028099475.1 Candidatus Pelagibacter sp.
TGGCCCTTTACCCAACTTTAAAAGGATGATTAAGGGAGACTCATATCAAATGATGTTAGATCATTTAAGTCACACAATAACAGAGCTTGGAAGTAGCGATAACTGGGCTCAATTTGAGGTAATAATATTAGATAAGAATAAGATCTATCATAAATTCAATTGGCAAGTCGAAAAGTACTTACTTGATGGATCGTTAAAGGATTGTTGGTTGACCACTATAGTCTCAAACCCGATCCCATTAGGTAGTTCAATTTAATTATCCACAGATACAATTTTGTTTCGTTATTTCAAAAAATTTAGTAGGAATCGCGAATGAAAACAAAAACTAAAGTCGTAGTAGTTGGTGGTGGAGTAGTAGGTGTTAGTGCACTTTACCATTTAGCAAAAAAAGGTTGGTCAGATGTTGTTCTTGTTGAACGAAAAGAATTAACATCAGGATCTACTTGGCATGCAGCAGGATTATTACCTTTATTTAATATGAGTTATTCAGTTGGACAACTTCATAAATACGCGGTTGATCTTTATAAAAAATTAGAAGAGGAAACTGGAAAAAATGTTGGCTTTAGTGTTGTATCAAATATTCGTTTAGCAAGTACTAAAGATAGAATGGATGAGTACCATCAGTATGCTGGTGTTGCCCAAACTATTGGTGTCGATGTTAAATTTTTAACACCAGATCAAGTAAAAGAAATTTGGCCTTTATGTCATACAGAAGATTTAGTTGGTGCAATCCAACACCCAGAGGATGGATATATTCAGCCTGCTGATTTAACTCAAGCAATGGCAACGGGTGCAAGAAATATGGGTGCCGAAATTTATAGAAACACAAGTGTACTCTCAATGAAACAAACTAAAGATGGTTGGGTTGTTGAAACTGACAAAGGTTCTATTGAATGTGAACATATTATTTCTTGTTCAGGAAACTTTGCAAGACAAACTGGTAAAATGGTTGGATTAGATATTCCTGTAATTCCAGTTGAACATCAATACATTGTAACAGAGCCTCATCCTGAAATTCAAAAAAGAAAAAAAGATGGCTTACCAGAAATGGGAGTACTGAGAGATAGTGATAATAGATGGTACATGAGAGAAGAAGCGGGTGGATTAATTTTAGGTCCATACGAAGATGGTGCACCAGCTTGTTATGTAAACGGACCATCAAAAGATTCAGAGTATGAATTGTTTCAAGAAGATTTAGATAGATTAGCACCGCACATTGAAGGAGCAATTCACCGTGTTCCTGCGTTTGGAGAAGTGGGTGTTAAAAAAGTTTATAACGGTGCAATTTGTTATACACCGGATGGTAATCCAATTGTCGGACCTGCGTGGGGATTAAAAAACTTTTGGATTAATGAAGGACATAGTTTTGGAATTACTGCAGCAGGTGGAGCAGGATGGCAGTTAGCTGAATGGATTGTTGATGGTGAGCCAACTATTGATATGCTTGGAGTTGAGCCTAGACGTTACGGAGATTATGCAACTAAATCTTATTTAAAAGCTAAAAATGAAGAGGCTTATAGCCATGTATTTATTACTCACTACCCAGACGAAGAAAGACCAGCTGCAAGACCTTTAAGAACATCTCCTTGTTATGAGAGAATGAAAGATTTAGGAGCAGTTTTTGGACAAAAATTCGGTTGGGAAAGACCCAACTTTTTTGCAACAGATGGCATGGAACAAAAAGACGATTGGTCTTTTAGAAGATCTAAGTGGTTTGATGCTATTAAGAAAGAGTGTCAAAACGTAAAAGATAATGTCGGCCTTTTAGATATGACAGCGTTTGCAAAATGTAGAATTAAGGGTCCTAAGGCTGAAGAATTTTTAGATCATCTAGTTGCAAATAAACTTCCAAAAAAAATTGGAAGAATTGGATTATGCCATGCTCTTAATACCAAAGGTGGTGTTCACTCAGAATTTACAGTTATGAGAGAGGCTGTAGATAGTTTTTATTTAGTTTCAGCTGGAGCAAATTTACGATTGGACCATGATTGGATAAAAAAATGGATGCCAGATGATGGTGTTACTTTTGAAGATTTAACAAATAGTACTGGTGTATTAGTTGTTGCGGGTCCTAAATCAAGAGAATTATTACAAAAAATATCAACTGATGATTTTTCAAATGAAAATTTTAAATGGTTAACTGCTCAAGATGTAAATATTGGATACGCCCCCGTAAATGCAATGAGAGTAAACTTTGTTGGTGAGCTAGGGTGGGAACTTCATCATCCAATTGAATATCAAAACCATATTTTTGATAAGATTATGGAAGCTGGTAAAGATTTAGGAATTAAACCTTTTGGAATAAGAGCAATGAATAGTTTAAGATTAGAAAAATCATATAAGCTAGTTGGTACTGAACTTTCAATTGAATATTCACCGTATGAGTCTGGATTAGATAGATTTGTACACCCCAATAAAGGTAATTTCATAGGATTAGAAGCACTCAACAAATGGAGAGAAAAAGGTTTCGATAACAAACTTATCACCCTAGAGGTTCATAATACTAAAGATGCGGACGTTCTAGGAAATAATCCAATTTATAAAGATAATAAAGTTGTTGGAAGAGCTACAGGAGGTGAATTTGGTTTTAGATTAGATAAATCAATTGCTTTAGCAATGGTTAAACCTGAGCATGCTAATGTGGGCGACAAATTACAAGTTGATATTTTAGGTGAAATGTATGAGGCTACAGTATTAGAAGAGAGTCCTTATGATACAGAAAACAATTTATTGAGAGCTTAATGAAAATTTTAGTCGCCGTTAAAAGAGTTATTGATTACAACGTTCAAATCAGAGTTAAAGAAGATGGTACAGGAGTTGTTACGGATAATGTTAAAATGTCAACCAATCCACCCGATGACAACGCAATCGAAGAAGCTGTTAAAATTAAGGAAAGTGGAAAAGCAACAGAAGTAATTGCTGTAACTATCGGTGAAGAGAAAGCTCAGGAGACAGTAAGAAAAGCTCTAGCTGTTGGTGCTGATAGAGGAATTCATGTTAAAGCAGAGGGCGTAATTGAACCTATTGCTGTTTCAAAAATTTTACAAAAAGTTGTTGAAAAAGAAAAACCAGATTTAGTGTTTATGGGTAAGCAAGCAATTGATGATGACTGCAATCAAACAGGACAAATGTTGAGTGCTTTATTAGATTGGCCTCAAGCAACTTTTGCTTCAAAAATTGAGGTTAAAGATGGAAAATTAGAAGTTGTTAGAGAAATTGATGAAGGTTTAGAAACTATTGAAATTAATACACCGGCTATTGTAACCTGTGACTTAAGATTAAATGAACCAAGATACGCTTCATTGCCAAATATAATGAAAGCAAAGAAAAAACCAATTGAACAAATGAATGCGTCAGATCTAGGTGTTGATATAACGCCAAAAATTCAACAATTAAAAGTTGAAGAACCACCAAAACGAAAAGCAGGAATTAAAGTTTCAAGTGTTGCTGAATTAGTTCAAAAATTAAAAAATGAGGCAAAAGTAATATAATGTCAGTTTTATTAATAGCAGAGCACAATAATAAAGAGCTTAAATCTTTTACTTTAAATGCTGTTACAGCTGCATCTCAAATTGATAGTGATGTTCACGCATTAGTTATTGGAAATAATTGTGGTGATGCTGCAAAAGCTGCCTCAGAATTACCTTTAGTTAAAAAAGTGATCACTGTAGAAGCTGCTCACTATGAAAATTTTTTAGCAGAAAATTTTGCCCCAGTGGTTACAAAACTTGCAGATAATTATTCGCATGTAGTTTGTTCAGCAAATACATTCGGTAAAAATTTAATGCCAAGAATTGCTGCCAAATTAGATACATCACAGGTAAGTGATATCATTAAAGTAGAGTCAGCAGACACTTTTGTTAGACCCATTTATGCTGGAAATGCTTTTGCAACTGTTAAAAGTACTGATACAAAAAAATGTATTACTATTAGACCAACTTCTTTTGAGCCATGTGAAAGTTCTGGCGGTTCAGCACCAATTGAAAATGCTGAAGGAGGTGAAGAATTTTCATCAACAAAATTTGTTAAACGAGAAGAAATTAAATCAGATAGACCTGAACTTGGAACTGCAAGAATAGTAGTATCAGGTGGAAGAGGGATGCAAAGTGGAGATAACTTTAAATTGATTACTTCTATTGCAGATAAATTGAATGCAGCAATAGGAGCATCAAGAGCAGCGGTTGATGCTGGATATATTAGTAACGACCATCAAGTTGGTCAAACTGGTAAAGTCGTTGTGCCAGATTTATATATTGCTGTCGGAATTTCAGGAGCTATTCAACATTTAGCAGGCATGAAAGAAAGTAAAGTAATTGTTGCGATTAATAAAGATGGTGAAGCACCAATTTTCAGTGTTGCAGATTATGGTCTAGAAGCAGATCTATTTGAAGCTTTGCCACAGTTCTTAGAAGAGTTGAACAAATTAAACACTATACAAAAATAATTCTTAAAGATAAAATTACTGCATGGGTAGAGAATCGATGGAGTATGACGTTGTAATAATTGGAGGGGGTCCTTCTGGATTATCAACAGCTATTAAACTTAAACAACTTGATCCAAACTTAAATGTTTGTCTACTTGAGAAAGCTTCAGAAATTGGTGCTCATATTTTAAGTGGGAATGTTTTTGAAACAAGAGCATTAGATGAACTTTTACCGAATTGGAAAGAACTTAATTCTCCAATTAAAACAAAAGTTTCAAAAGAAAAATTTTTATTTTTAGGAAAAACTAAATCCCTAAGTTGGCCAACATGGCTACTTCCTAAAGTACAACAAAATCATAACAATTATATAATTAGTTTAGCAAATTTATGCAGATGGTTAGCTGAGCAAGCTGAAAGTTTGGGTGTTGAAATATTTCCAGGTTTTCCAGCAAGTGAAATTTTATATAATGAAGATGGATCTGTAAAAGGGGTTGCAACTCAAGATATGGGTATTGATAAAGAGGGTAACAAAAAAGATAGTTTTGAGCCTGGTATAGAATTATTAGGAAAAGTAACTGTATTTGCAGAAGGTTGCAGAGGTCATTTAGGAAAACAGTTGATTGAAAAATTTAATCTCTCAAAAGATAAAGACCCTCAACAGTATGGAATTGGTTTTAAGGAAATTTGGGAAATAGAAGATAAAAATCACGAAGAAGGGATGGTGATGCATACAGCAGGATGGCCATTAGATAACAATACATACGGTGGAAGCTTCATGTATCATGCAGAAAATAAACAAGTATTTCTGGGTTATGTTATTGGTCTGGATTACAAAAACCCTCACCTTTCTCCATATGATGAGTTTCAAAGGTTTAAAACACATCCATCAATTAAAAAAATAATAGAGGGTGGAAAGAGAATTTCTTATGGAGCACGTGCATTAATAGAAGGAGGTCTTCAAAGTTTACCTCAAATGTTTATGCCAGGAGCATTACTAGTTGGATGCGATGCGGGAACGTTGAATATGCCTAAAATTAAAGGCTCTCATACAGCAATGAAAAGTGGAATGATTGCTGCTGAGGCAATAATTGAAAACATTAAAGAAAATAAAAATTTATCTATTTACGAAGAAAAATTTAAAAAGAGTTGGGTTCATGAAGAACTTCATGCAGCTCGTAATGTAAAACCTAGTTTTAGTTGGGGTTTAATCCTTGGAATAATATTTACTGGAATTGATCAAATTTTATTTAGAGGAAAATTACCTTTTACCTTAAAACATAAGCATGCAGATCATGAAACGTTAAAACCAGCAAATGAGATGCCTAAAATAGAATATCCAAAATATGATAATGTCATTACCTTTGATAAAACAAGTTCAGTTTATTTAACAGGTACAAATCATGCTGATAATCAACCAGTTCACTTAAAACTTAAGGACCCAAATTTACCAATTAGTTATACTTTGGAAAAATTTGATGAACCTGCTCAACGATATTGTCCAGCAGGAGTTTATGAAGTCCAAAAAGAAAACGATGTAAGTAAATTTGTTATCAATTCTCAAAATTGTATTCATTGCAAAACTTGCGATATTAAAGAGCCATCCCAAAATATTACTTGGGTTACACCAGAAGGTAGTGGTGGACCTAAATATGGAAATATGTAATTTAAGATAAATCTATTGCAAACTTTTTTAAAGTTTCAATAGGCACATATTTTAAAGTATTTTGATGAGTTCTTTTCAAAAAAATAGGACAAGCTTTATCAGCTTCAACAGCTTTTGCATACCAGCTGGCACATAAACACCAACCATCTCCATCTTTTAAACCAGGAAACCCAAATTCTGGATGAGGTGTTATTAAATCGTTACCTGCTTCTTTCATCCACTCTAAACATTCATTTGTAACTTTAGCACACACTGTATGAATACCATGATCATTTTCATCTGTATTGCAACAACCATCACGATACCAACCTGTTAAAGGATTGTTTGAACATTCTTCTAGATCTTCACCTAGAACATTTTTTTGTTTATCGCTCATTTAGATTTTTGTTGGATTAGGTTGACCTTTATAAACTTCTTCTGGATCAAATTTTTTTTCTTTTTCTAAGAATTGCATTTCTATTTCTCGACCATTATCAATTGGTCCCATTGGAATTGATCTATAAAAACAAGATCTATAACCTACATGACAACTTGCACCATCCCCTATATCAACTGTCATCCAAATTGAATCTTGATCATCATCAATTCTTAGTTCAGTTACTTTTTGAGTAAAGCCACTAGTCTTACCTTTGTGCCAGATAGCTTTTCTTGATCTACTAAAATAATGAGCCTCTTTTGTCTCGATTGTTTTTTTTAAAGCCTCAATATTCATATACCCATGCATTAAAACGTCCTTTGTTTTAGAGCAAACGGTGATAACAGGAATTAAGCCATCATTATCAAATTTAGGAGATAAGAGATTTCCCTCTTCTATTTCTAGGACATTTTCTCTCTTTTTGAACATATGGATTGATTATTTAGCATAAATCTCGATATATTAAATATTTTAAAAATGAGTATTTACTGTATAAAAAGGCGCTATGAAATTAGTTAAAGACCCAGAAGATAAAATATTAGAAGCAAACAAAGTTTCCGATAAAGAAGCTGAAGAAGCATTTAAAACTATTTTAACATGGTTAGGAGAAGATCCTAATAGAGAAGGTTTGCTAGAAACCCCTAAGAGAGTAATGAAAGCATATAAAGAATATTTTTCAGGCTATAAAGTTGATCCAAGTAAAATCTTAGACAAAACTTTTGGTGATGTAGATGGCTATGATGACATGGTGATACAAAAAAATATTTCTATCCAAAGTCATTGTGAGCACCACATGGCACCAATTATTGGTAAAGCCCATGTTGCATATATACCAAAAGAAAGAGTTGTTGGTTTGAGTAAGTTAGCAAGAATTGTAGAAGTATTCTCTAAAAGATTACAAACTCAAGAAAGACTTACCATGCAAGTTGCTAAAACTTTAATGGAATCATTAGATGCAAAAGGTGTAGCGGTAACAATCGATTCAACTCACCAATGTATGACTATGAGAGGAATTAAAAAAGAGCAAGCATCAACAGTAACAAATTACTATTTAGGACAATTTAAAGAAGACTTAAGTTTTCAAAATAGATATTTAAGATTCATCAGCATCGCAAAAGATTAAAGTGTCAGATCAATTCAAAGCATTAATTATCAATCAAGAGGGCGATAACTTTACTAGAGAGGTAAAATCGATTGATAAAAGCTTTTTAAAACAAGGTGATGTAACTATTAAAGTCGAATATTCAGATCTAAATTTTAAAGATGGAATGATTCTAAAAAATGGTGGAAGATTAGTTAAAGAATTTCCTCATATTCCAGGAATAGATTTTGCAGGTACTGTTTTAGAAAGTGAAAATTCAAAATTTAAAGAAGGCGATGAAGTAATTTTAACTGGTTTTAGAGTGGGTGAAGTTTTTTTTGGTGGATATTCACAAATAGCTAAAGTGAATGCAGATTTTTTAGTCAAAAAACCTAAAGATCTTACTAGCAGACAAGCAATGATTTTAGGAACTGCTGGATTAACTTCATTAATGAGCGCTTTTGCAATCCAAGCAAGAGAAAGTATTTTATTAGGTGAAAAAGTTAATGATGTGTTGGTAACAGGTGCTACGGGTGGAGTAGGAAGTGTTGCGGTTATGGCTTTAACAAAATTAGGTTATAATGTTACTGCAGTTACAGGAAAAGACTCAAAGGCAGACTATTTAAAATCATTAGGTGCTAAAAATGTTGTAAATAGAGCTGAATTTGACAAAGACCCGAGGTTAATTGACAAAGGTTTATGGGACGGTGTGGTTGATACTGTGGGGGGTAAAATTTTAGCAAATGCAATAGTTCAAACAAAACCGAATGGTATTATTGCAGTTTGTGGAAATACAAACAGTAATGAATTAAACACAAGTGTAATCCCCTTTATGTTAAGAGGAATTAAACTTTGGGGAATGGACTCTGCAAATTGTAGTATTAAAAGAAGAGAATTTATATGGTCAGAAGCCTCAAAATTAATTGATTTTGATTTACTTGAGAAATCAATTTTGACAGTTAGTTTAGAGGAATTGATTGAAACTTATCCAAAAATTTTAAAAGGTGAAATTTCTGGCAGAGTTATAGTTGATTTAAATAAATAATGGATTGGGATAAATTAAAAATTTTCCACGCAGTTGCTGAAGCAGGAAGTTTTACTAATGCAACAGTTAATCTAAATTTAAGTCAATCTGCCATTAGCCGACAAATCCAAGCACTAGAACAAGATTTAAAAGTCCAACTTTTTGAAAGACATGCTAGAGGACTAACTCTTACAGAAAACGGTGAATATGTTTTTAAAACTGCACATGAAGTAATTAGTAAACTTAAAGAAGTTGAAACATCATTAGGAGATCAAAAAAATAAACCAACTGGAAAACTGACTATCACAACGGTTAGAAGTTTTGGTACTCACTGGTTAACACCAAGAATTCAAGAGTTTATGAGACTAAACCCAGAAATTGAAATTGAATTAGTTTTTGATGATAAAGAGCTAGATTTAAGTACACGTCAGGCTGATATTGGTATTTTTATGAGAAGACCCAAACAACTAAATTATATTCAAAAAAAGTTAGTGGATATTAAGTATTATATTTATGGATCTAATAGATACTTAGAAAAATTTGGAATGCCAAAAACAATTGCTGATTTAAATAAACATAATTTTATTTCATTTGGAAAAGGTGCTCCTTCACCAGTTTATAATCCTGATTGGGCACTAAAACTTGGAATGCATGATGGTAAAAAAAGAAAAACAGTTATGAAGGTAAATAGTGTTATGGGTTTACTTTTAGCTGTAGAATCTGGGGTAGGGTTAGCTGCTTTACCAGAGTATTTGGTGTCAAATTCAGCAAATGTAATTAAAGTATTACCTAAATCTGAAGGACCGATTACCGAGGCTCATTTTGTTTACCCTCAATCACTTAAAAACACCGCTAGAGTTCAAGCATTTAGAAACTTCTTATTCAGCAAAATAGGTGACTGGAAATAATAACCACCATCTACCCTCATTATAAATTAAAGACATAAAGAGCTTTACAACTGTGACAATATATGCGATTGATAATCATTCGCAATGAGAATAATTCTCATTCGCAAATCAACAAGGGTAAAGAAAAGGATAAAATGAAAAGAATAAGTTTATTTGTACTAACTTTGGTTTTCTTTACCAATATGGTTTCTGCAGCTGAAGTTAATGTATTTAGTGCAAGACATTACGATTCAGATATTCAGCTTTATGAAAAATTTACTTCAAAAACAGGTATTAAAGTAAATGTTGTATCTGGAAAAGATAAAGCTCTTCAAAAAAGAATAATAGAAGAAGGGGCCGACTCTAAAGCAGACATTTATATTACTGCAGATGCAGGAAGATTAGGTGCATTTGATGCTAAAGGAATGTTTCAAAATTCAATGACTTCAACTATCAAGGCCGTTGTTCCAAAAAACTTTAGATCTAAAAACTGGACTGGTATAGCAAAGAGAGCAAGAATTATGTATTACTCTCCAGAAAGAGTTAATGCCAATGAATTAAATGGAATGACTTATGAAGGTCTTGCAGATCCTAAATGGAAAGGCAGAGTTGTTATAAGAAAATCAAATAATATTTATAATCAATCATTGGTTGCCTCAATAGTAAAAAATAATGGAAAAAAAGCTACTTGTGAATGGTCAAAAGGTATTGTTGCTAATATGGCAAGAGACTCTAAAGGGAATGATAGAGCTCAAATATTAGCAGTTGCAGCTGGAGAGGCCGATTTAGCAGTGGCTAATACTTATTACTTAGCTTTAATGTTATCTGGAAAAAAAGGAGCTGAACAACAGGCAGCAGCTAAAAAAGTATTACCGTTTTTTCCAAATCAAGGTGATAGAGGAACTCATATGAATATTAGTGGAGGTGGAGTATTAAAAAATGCACCAAATCCAGAAAATGCAAAAAAACTTCTTGAGTTTTTATTAACTAAAGAAGCACAAGAGCATATTGTTAATAATACATTTGAGTATCCAATGATTGATGGTGTTGAACCACATGATTTAGTTAAACAGATGGGTCTTGAATTTAAACAAGACTTAAATACTAAAGTTGTTAATTACGGAAAAAATCAAGCAATAGCATTAGAGTGTATGCTGGCCGCTAAGTGGAAGTAATTAATAATGAAAAAAAATTTATTTAATTTTGATAATAATAATTCTTCTAATGCAAGTGGTTCACAAGTGGGTCAGATAACATGTGAACCATGTGCAAATGAGTGTAAAAAAATTGAAATTAAAATAAATAATAGAAAATTATCGGATATCAAACACCAAGAGATTGATCGTCTCATAAGTGTTTTTAGTAATAAAGATTAATTTTCGAAAAAGTGAACATAATTTAATAGTCCTTACCCTTCTATTAATTATGTTCACTTAATTATAAAGGGTAAGTATGTATTTAAGAAAAATAAATATTTGGTATTTAAGCTCATTTATCATTTCAATTGCTGTGGCAATACCGATTGTTACTGTATTTTCTAGCTTTTTTGATAGTACCAGCAATTACTCTGATATTATTAAAAATACATTTCTTTACGATTATATATTCAACTCTTTATCTCTATTATTGGGAGTATTGTTTTTAACTTTTATAATTGGGGTATCGTGTGCATACTTAGTTTCATTTTACAAATTTACAGGATCTAATTTTTTTAAATGGGCATTAATTTTATCTTTTGCAGTACCAGCTTATATTTATGCATATTCTTTAACAGCTTTTTTTGAAAATTATGGAACGGCATTTACAATTTTAAAAAATATATTTGGGGAAGGTGATTATAACTCTCATATACCAAAGTTCGATGGTATGGCAGGAGCAATAGTTGCAATTTCATTTTCTTTATTTGGATATGTTTATGTATTAACAAGAGCTTCTTTTCATTATCAGTCACAGAATTTAATTGAACTTGGAAAAAATCTTGGATTCAGTAAGCAAAAATCTTTTTTTAAAATAATCTTACCCTCTGCAAGACCTGCAATTGTTGCCGGACTGTCACTTGTTGCAATGGAAACACTATCTGATTTTGGATCGGTCTCATTCTTTGGAATATCCACATTTACAACTGGAATTTATAATGCGTGGATTTCATTTGATGATCTAGCATTAGCAAATCAATTATCTTTTTATCTATTAATTTTTATACTTGGACTGTTTGTGTTAGAAAATTTATCTAGAAAAAAAGCACAATATCATTCTCCTACAAGGGGTGGATTTAAAAAGAAATCATTAACAACTTTAAATGGTTACAAAGCTTTTTTTGCTTTTTCTTTTTGTTTTCTAATTTTTTTTATAAGTTTTTTATTTCCTGTTCTTCAAATGCTTTATTGGACAATCATTTTCCCAAAACATTTGATTGATTTAGATCTAATTAGTCTATTTTCAAATACAATAATTTTAGTTTTATTATCAAGTATTGTTTTAATTAGTTTTGCCTTCATTTCAAATTATGGAAACAGATTATCTAGAAGTAAATTTTTAGAAATTCTAACTACATTTTCAATATCTGGTTATGCTATTCCGGGAATAATTTTAGCAGTAGCATTTATTACTTTTATCTCTTGGTTTGATAATAATGTAATTAGTTTTTTTGATTTAAAAAATGTTAAATCTATCTTTATTGGTTCAATTTTAGGTTTGGTTATAGTTTATTTTGTAAGATTTTATTCACTTGCAAGTAATGGAATCAAGTCTGGTTATTTAAAGATAAGTTATTCAATTGATGAAAGTGCTTACCTTTTAGGATATTCAAAATTTAAAACCTTTAAAAATATTCATATCCCATATTTAAAAAATTCTATTTTATTGATTGGAATTTTGATCTCTATCGAAATTATTAAAGAGTTGCCTATTACATTAATAATGAGACCGTTTAATTTTGAAACTTTTGCAACTCAAGCTTATATTTATGCCTCACAAGACTTGCTTGAAGCTGCAGCAGCTCCTTCCTTATTTCTTATTCTTATTGCAAGTTTCTTTATTTTAATTACATCTAGATATATTCTTAAGGATTAACGCTATGCCACAAAATTTTTTAGAAATTGAAAATGTTACTTTTGCAGCAAGTGACAAAAGTAAAGTTAACAATGTTTCGTTAAATATAGAAAATGAAGGGGATATTGTTTGCCTACTTGGTCCTTCCGGAATAGGAAAAACAACTATATTACGAACTATAGCTGGTCTAGAGAAAATTCAATCAGGAAGGATTTCTTTAAAAAATAAAATCATATCCTCTAAAGATACTCATGTTGAGCCAGAAAATAGAAATATTTCTTTAGCATTTCAGGATAATTCACTTTTTCCTCACTACAACGTTCTTCAGAATATTCAATTTGGTGCTGAAAGAAATAAGAAAAAGAAAAAAGATTTAACAATTGATGAAGTTATTAAATTTTTACATTTAGATCATATCAAAGATAAATTTCCTCACCAAATTAGTTCTGGTGAAGCTCAAAGAGCGGCACTAGCAAGAGCGCTACTTTCAAAGCCAGATTTACTTTTGTTAGATGAGCCATTATCAAACGTAGATCAAAGTTTTAAAGAAGAAATTCAAGTTAAACTGAAACAAGTTTTAACTGATCTTAAAATTACAACTATAATAGTAACTCACGACTCTTACGAAGCATTTTATCTTGGAAGTAAGTGTGGAATAATTTTAGACAGTCAATTGAAACAATATGATGATCCCTATAATGTCTATCATTTCCCAAATTCTGTAGAAGTTGTTAATTTTTTAAATAGAGGAATTTTAATCCCAGCAAAAGTTACAGGTGAAAACAGTTTAGAAAATGATGATTTAGGAACTATCAATGGAAATTTTACTAAACACTATCCAAAAGGATCTGATGTCCAGTTGTTATTACAGCCAGAAGATCTTGAGCATGATGATAAAAGTAATTTAAAATTAGAAGTAGTTGATCGTAAATTTAGAGGAACAAATTTTATTTATACATTAAAAACTCCAAATGAAATGTTAATACCTGTTTTTGTTCATTCCCATCATATTCATCAACATGAAGTAGATGAAAAATTTGGTATCAAGAGACCGATTCATATTGATCATATAGTTTGCTTCTAATACATATCATTTTTAAATGAGCAATAGATCTAAGATATTTTTTAAAGGAATAGCAGACGTAAGTCCATTAATGATACCCGTAGTTCCATTTGGAATAATATTTGGGGTATTAGCAATTGATCTTGGTTTAACACCCATAACAACAATAGCTATGTCGATTATTATTTTTGGCGGAGCATCACAAATAATTTTTTTACAGCTTTTTTCAGCGGGCGCTTCTTCATTAATAATACTAAGTTCCGTTGGGGCAGTAAATTCAAGACATTTACTATATGGAGCCGTTTTGTCAGAGCATATGTCGGATTTTAAAATGACTTGGAAAATAATAATTTCATATTTTTTAGTCGATCAAGCGTTTGCAGTAACAAATTCTTATCTAAAAAAAAGTACTGACAAAGATAAAGCTTTTCATTCATTTGGCGCAGGAGCAACTTGTTGGGTAATTTGGCAAACAACAACAATTATTGGAATATTTTTGGGGTCAATAATACCAGAGAAACTTGGATTAAGTTTTGCAGTTCCTCTAACATTTTTAGCTCTCATTGTTGACGACTTAAGAAAATTAATAAACGTTATTGTAATTATTATTTCTGGTCTGATTGCAACACTTGGGTATGAAATAATTCCTTTTAAAGCTTATGTAATAGTTGCAGCAATTAGTGGTTTGATAATTGCAACAATCTTAACAAAATTTAAAGGATTAAATAATGGTTGAGTGGTCTTTAATAATTTATTGTGGAATAATTACTTTTTTTTCAAGATATCTAATGATTGCTATTCTTAAAAAAGAGATGTTTACAGATAGAATTCGTGAAGTTTTATCGTATGTGCCCTCAGCAATTTTTCCAGCAATTATTTTTCCTGCTATTTTTTTGGATGTTAATGGGGATATTTTAATTGAAAATAATCCAAAAATTTTTGCAGCCATTATTGCGATGATAATTGGTCTTTTAAGTAAAAATGTTTTAGCAACTATATTTTCTGGATTAATTTCTTATTGGTTTTTTATATTTATTATTTTTAGCTAATACCTAATTGAATATTTCTATTTACATTGCTATCCATCATCTCTGGTTTAGATAGATTAAGATTAGACATAATTTCAATATACTCATCAACATTCTTGACTTGTAATCTGGGATTAAACTTTTTTTCATTTCCAATTGTACTTACTTTTTTACCATTATAATCATGACCAGGGTAGAGAAGGGTATCTTCTGGTAATTTTAAAAGTTTATCAAAAATTGAATGATACGAATCTTTAGAACTTCCATTTTGAAAATCAGTTCTACCAGTTCCATTAATCAAAAGTGCATCACCCGAAAAAAGATAATTGTTTAATAAAAAACTATAGCTTTCCGATGTATGTCCAGGGGTATAAATAGATCTAATTTTTAGATCATCGACATTGATTAGTTCATTATCTTTTACCTTTATTTCAACCATATCAGCAGGCGTATGTTCTCCCATTATGGTAGTGCAGTTTGTAGACTGTTTTAATTTTGAGGCACCCGTAACATGATCTGCATGAATATGTGTGTCAATTACTTTTACGAGTTTAAGATCTAAATCTTTTAGTAGACCAATATAATTTTCAACATTTTCTAAAACTGGATCGATTATTACAGCTTCGCGACCTTTTGCCGAAGCGATTAAATAAGTATAAGTTGATGTTTTATTGTCAAATACTTGTTTAAAAATCATATAATATTAATATCAAATATTTATGAATACCTCCACATTAGATTGGTCTTGCAAACATACTTGGACTAGAAGTGCTAAGAATACTGCATGGTGTTTATTGGGATGTTCAATTGGTGATTTTGGAACTATTTTATTTTTTCAATTAACAAAAATACCATTTCCTGTTTTAGGTATAATGATATTAGCAATAGTTAATGGATTAATTACAAGTATAATTTTAGAAACAATTATACTGATAAAACAAAACTTTAATTTTAATAATGCTTTTAAAACTGCTATAGGCATGAGCTTCATTTCTATGATAAGTATGGAAGTTGCAATGAATTTAACAGATTATCTTTTAACAGGGGGTGCAATGCTTACCTGGTGGGTGATCCCAATTATGTTGATTGTGGGTTTTCTAACTCCTTGGCCTTACAATTATTGGCGATTAAAAAAATTTGGTATTGATTGTCATTAATTAAATGATTAACAAAAATTTAACCATACTGACTATTTGTCAGGTATTTTCTTTTACAGCACCACCAATTACAGTATTTATCAGTGGTATTGTTGGATTAAAAATTTCACCAATTTCATCTTTAGCAACATTACCAACATCGTTATCGATTGTGGGTACAGCTTTTTTTTCTTTTTTTGCAGCCAAGATAATGAGTAAGATTGGAAGAAAAAAGGGATTTATATTATCTTCAACTTATTCGAGTTTAGCATCATTATTAGGCGCATATGCAATTTATTCAGAAAATTTTATATTATTTTGTTTTTCTTGTTTTATAATTGGAACAGGTATTGCCTTCACTCACCAATATAGATTTGCTGCAGCAGAAACAGTTGAAAAAAACGATAGCTCTCGAGCTATTTCAATTTTATTACTCGCAACAATTCTTTCAGCATTGATAGGCCCAAATGTTGCAAATTTTACAAAAGATTTAATTTCAGATCATCTTTATACTGGATCATATATCTCATTAGCTGTTTTAACCTTTATACCAGTTTTATTATTATTATTTTATAGATCGGATAGCAATCCAAAGAATAGTGAAAACACAAACAGCAATCAAAGATCATATTTTGAGCTTTTAAAAAATCCGGTTATTCTCCAGGCTATTGTTACAGCAGCATTTGCATACTCTATAATGTCATTCATTATGACCGCTACACCAATCAGTATGTATAAGATGCATGGATTTACATTGGGCTCGACAAGCATTGTTATCCAGTCTCATATAATAGGAATGTTTTTACCCTCTTTGATAACAGGTGCATTAATTAAAAAATTCGGACATTCAACAATTATTTACTCTGGAGCTTTAATTTATTTGATTTGTATTTTTTTGAGTTTTTATGATCAAACATTCGTAAATTATTTAATTGCACTAGTATTATTGGGTATAGGTTGGAATTTTTTATTTATTGGAGGAACAAGTTTATTGGTACTTTGTTACAAAGAAAGTGAGAAATTTAAAGTACAAGGTTTTAATGACGTATTAGTTTTTTCAATACAGTCCATAGCAAGTCTTGCTGCAGGTTATTCAATTTTAAAATTTAGCTGGAATGAAATTAATTTAGCATGCATTCCCCTAATCTTAATAATTATATTAGTTTCAATAAAAGCTGATCTATATAAAAATAGATTAGTTGGTTCTAAATCTTAGGTAGATTTTATCTAAATAGTAAAAAAGTGAAATAGCTCTTAAAATCATAAAAACACACAGAGAAATCCAGATACCATTATTAAATAAAAATTTTGTTAATAGTACTGATATTATTAAATAACAAAGAACCGAAAAGATCATTGCATTTCTTAGCTCTAATGTTTGGGAAGCACCAATAAAGATACCATCAAATTGATAACAAAAAGAAGATATAATTGGCAAAATTATTAACCAAATTACATAAGATGAGCTTAGCATTCTTATTTCGCTTATATCTGACATAAGATTAATTACAGAATTGTGGCTAAAAAAGAAGAGAATAGAAATTATTAATCCAGTTATTGAACTTAATATAAAAGAATTTTTAATAATTTTTTTAAAAAGATTTAAATCTTTTTTACCCAATGAGTATCCAACTATTCCTTCAGTCGAGAATGCATAAGCATCTAATATAAAAGCGGAGAGAAAAACAAGATTAATTAATATTGCATTTGCAGCAACATAATCTTCACCAATTTGCGTTCCAAGATAAGTGAACCATAAAAACGAAAAAGTTAACAATATTGTTCGAATAAAAATATTTAGATTAATATTAAATATATCTTTAATCTTTTTAAAATTAAGTATTTGAGTAAGTTTAACTGTATTTTTGGTATATTTCGACAAATAGTAAAACATATAAATTAAAAAAACTGTCGAAGTTATTAAGGCAGAGTATAAGGTTCCATAAGCAACACCTTTAATATTTAGATCAAATTTTGTAACCAGGACAATACTTATCAAGATATTTAAGATAGAAAAAAAACCAACCGCAAAACTAGAAGTCTTAGTTTTTTGCAAACCAATGAATAATCCAGTTATGATGTAAAGAGTTAGTTCTCCTGGTGCTGAATAAACTCTAATTTGAAAATACTGTTTATAAAGATTTCTAGTAGCATCAGACAAATCAAAAATTTTAAGACTTAAGCTTAATATGTAATTTTGAAGTAAAATTATGATTATTGAAATCAATAATACGAAAATAAGATTTCGAATAACGATATCTAGTATTTCAGAATAGTCATCTCTTCCATGAGCTTGTGATACCATTCCAACAGTGCCCATTCTCAAAAATCCAAAACTCCAAAAAATCATTGAAAATAAATTAGCAGCAACCGCTGTTGCGGAGAGATAAGAAAGATTTCCTAAATTACCCATTAATGCTGTATCAATAATTCCAACTAATGGAACTGCAAGATTTGCAAAAAATATGGGTATTGATAACTTTAAGATATATTGGATTGAGGATTTTGGCATTAGCTTAACTTTATTACTTTATTTAAAAAAATTTACTAATGATTTAAATACTTTATATGGCTCCATTAAAAAATTGGGATAATAAAACTTGGCTATCATCTCATAAATATATTAACTCTTTTAATCGGTTTATATTAAAACAGGTAAAGTTGAACAAAAATTCTAGAATTTTAGATATAGGCTGCGGTAGAGGAAAAATTTTAGAAAATTTATCGAATAAATTAAGATTACTCAGTAAACCTGTTGGTCTAGATATAGAAAATCTCAAAGACAAAAGTAAAAAAATAATCTTTAAAAAGATTGATGCATCATCTTATATAACAAAAACAAAAAATACTTTTGACTTAATTTTAATAAAGCAAACAATTCATTTATTAAAAAAAAAACAAGCAATTAAGTTATTATCACTTTGTAAAAATAAACTTAATCCAAATGGAAAAATTATAATTTTGAGTTTAGATCCAAATAAAAATGAATTACCAACATTCTCATTAATGAAAAAAAAATTGACTTTTTCTTTGAATAAAGATGAAAAACTATTCAATTTAATCTTAGAAAATGAATCTAAAGTAATCTTTAAAAAATTTGTTTATGAGGTAAGAATTTTTAAAAAAAAATATCTTCAAATGATTAAAGATAGATATATTTCTACATTGTTAAATATTCCTGATAATCAAATAAAAAATGGAATTGTTGAAATTAAAAATAATTACGGGAATTTATTAAAATTTAAAGATAGATTAATTTGTTTTATTATTAAAAAATAATCAAAGTATTTTTTTTAACAAATTATCATTAAAAAATAATTTGTGAATAACTACAGCCATCAAATGAATTGCTATTAAAGCTATCAGTAAATAATTAGAATAAACATGAATATCATAAAATAATTCCCCTAATTCAAAATTATCTTGAATTCTAACTTTTTTAAAAATGATTATTAGTGTTTCACCATTAAATAATTTTTTAAAAATTCCTGATATTGTGATTGATAGAATTGTCACATATAACAAAATATGATTTAGTTTTGCTAAAAATTTTTGTCCTTTAAAAACACTTGGCTCTAACCTTGGAGTGGGATTAAAAATCTTATAAAGTAATCTTAAAATTACCAAGTAAAATAAAGATAAACCAACTATCACATGTATATTTTCTATATCCAATCTCTCTGGTCCAAAATCTAAATCAACCAGATAAAATCCAAGAGGTATTTGGGCGAATAGTAATATCGCGCTCACCCAATGTAAAAATTTTGAAATTAACCCATACTCTGTTAGGGTATTTGTAAAATGCATATCTTAATTAAACATATTGCAAAGAATATTGGTATTAGTTTGTTATTAATAATTACAATATTTATTAATTTTAGCGCTAACTCTGAACAATCGGCTGAAGAAATTATCAAGGAAAGAAAAGCTTTATTTAGCAAGAATTATAAAACAGCAAAAAAAGTACAATCGTTATCTTCTAGTGGTGATTTTGATCAAGCAAAAGAGTTAATGATTGAGATGAGCAAAAACTATGAAACATTATTGGGATTATTTCCAGAAAATTCAAAAGAGGGTTTTAAAACACAATCTTTACCAACAATATGGGAAGATAAAGATAATTTTAATGCACTAATGACAAAATCTTCAAATGACATGGTAAAGCTTGCTTCTGTTATTGAAAGTTCTGATGATGTGAGAAGTACAATTGGTAAATTGATGTGGAGCAATTGTAAGGCATGCCACAGTAAATACCGAGAAGAACACTAATTAAATAAAGTTATTCATGATTCCGAAGAAAGTAAAAGATCATCTAGATGAATATATAAATCAAGAAGTTTACGTTCAAATTGCTATTATTAAAGGAAAAGAGAAAGGCACAACTCATTCAGCAATAAACAAATATTTTAATAGTAATCATTTTAAAGAGCTTTCAGAAGGAAGGCCATATGATCATTTTATTGAGGGTTTAAGAGATAAATGTCTTATAAAATTAATAAACTCACCAATGAGAAATAAACAGACAAATGATGACATCATTAAAGAATTACAGAACAAATTAAATAACTTAAGTGAGGATGAGCTTAAAAATACTTATTGGGAAATAGAAACAGGTGAATTTTTTTCAAATGAACAAATGAAAGAACTTGAGAGTGATCGTAATAGTTTTATAGAAAAATTAGATTTATCTACAAAAGAGGATGATGTTTATCAAACTATTATAAGTTTTTGTAAGAGTTACGAAATACTTTGTCAGGAAAAATATCCTGAAGCGCCTCTTCCTCTTGAAATATTGAAATCAACTAATTAATTTTTTAAGGGTTCGCTCTTTAAGATGTTACCTAAAGAGCTCCCTTATATTGCCTCTTTGGCATTTAAATCCAAATGGATTTTATTTTTTTTGTTTATGGATTGATTGTTCAGTTATGTATCAGGTGGTGTAAGTTTTAACATAATAACCTCCTTATTATTAAAGGTAGTTATTAATAAATAAATTACAATTGATTTATTTGCTGTTTTCTAAAATATACTTCTTGAATACAACCTAGTGCTTTAGTAAATTCTCGATTAATAAATTATTCATCAAAAATTTATTTAACTAATCAATTCAAATTAAATTATTTTAAATTAAAGTTTACATACCAAAAGGATATGTATAATGTTTGTATATGAAGTACTTATGTGCATTAAGAGATTTGTTAATTAGTCTTGTCGCTTCAACAATTATTATTTATGCAATAAATATTATTGCTGGATTTGGTGGTGCTGATTATGTGTTTACCAATGGAGAAGCTTTTGTAGTATGGATTTTAATGGCTATACTAGTTAATAACTGTCTTAAAAGATAAATTAAAATCTCTAAAATCATGAAAATTAGTTTTATTGGTACGGGCTTAATGGGCTTTCCTATGGCCAAAAACCTTTTAAAAAAAAATTTAGATTTAAAAATTTTTAGTCGGACATTAGACAAATCAAAACCGCTAGAAGAATTTGGAGGTAAAATAATAAATTCATTAAGCGAAGCTATTATTGACTCAGATATCATACTCACAATGTTAACGGATGATGATGCTGTTGAAAAAGTTTTGGGAAATTCAGATTTTTTAAAAAATCTAAAACCTTCTTCAACTGTTATAGATATGTCCTCTATAAAACCAAAAATTGCTATAAAATATGGAAAATTGTTAAAAGAAAACAATATCAATTTTTTAGATGCTCCTGTTTCAGGGGGTACCATTGGTGCTGAGCAAGGTAGTTTAGCAATTATGGTCGGTGGAGATCAAAAAACATTTGATAATGCTATTGATGTTTTAAAAATTATGGGCAATCCAACTCTAGTAGGTCCAATCGGAAGTGGACAGGTATCAAAACTTGCAAATCAGATCATAGTTGGCGTCACTATTGGAGCAGTGGCTGAAGCTATAACATTATGTGAAAAAGCTGGGGTTGATGGAAATAAATTCATTAAAGCTTTATCAGGTGGATTTGCTGATGGAAAAATTCTTCAAAATCATGGAAAAAGAATGATTAAAAAAGATTTTTCACCAAAAGGAAAAGTTTCTACTCATCTTAAGGATATGAATAATATCTTAGAGTGCGCTAATGATTTTAATACTCAATTACCTATTTCAAATTTAATTCAGTCAATGTTTAAATCCTTGGTAGATAATGGCAACTCAGATGATGATCATAGTGCATTATATAAAGAAATTGAAAATCTAAATAAATCACAATAAATTTTAAAAAATAAAACTTATTATAATTAGCTTTATTCAGATTAGATAAAATAGTAAGAGAATAATGTGGATCAATTTAATTCAAAAAACTACAAAACATATGCTAATTTTTTAAATAAATTAGCATTAGAGCTCACTAGCTTTTATTTTTCTAAATTGAACAAAACATTTAAAGTATCCAATAAGTTAAAAGGTCGTGGTTATGACCCAGTAACTACATCGGACAAAGCTTTTGAAAAATTTATAAGATCTAAAATAAAAAAGAAATTTCCAAGTCATCAAGTTATAGGAGAAGAATTCGGTTACAAAAAAACGAACAGTGATTATACTTGGGTAATTGATCCTATAGATGGCACAAGATCATTTGTTATTGGGAATCCAACTTGGAGTAATTTAATATCGATAAATTTTAAAGGTAAGCCAATTTTAGGATTAGCTAATTTTCCAGTTCTTAAAAAATACTACCTAAATTATTCAAATAAAGCTGCATATGTAGTTGAAAATGGAAAAAAAACAAAAATATCAGTTAATAAAAAAGTAAAATTTAGCAATATAAAATTATCCGCAGCGTTCCATGGTGCACTTTCTTTAAATCAACAAAAAAAAATACCTCAAATTTTAAAATTGATGCAATTTCCTTGCAGCGATGCATTAAGTTATGCTCATTTAGCAGAAGGTAAAGTGGATGTTGTAATGCAATGCTCAAATAAAATTTGGGATATTCATCCTCTTATTCCAATAATTAAAGCGGCAGGAGGTATTGTAAGTACTTGGTCTAACAAAGATGCAGTTAACGCAGGAAATATTTTAGTGTCATCTAATTCAACAGTACATAATAAATTCCTCAAACTATTAAAACCAGTTTCAAAATGATTCCTAAAAAAGCACAAGAAATTTTAGATTTTTGGTTTAAGGAAACTCCTGCTGAAAAAAGATTTAAAAAAGATGAAACATTTGATCAAACAATTAAAGATAGATTTTTAGATGATTATGAACTTGCATCACAAAATGAATATGATGATTGGCAAGATCAACCAATGAGTGCACTAGCTTTAGTTATTCTTTTCGATCAATTTTCAAGAAATATGTTTAGAGATGATAAAAAGGCTTTCGCACAAGATCATAAAACTAGATTGATTGTAAATGATGCTGTCTATGCTGGGTATTTAGAAGCGATGAATGAAAGTCAGAGATTTTTTATGATCTTGCCTCTAATTCATAGCGAAGAGATAACAGATCATGATATGGCTTATTATTTACTTAATAAATATTTAAGAGAACATGAGGATTATGCACAGATTAAAAAATTTTGGCAGGATCACACAAAAGCTATCAGACAATTTCATAGATATCCTCATAGAAATAAAATTCTTGGTAGGGAGTCTACTGAAGAAGAATTAGCTTTTTTAAATGGTCCAAACTCTTCTTGGTAACTGTGAATTTAAAATATATTTTTAAAATAATTGATAGTGAAGAGTGGCAAAAAGTAAAAGAGACAGGAACTTATTCCGGATCTTCTAAGGATATACAGGATGGTTTTATTCATTTTTCAGGAGAAGAACAGGTTAAGGGAACTCTTGAAAAGTATTATTCAAAGCAAAAAAATTTAGTTTTACTTAAAGTTGAAACATTAAAATTAGATCATTTAATTTGGGAACAGGCATCAGACGGTAATATGTTTCCTCACTTATATTCGCCATTAGATTTATCTAATGTTGTAGATGAATTTGAAATTAAACTTGCGGATGACGGTATTCACAAGCTACCAAATGATTTTAATTAATTAAGTTTTCCTAAATAATTAACCATCACAACACCAACAATAATTAGAATAATCCCAATAGTTCCATAAATATTTGGTATTTGATTATATTTAAGCATTGCAAATAAAACGACACCCGTAACTGTTAATCCGCTATAAGTAGAATAGGCAAATCCAACTGGAAGTGCTGACATTGCTTTTGAAATAGAAAACATAGTAATGCACATAAACAAAATACACAAAATTGATGGAGTTAGTTTTGTAAAACCATTAGATATTTTTGCAAAGCTATTTGAAGCTATGCCAAATGAAATTCCTAAAGCTAAGAATAAATAACCAAACAAAGGTTTCATGTTTAATTGTTGCCTAACAAGTTTACCATCAAAACTCCAGCTATGATGAAAGCTAATCCTATTATTGAATAATGATTTGGCATTTGATCAAACCTGAATATTCCAACAACTACAGTTGCAATGATAGTTAATCCTGCAAAAGAAGCATAAGTTATTCCCATTGGAATATTTTTCATTACCATTGAAAGTGCATACATACATGCAACAATTGTTATACCAGTGATGATACTTGGAAAGAGAAGGGTAAAACCTTCAGCACTTTTTGCAAAACTATTAGAAGTCACTCCAAGCAAAACTGCTAGGATTAAAAAGCCGTAGGATGTTGCGAGACTCATTTAATAATATTAAATGAAATCTCGCAAAATATATATAATTATTTAGGTATCTTAGTTGCACCCGTTTCAAGAGAAATCATTTTTCCATCTTGATATTTAAAGACTGCCATCACAGCTTCAGTATTTCCATCATTAAATGATACAATTGAATGCTCAACACCAATTTCATCATTTTCAAAAATCACTCTTATCTTATCTCTTTTAATATCGCCACTCATAGCCCATTTAATTACATCAGCTTTTCCTAAAACATTACCTGATGCATGCATAGTAAACTTATAATCATCATGTAACAGTTCATTCATGGCAGCTTCATCTTTAGCTTCCATAGCAGCATTATACTTTGCTAATATTGACATATTTTATCCTTCCTTAACTTTAGTCAAATCATAGATAGTGTAACCACCTAACACTTCATCCATAACTGGTTTTGATACTTCAGTACCTTCAATAAACTTATGTAAGGCAGCTTCATCAGTACAAAATATTTTAAACATTACTGCACTTTTATCTGGAGTTACTGATGCTACAGTTTTTTCAACAACAGCAACCTTTGCTCTTTCAGCTAATCCTTCTGGAGATTGCATAAATCCCATAAATTTTTCAAATTTACCTTCTCCTTCTTTAAATTTAGCCACTACTAGCATTTCTTTTTCCATTATTTTCTCCTTTTATTTGTTTTAATTAATATAAAGTTTGCACTACTTTATTTACTCTTTCTTTACCATTAGGGATCAATCCTTCTAAAAAAGTATGACACTCATCTGTTTTAACTTTGTCATATTTTGAACCATAATATTTGTCTACTGCTTTATTTACTCCTTCGTTCCAATTTGTTTCGGGAATTCCTGTTTCTAAAGCATATGCTTTTAAAACTTTTACTGAGGCCATAGATTTTTCTTTCATACTATATTCAAAAGTTTCTCCAGATGGCAAAAAGTAATTTGCCATATAGATCCCACTACAATCCCAAGCTTTAGTTTTATCAGTATCACTCATATCTGCGTAAGCAGTTAATGAAAAAAATATACTGATAAATATTAATATCATTTTATTCATTTCTTATCTCCTTAATTAATTGTTAAGTTTATTCGCTAAAAATAAATCTGATTTCATCTTCAATCGTTCCTTCAACTGCAACTTTCTTTAATTGTTTTTGAAGACTTTGATATTTTTTATCTGCAGACATTTTTGCATCAGCTTGATTGTCACCTTCAAACATTGGACCAATTAATGTTTCTCTAATTGTTCTTGGATTACCACCCACTTGAAATGAAAAATAAATATTATGTTTTGGATAATATTTTTTTCTCACTTTTGCTAAACCTTTACCAATCTCCATTGCTTTACCTAGCATGTCGTCTTTAACTCTCATTGTTCTTGTATAAATTGCTTGCACAGTTTTCTCCTTGTTTAAGTTTTTTATAATTTAAACGTTACAGATTAGTTTGGTGGTGAATAAGAGTTAAATGGTATCAACAGTGATGCTCTTGATGCATACCCATTTATTTATACATTATTCAGCTCAACCTAAAGGCGAGTGAGACGAAATTGCACAAAACTTTTTTACTACAATTGTTAAATTAAGTGATGATCGAAAAATTTAATGGAATTTTTTACTTAATAGTTTTTTTAGTTCATTTTCTTGTTTTTGCTATTTATGCGTATCAGACTGTTTTCGCTACAAAAACTTTTTTAGATAAATTTGGTATCGATGATACCGGCGCAGGAATGACGAGATTTTTTGGTTCTTTATTTATTGGAGCTGTTGCAATGGCTATATGGGTTGGTTTTATTAGACCCGATGGTCTCCAAGGAACATGGGCTTTTTTCAATTTAGTATTTTTACAAAACCTTTCAGCTTTCTTTGTAGGAATTTATAATATTAAAATAAATAAGCTTGGGCATACGCCACAAACATCTAATGAAGGAATTATTGCACCTGGAATTTTAACTTTATTAAGTGCAATTCTTTGTTTTGGTTTAGCTGATAAGATTTATATCTAAAGCCAACTAGGGAAGGGCAAACCTTTTTCCTCAAGGAATTTTTTATTAAACATTTTAGTAGAGTATTTATCACTTCGATCACAAAGAATGGTAACAATCGTTTTTCCAGGTCCAAGTTCTTTGCCAAGTCTTATTGCACCTGCAATATTAATTCCACAGCTAGTACCAAGACTTAATCCTTCATTTTGAATTAAATCGTAAAGAATAGGTAGTGCTTCATGGTCATCAATTGAATAAGCATCATCTATCTTAGCTTCTCCAAAATTTTTAGTTACTCTGCTTGATCCAATTCCCTCAGTAATAGATCCTCCATCAGATTTTAACTCACCATTCTTTATATAATTATAAAGAGCAGATCCTTTAGGGTCTGATAGATAGATTTTGATATCTTTATTCTTTTCTTTAAGAGCATTACTTACTCCTGAAATTGTTCCACCTGTTCCAGATGAACAAACAAAACCATCCACTTTACCATCTGTCTGTTTCCAAATTTCTTGTCCAGTTCCTTCATAATGACCTTTTGCATTTGCAGTGTTATCAAATTGATTAGCCCAGATAACACCATTATTATTTGATGGTCTAAGTTCATCTGCAAGTCTTGCTGCAATTTTTACAAAGTTGTTGTCATCTTTGTAAGGTTTTGGAGCAACCAATTTTAGTTCTGCACCTAAATTTCTAAGTAAATCTTTTTTTTCTTGAGTTTGATTATCGTTCATTACAATAATTGTTTTATAACCCAAAGAATTTCCTAAAAGTCCTAAACCAATTCCAGTGTTACCAGCAGTACCCTCAACAACAGTTCCACCTTTAGAAATTAATTTTTTTTCTTGAGCATCTTTTATTAATGCTAACGCTGCTCTATCTTTAACTGATCCACCTGGATTTAAAAATTCAGCTTTTCCATAAATATTACATCCAGTAATTTCTGATGCTGCTCTTAATTTTATTAAAGGAGTGTTACCAATTCCTGAAATAAAATCATTTTGTATATTGCTCATTAATCTTATTTTGTATCACTATCTGGTGTAATACCATAAGGCTTGAATTCACTGTCAGCTAAACCAACATTTTTCGCAGGTATTCCAACCATTACTGCTTTTTCTGGAACATCTTTTGTGATCACTGCATTGGCACCAATCTTTGCACATCTTCCAACTGTAACAGGCCCTAATACTTGTGCACCTGATCCAATTACAACTTCATCTTCAATTGTTGGATGTCTCTTTATATTACGTTGATCATTTGAATTTATACTTGGCGCAATTCCACCTAATGTTGCCATATGATAAATAGTAACATTATCCCCAATGTCTGAAGTTTCTCCGATCACAACACCCATTCCATGATCTATGAATAAATTTTTTCCAATTTTAGCCCCTGGATGAATTTCAATACCAGTTAAAAATCTTGAAAACTGCGAAATAATTCGAGCTATTAAATCAAATTTCGCAACGCTAAAAAAATTAGCAATTCTGTGAAAGAAAACAGCTTTCACTCCAGGATAGGTTAATATTAAACTTAGCTTAGATTTAGCTGCTGGATCTCTGTCAATTATAGATTGTAAAAAATTTCCCATATTAAGTTTGTTAAATTTGACTTATTGATTATAAAATTAGCTTTTATATAGTGTTTAAAATCAAAATTTAAAGGACTAACTTATGTACAAAAATACCAATTGTTTTCACTTGGCTGTGCCTTGTGGAGATTTAGAAACTGCAAAAAAATTTTATAATGAAGCATTAGGCTGTAGATTAGATAACTCCGCTCAAGAATGGGCTGATGTTGATTTTTGGGGTAATGAACTTACTCTTCATGCAAGTGAGCATAAGTTAGATAATGAAAGACATGATGTTGATATGGGAAATGTTTCTGTTCCACACTTTGGTGTTCATTTATCAAGAAAAGATTTTGATACTTTAAAACAAAGATTAAAAGATAATGGTACTAAATATTATGATGAGCCATATTTAAGATTTAAAGGGACGAAGTACGAACAGGAAACTTTTTTTGTAAAAGACCCTAATGAAAATGTTTTAGAGATTAAAACGTTGACCGCTAATCCAGAATAATTAATGGCTATAAATTATAAAGCTATTGCAAAAAAACTTAAGTTTGAAGGAAGAGCTTTTATTAATGGTAAATATGTTAATGCCATTGATGGAAAAAGGTTTGAAACAATAAATCCTGCAACTGGTGAAAAACTTTGTACTGTTGCAAAATGCAATCATAAAGATGTTGATCTAGCAGTTAAAGTTTCAAGAAAAGCTTTTAATAGTGGTGTTTGGTCGAGAAGTTCACCGGAGCATAGAAAAGAAGTTTTATTAAAATTTGCAGAATTACTTCGAAAACACGGAGATGAAAATTCAGTTTTAGAATGTGTTGATACTGGAAAGCTAGTTACAGATTGTATTAATGAAGTTGCAAATGATGCTCCAATGCACTTTCAGTGGTATGGAGAACTTATTGATAAAGTATTTGGAAAAGTTGGTCCAACTGAACCATCAATTACAAGTTTAATAGTCAAAGAACCAATAGGTGTTGTTGCAGGAATTGTTCCTTGGAACTTTCCTTTAATGATGGCTGTTTGGAAAATGGCACCCGCATTAGCCGCAGGTTGTTCAGTAATTATTAAGCCAGCTGAAGACACCCCTCTTACTGCAATAAGAGTTGCTCAAATTGGTAAAGAGGCTGGAATTCCAGATGGTGTGTTAAACGTTCTTCCGGGATATGGAGATGTTGGTGAAGCTCTAGGCCGTCATAAAGATGTTGATGCAGTTTCATTTACAGGCTCAACTGAAGTAGGTGGATATTTTTTAAAGTATTCGAGTGAAAGTAATTTAAAACCTGTTGCGTTAGAGATGGGTGGTAAAAGTCCATTTATAGTTTTAGAAGATGCTAAAATTAATGATGATCTAATTGATAATGCAATAAATTCTGCTTTTTGGAATGGTGGTCAAAACTGTTCTGCTAATATGAGACAGATAGTTCATAAAAAAGTTAAAGATGAGTTTTTAGATAAAGTTATTAAAAAAGTTAAAAAATTAAAAGTAGGTGATCCGTTAGATTTAAAATCAAATATGGGATCAATGATATCAAAAAATCATTTACAAACAGTTGATGGGTATATTCAAAAAGGAATTGATGAGGGTGCAAAACTTTTATCAGGTGGAGTATCGAACAATAATCAAAAAGGCTTTTACGCAAAGCCAACTTTATTTGATGGATTAAAAGAAAGCATGACTATTGCTCAAGAAGAAATTTTTGGTCCAGTGCTTGGTGTTCTTACAGTTAAGGATGACAATGAAGCTTTAAAAGTTGCAAGCAATTCAAAATACGGATTACATGCAAGTGTATTTACCCAGGATATTGATAGAGCATTTCATCTAGCAAAAAGTCTACCATGTGGAACTGTATCAGTTAATACTTTTTCTGAAGGAGATATTAAAACTCCATTTGGAGGATACAAACAATCTGGTTCATTAAGTAGAGATCAAGGTACCGAAGCCCTTAATTCTTTTCTTCAAACAAAAACTATCTGGATTAGTCACCAATAAATACTGCAATCATTAAACTAAAAAGACAAGGTTATATATATTTTTTATAACCTTATTTCCTTTGACTCACTTTAATCATTCACGATAGACTTAATTTATAAATTAATAGGAGATATAATGAAAATAATTAACATTAAAAAAATTTGCAAGACACTACTCAAGGTGGTTGCAATTGCTTTTTTTACCCAAGCGGCCTATGCAGAGGTAACTCTTAAGCTTGGTACTACTGGTAGATTAGGTATGCCAATTGGTGATGCGATAGATCAAGCATTAATACCAGCTTTGGCAAAAGCTTCTGGTGGTAAGATGAAAGTCGAACCGCATTATCAAAAAAGCTTATGTGCTGAACAGAAATGTGGTGAGCAAGCGAACCAAGGACTTATAGCCCTTTGGACTAGTTCTACAGCAAACTACGGTAATTTTGGATCAGAGTTAGCAATTTTTGATTTGCCTTTCATTTTCAAATCATTAGAGGATGCGAAAAGAATATCAGATGAATGGTTAGCTGAAAGACAGTGTAAACTTGCTCTTGAAAATGCAGGTCATATTTGCCTTTCTGTATATTCAAGTGGTGGATTTAGACAGCTTGGGAATGCAACTAAACCAATTCATGTTCCTAGTGATATGAAGGGACTTAAATGGCGTACTACTAAGAGTCCAGTTGAGTTCATGCTAGTTAAAAATTGGGGCGCAACACCAACACCTTATGACTGGAGCCAGTTATACTCAGGCCTACAGTCGGGTGTAGTTGAAGGTCAGTATGTTGCTAGTCCTTGGCAGCACGTAGCAAAACTTCATGAAGTTGCAAAATACTTCACTGAAATTGGCGGCATGTGGTCAGGAAATATTTTAGCAATGGATGCTAAACAGTATAACGCATTGTCTTCTCAAGAGAAGAAATGGTTACACGAGGCAGCTGATGCTTATGGAGAAAAAGTAAACCAGTTAGATAACGCTTGGATTAAGAATGGTGAAGATGCAATTAAAGCATCTGCAACAGAGTGGTATGTACCATCTGAAGCGGAAATGACTAAGTGGAGAGCAGGCGCAATCGGTGCTTGGTTAGATGCTAAGGGTACTTTTGAACCAGAGGTAGCTAAAAGAGTACTTCTAGAACAAGGAATGGATGGATTTGTAGCTCAGTTAGAGAAAGCTGGGGCTCTTTAAATCGTTCAACAAAAAACTGTGTAAAGATCATTTAGTTCAATTTTAAAACTAGATGATCTTTACCTTAAACAATTCATAACATATAAGTATTTATGGAAAGTATTATTCTACTCGTAGTACTCCTTTTTCTAATCTTATTAGGTGCTCCTATTGGTTTCATATTAATACTGATACCATTTGTTTATATTTTATTTACCGACGCTGTACCGCTTGTTTTGATCCCAAGTCAAATGTTTAATGCTATTGACTCGGTTCCATTAACTGCAATTGCGTTCTTTATGTTAACAGGTGAGTTGATGACAAGTGCAACGATTACTGATCGTTTAGTTGCTTTGAGCAGAGCATTAATCGGACGTATACGAGGGGGATTGGCCCAAGTGAATGTTCTTGTGAGTATGTTTTTTGCAGGGATGAATGGTTCCGTGGTAGCAGATACAGCTACAGTTGGTGCATTAGTTTTACCAGCTATGAAAAAAGCTGGATATCCCGCAGCGTTTTCGGCTGCAGTTACAGGTGTGAGTTCTACCATTGGAGGGATAATTCCACCTAGTATCATGATGATTGTACTTGCTAACTCGACTGAAATTTCGATTGCAGCATTATTTGCAGCAGGGATTATTCCAGGCGTGTTGATAGGAATTACGATTATGATAATCAATCATTACTTCGCAATTAAATATAACTTCGAGAGAAGTGATGAACCATTTTCAATACGTCGAGCTGGTAAAGAATTATATCGATCCTCATTCGCCCTTTTGATACCTCTAGTTTTGGTGGGCTCAGTCATGGGAGGGGTTGCATCGGTTGTTGAAGCTGGGGCTATCACAGCAATGGTTGCATTATTTACAGGTGTTTTCGTTTACCGAACTATAAAATGGAAAGATTGTACTGGTGCTTTTCGTCGAGCATTCCGTAATTCAGCAATGGTTTTTATCATCATAGCAGCTTCAGGACCCTTCAGTTGGTTACTTACTTCTCTAGGTGCAATCGGTGATCTTGAAAAATGGCTTCTAAGCCTAACAGAGTCTCCGATTATCTTTATTTTAGCTGTGATATTATTCATTTTTCTTCTTGGAACGGTGATGGATTCTGCGGTAAACATTATTATAGTTGGTCCGGTACTAGTTAATGTTATGGCTCAAGCTGGCTTTCCTGAAGTACAAGCAGCTATCGTTGTAATAGTTGGCTTCTTAATAGGATCAGTAACTCCGCCTGTTGGTGTTGCTTACTTTACTGCTGCAACAATAGCACAGGTGCGTTTAGAAAAAGTGGCTATTGCATTAATTCCTTATTTGATTGGGCTATTTTTACTTTTATTTTTTATTCTTGTTGTTCCAGAGTTGACTATGTTTCTTCCAAACCTCTTGAGTAATTAGCGATATGTTAAAATTTTTTAATAACTTTGACCGTTTTATTCATCGTATGCTGGAAGCTATGTGTTCACTCTTTTTAGCTTCGATGGTTGGTTTCACTCTTTATAACGTTATCATGCGATATGTTTTTAATAACCCTCCTGTTTGGGGTGATCTACTAACAGTATTAAGTAATATTTGGTTGATGTTTATAGCACTTTCACTGACAGCCAGAGATAATGAACACATAGCTTTAAATTTAATTTATGAAAAATTACCAGATAGACTGTCACTATATATACGTCAGTTCTGGAAAATTATGATTATGGTAATTGGTATAGTCCTGATGATCTATGGAGTTGAACTTGTGGAAGGTATGCGTGGGAAGTATTGGGAGATGTGGTATTTTGAAATTAGTTTTCAAGGTATTGAGTTCAAAGAAAATTATATGCCAAAAAAATACGCAGTTGCTATCTTGCCGTTAGCTGGATTTTTGACGACCATTGGTGCTGTAATTTCTTTTGTTAAAAAGGTCTAGTTTTTCAGATTAGTCATTAATAATTACTGAGGCAATTAAGTTAAAAAGACATGGTTATATATATCTTTTATAGCTTTATTTCCTTTGACTCGCTTTAATCATTCGCGTTAGACTTAATTTTTAAATTAATAGGAGAGAGATAATGAGAATAATTAAAACTACACTTGTAGCAGCATTAATTTCTATTTTTGCAACTGTTTCATCATTTGCTGAAAAAGTTAAAATTGGTGATCCAGGTTGGACAGGTGCTACAGCAATTGCTAATTTATTAGCAGCAGTTGTTACAGATAAAATGGGTGGAGAAGCAGAACTTGTTCCAGGAAACAACACTGCTATCTATGGTGCAATCGACAGAAGCAAAGGTGAAATAGAAGTTCACCCTGATATTTGGTTGCCAAACCAACAAGCTTATACAAATGATTTAGTTCCAAAAGGAACTTTAAAATTAAGTAGCAAACCATATGAAGGAAACCAAGGTTATTGTGTTTCTCAAAAATTTGCGAAAAAATTTAACATCACTGCGATTGAAGATTTAGGAAGACCTGAAGTTGTTAAAGCTATGGATAGCGATGGCAATGGTAAAGGTGAGTTTTGGATTGGTGCAGATGGTTGGGCGTCAGCTAATGTGAATCAAGTTAAGTTAAGAGACTATGGTTTATATGATGCAGGTATCGAGCCAATTAGAGCAGCTGAAGCAGTTAAAAATGCAAGAGTACTTGACTCAATTAAAAAAGACGAAGGTTATGCATTTTATTGTTATAAACCACATGCGATTTGGGGAATGGCAGATGTAGTTATGTTGGAAGAACCTAAATTTGATCCAGCTAAATACAAAATGGTACAACCTAAAGAGGACGCTGACTGGTACAAAAAATCTTATGTTGCTTCGAAAGATGCACTTAAACAAATTCAAATTGGTTGGGGAACTTCTTTAGAAAGTAAATCGCCAGCTATCGTTGAATTCTTTAAGAACTTTCAATTAACAGCAGACGATGTGTCAGCTATGGCTTATGCAATTTCAGTTGAAAAAAAACAACCAGCTGATGTAGCAAGAGCTTGGATGAAAGCTAATAAATCAACAGTTGATGGTTGGTTAGGCCTTTAATCTAAATAAAATAAATTACTTATACTCGGCAATTTTATATTGCCGGGTATATTTTCCTTTAATAAAAGAAAGCTAAATGGATTCATCTGGATCAGCAATTAGAATTGAAAACGTTTGGAAAGTGTTTGGTAACACTTCAAATGAAGCGATAGATGCAATTCAAAATAAAAGAATTTCAAAAACTGAAGCACTAGAAAGATACAATTCAGTAATAGGTGTTTCTGATGTCTCATTTGACGTTAAGTCAGGAGAGATATTTTGTGTAATGGGTTTATCAGGAAGTGGTAAATCCACTTTAGTAAGACATATTAATAGGCTGTTAGAACCAACATCAGGAAAAATTTTAATCAATGGTCAGGATGTAATGTCTCTTGATAGAGATAGTTTACAAGAATTAAGAAATAAAAAAATTGGAATGGTTTTTCAAAACTTTGCTTTAATGCCCCATAGATCTGTTGTTGATAATATTGCAATGCCACTTGAGATAAGAGGTATCAGTAAAAATGATAGATTAGATGCAGCTAATAAAATTTTAGAAATAGTAGAACTTCAAGGTTGGGGTAATAAATTTGCTCATGAATTGTCAGGAGGGATGCAACAAAGAGTTGGATTAGCAAGAGCTTTAGCTGCAGATCCTGACTTTTTATTAATGGATGAACCATTTAGTGCACTAGATCCATTAATTAGAAGACAACTTCAATCAGAATTTATTAAACTTTCAAAACAGATGAAAAAAACAACTGTTTTTATTACTCATGATTTAGACGAAGCGGTAAGAGTAGGTCATCGAATTGCAATAATGAGAGACGGTAAAGTTATTCAAGTTGGAACACCTGAAGAAATTGTTGTTAGTCCAGCAGATGATTATGTTGCTGATTTTGTTAAAGGTATTTCTAGACTAAAAGTAGTTCAGGCTAAATCCATCATGCAATCAGTTGATAGTTTTGAAAATAAAAATGGAAAATTGTCTAACGATTTAGAAGTTGTAAATGAAGGTGATTTGTTAAGTAAATTGATTGAAACTTCAGCCTCAAAAGACAAACCTGTAATTGTTCAAAATTCTGAAAGCAAAATAGTTGGAGTTATTTCACAAGCAGATCTTTTGAAAGCGGTTATTGAAGGAGGAGATGGTGAGTAAAGAAGTTAACAATCCATCTAGATCAGAACTGATAACTGATTTTGTTAAAACAAATCCAAATTATTATATTGATCAATTTCAAAAAATTGGAAGCAAGCCTACATTTTCTTTTTCATTTAATATATATGCTGCAATTTTAGGCCCAATTTGGTTTGGAATGCGAAATATTTGGAATTGGGCTTTGACTTTTCTAATCATAGAAACCTTCTCAGTTGTTCAAATTATAAGAGGTTTGTTTGGAAATATTACAAAAGACGCAATTCAAAAAATTGAACAAGTACAATCTACTATTGCTTTTAGAAATCAACAACTAGAAGCAGCAATTACAAACAATCCCGATAAAGTTGATGTTTATAAAAGAAACATCAAATCATTAGAAGATGCTATGCAAGGCTATATAAATGAAGTGGATAGAATTGAAGCATCAGCTATCTGGATAACTATTTTTGGAATACTATCTTTAATAGTAGTTAAGATTATTCAAGGTGTACTTGCTAATTCTAAATTAGAAAAAAGATACTCAGAATGGTTATCAGATAAAACAATAAGCCCGGGGATGAAAACTAGAAATTATATTTTGAGTACAGTTTTTGCCTCTGTAATCATGTTTTTTTCAGTAGTTCATTATAGCTTTCCAGGCTTAATCAATATCATGAACGAGTTTCCAACACACCCAGATATAAGATTAACTTCAATTGCATGGGTTGAAACTATATTTAATTATGCTGTCCTTAAAGGGGATGCTTTATTTACAGCTATTACAATTGGGATTAGATCAGTTTTAGATTTCTTGGAATTACTGTTTGTTAAAACTCCATGGATAGTAATCATTACTACGATTGTAACCTTAACAGGTTTATCTGCAGGACCTAGAGCAGCAATTTATTCTGCTGGTTTTTTAGCTTATATGGGTTTTTTAGGCTTTTGGGTAAAAGCAATGACTACACTTGCATTACTTGGTACAGCTGCAATTTTAAGTATTGCAATTGGAATACCTCTTGGAATTTTTTGTGCAAGACGTCAAAGATTTTACTCAATGATAAGACCTATAATGGATTTCATGCAAACCATGCCAGCCTTTGTGTTTATGATCCCAGTAATTGCGTTTTTTGGAACAGGAAAAGTTGCAGCTGTAATCATTACAATGATTTTTGGTGGTACGCCCGTTGTAAGATTAACAGTATTAGGTTTAAGAGGTGTTCCTGAAACAATAAGAGAAGCAGCAATAGCTTATGGAGCAAGCAAATGGTATTTGCTTAGAAAAGTAGATTTACCCTTAGCAACACCTTCTATTTTAGCGGGAGTTAACCAAACAGTAATGTTAAGTTTAGCCATGGTTGTTGTTGCATCATTAATTGGTGCTAAAGGATTAGGCCAAGATGTACTTGAAGCACTACAATATGCAAACGTTGGTCAGGGTATTTTAGCTGGTGTTGCAATTTTATTTGTTGCATTAATTCTAGATAGGGTTGTTCAAGGTAAGAAAAGAGTTTAATAAACCTTAATGGAATTTCTGCTATTAGGTTTTTTTACTGGCTTAAGTTTAATTTTAGCAATAGGTGCTCAAAATATTTTTGTAATTGAGCAGGGTTTAAAAAAACAACACATATTTTTAGTTTGTTTAATTTGTTCTTTATCTGATTTAATTTTAATTTTTGTTGGAATATTTCTTTTTCATTATTTTGTTCAATATTTTAACTCAACAATAGAATTAATATTTAACATTCTATTAATTTGCTTTTTAATTCATTTTATTTATTCAAAAATAAAAATATTTAATACAAATGTAAGTTTAGGGAGCGATCTAAATAATGTTTCTAAATATGATATTCTTTTAAAAACTTTAGGTTTTACCTACTTAAATCCTCATGTTTATTCAGACACCGTATTTATTTTAGGAAACTTTTCAAAAAATTTCTTATTAAATGAAAAGATTATATTTGGAATTGGTGCTTCAATAGCCTCATTCCTTTTTTTCTTTTTACTAGGCTATCTGTCAAAAATTTTATCTAAATACGCACAAAGTAAAAAAATTTGGAATATAATTAATTTATTTATAATTGTATTTATGAGCTTTTTGACTTTTTTAGTGTTTTTAGAAACTATTAATTAGAGTATCCGTATTTCTTAAGTCTAACATCACCAGTTCTTGCATGCGCTTCCATTCCTTCATATCTAGAAATTCTAGCAGCTGCAGCACCAACTAATTCTGTAGACTCTTTAGTCATTCTTTGGAAACTTAATGTTTTAACAAATTTACCAACAAATAAACCGCCAGTATATCTTCCGGCACCTTTAGTCGGTAAAATATGGTTTGTTCCAGAACATTTATCTCCATAGGCAACTGTAGTTTCTTCACCAACAAATAAAGAACCATAGTTAGTTAATCTGTCATGAAACCATTGTAAATTTTCTGTTTGTACTTCTAAATGTTCAGGTGCGTACTCATCACTGATTTTAACCATTTCTTCATCAGTATCACAAAGAACAACTTCACCATAATCTCTCCAAGCAGCATCCGCATTTGTTCTTGGAACTTCTGGTAGTTCAGCTATTAACTCAGGAACTCTTTTCATTACTTTTTCAGCAAGATCTTTACTTGTTGTGTATAACCAGCAAGGTGAATTATAACCATGTTCAGCTTGACCAACCAAATCAACAGCAACAATTTCTGGATCTGCTTTAGCATCTGCAATAATTCCAATTTCTGTAGGACCAGCAAATAAATCAATTCCAACTTTACCAAATAAAATTCTTTTTGCTTCAGCAACAAATTGATTACCAGGACCAACAATAATGTCAGCGGGTGGATTACTAAATAAACCATTAGTCATCGCTGCAATAGCAGGTACACCACCTAAGTTTAAAATAACATCTGCACCGCATAAATCAGCTGTGTAAACAATCGTTGGATGAGCGCCTACACCTTCTTTTGGAGGGCTACAAGCAATTACATTTTTAACACCTGCAACTTTTGCAGTTGTCACACTCATTACTGCTGATGCAATGTGCGCATATCTTCCACCAGGTACATAGCAGCCTGCAGTGTTTACAGGAACTAATTTTTGTCCTGCAAATAAACCATCTGAAAGCTCAACCTCAAAATCTTGACCATAGTTTTTCAATTGCGCTTCTGCAAATTTTCTAACTCTTTCATATGAAAACTGAACATCGTCTTTAGTTTTTTGATCAAGTGTTTTTTTAATCTCTTCAATTCTTTCTTTAGAAACAACAATATCACCATCATATTTATCAAATTTTTTAGTTAAATCGATACAACCTTGCTCTTTTGTAGTTTCTATATCTTTAAGTAGATCTTGAACTATACCAGTTGTTTTAGTGTCGTCTGTTGATGATGTTTTTGGTGATTTTTTTAAATATTGAATAGCCATTGATTGTTTCCTTTATTTTATGACGTTCTTAATAAAGTATAAAATCTTTTTATTCAATGTTTTAAAAATAAAATCTATATCCAATGTTAACACTTACAATACATAAAATTATGACTAGAAAATATAAGCTAATATAATCAAAAGGTTTCATTAAATAATTTAGAATTAATCTAAAGCAACTACAGCTGCTGCAATAGATGCTAATCTTGCTTGAGCTTCATCGGATCGACTGGTGATTACAACTGGAACTTTTCCACCAACCACAACACCAGCTGCACAAGCGCCCATAAAATAAATCATCATTTTAACTAAACCGTTTCCAGTTTCTACACTTGGAACCAATAAAACGTCAGCTTCTCCAGCGACAGCATTTTTAATTCCTTTTATTCCAGCAGATTTTTTTGAAATACTATTATCAAATGCAAGAGGTCCAAAAACATCAGCTTCTAAATTTTCTTCTTTTGCCAATTTAGTTAATTCTGCAGCATCTAAAGAACTTGGAATACTATCCAACACTTCTTCTGTGGCCGATAATATAGCAACTTTTGGTCTTGAAATTCCAATTCTATTATTAAAATTAATTACATTTCTAAGTATGTGCATTTTTGTTTTAACATTTGGAAGCACATTTAAAGCACCATCTGTAATAATTAGTGGCTGATCTTCTTTATTAATGGTCATGTGCCATATGTGACTTAATCGAGTTTTACCTAAAAGATTATATTCACGTTTTAAAACTTCTTTCATTAAAATATCAGTATGAATATGACCTTTAACTATTATTTTAACTTTATCTTCACTAGCAAGTTTTGCTGCAATTTTTGCAGTATTATTTTCAATAGGTTCATCAATAATTTCATAATCTGAAATATCCCATTTCAAATCTTCAGCACATTTTAAAATTTCTTTTTTATCTCCTATAAAAATAGGTTCTATTAAATCTTCATTGACAGCATCCTGAGCAGAAAGCATTGGCAAAGGCTTACCAGCATTAACAATCGCAACTTTCACACCTTTTTTTTTATGCGCAAAGTCTAAGAGGTTATTAGGACAGACTATTTCTTTATTTGAGAGCATAGACAATGATTATAAATAATAATTAAAATGTATATAGTTGTTTTTATAATTATTGATAATAAAATAAGATAAAATGATTAGAGATTATAAAATTAATGTATCGAATGAGCAGATTTCCAACATTATTTCTAAGATAAAGGATTACCCATGGTCTTCAATTGAAAATATGGAGGGGTGGACTCATGGAACTAACAAGGAATATCTAAAAGAATTATGTGAATATTGGACTTCAGATTTTGATTGGAAAAAGCATGAAAATTTAATTAATAGCTTTTCCAATTTTAAAACGAATGTTGATGGTATTGACATTCATTTTATTCAAGAAAAAGGAAGCGGAGAAAACCCGAAACCATTATTGTTAATGCATGGATGGCCGGGTTCAATTGTAGAATTCTTAGAAATTATAAGACCTTTGGCTCATCCAGAGGAATTTGGTGGTAACGAGGAAGACGCATTTACAGTTATAGCACCATCTTTACCTGGTTTTGGTTTTTCAGGTTCCTCCAAAAAACCAATTGGTCCAAGAAAAATTGCTGAAATTTTAAATAAATTAATGACTGATAATTTAAACCACAAACAGTATGTAGCGCAAGGAGGAGATTGGGGCGCAACTATAGCAAATTGGTTAGGTTATGATCATCATATCAATTGTAAAGCAATTCATATTAATTGTTTAACCATGAGACATCCTGATGGTCCTCAAACGGATGAAGAAAAAAAATGGCAAAATAAGTTTGATAAAGATCAAATTATTCAAGATGGATATAGAACTCAACAAGCGACCAAACCTCAAACACTAAGTTACTCAATGATCGATAGTCCGGTTGGAATTGCAGCGTGGATAACTGAGAAAATGCATGGTTGGTCAGATTTAAAAGATAACAACATTGAAAGCGTTTATTCAAAAGATGTTCTGTTAGCAAATATCATGGTCTATGTTTTAACCAATACGTTTAACACAGCTTCTTGGATATATTTTGGAAGACGTGAAGAAGGGGGTCGTTATTTTCCTAAAGATTTTAAAAAAATTAATATTCCAACTGGTATTTCAATGTTTCCAAAAGAAATGTCTGAATGGCCTCCAAGCACCTATATAGAAAGAATTTTTAACGTTCAACATCTGAGCAAAATGAATTCTGGTGGACATTTTCCTGCATTAGAAAATCCTAAAATCTTAGTAAAAGATATAAATTTATTCTTTAAAAAAATATCTTTATAAAATTTTAATTATTGGTTTCTTATAAGGGGATAAACTTTAGGGTTTAAATATTTAAGATTAGTTAGCATAATTAAAAACAATGTGACTGATCCAATAGAAAAACCAAGATAAATCAACACTTTAAAATCAAAAGCCCAAACTAATTCAAAGATATTCTCCATTATAAATTTAGAGGCAATCACTGCAAAGAGCACTGCAATTAAAATCACTGATTTAAAGATTATTATAAATTCAATTAAGGATGATAAAATCACTTCTTTTTTAGAAAATCCTAAAATTTTAAAAACTAAATTTTGATATTCTTTAATTTTTCCTTGAACCATAATTGCACTAGAAATTACAATTAAGCCAATAATAATAGTGACCGCTGAAATAAGGGTTACTGCAATAAATACTTTATTTAAAACATCAGTTACTTTATTTAAATAATCTGCTATTTTAATCATCGATAAGCTAGGTAACACTTCAAGCATCGAAGTCTCGTCAAATTTTTCAATTAAATCAAATTTAGCAGTTGCTAGATATTCATGAGGAATATTATTTGCAAATTGAGGATTAAATAACATTGCAAAATTAATACTAAGATCACGGTAATCAACAGCTCTAAAATTAACTATCTCACCATCAATTTCTCTTCCATAAATATTAAGTGTGAATACATCTCCTAATTTAATATTTAAATCTTTTGCAACTTGCGCATCTAAAGAAATTTGTAGCTTATTTGGTTTTGTAAGATCCCACCATTCACCTTCAGTTATTGGATTATCTTCTGGAACCTCATCAACCCAAGAAGATCTTCTATCACTGCCAATTACCCAGTAACTATTATTGTCTGGTTGAATATAAGTATTTGGATTAACTCCGTTAATTTTAATTATTCCAGATGACACCATGGGTACCACTTCAATTTTAGCATTTGAGTCCATATTCAATATATTTTTCTCAAAAATTTCTTTTTCTCCTTTCTGAATACCAACAAAAAAATAGTCAGGAGCAATATCAGGTATAGATTTTGCTATTTCTCTTTGAAAATTTGTTCCAACTAATGCCAGCGTTAACAATAAAGTAACACCTAAGCCTAAAGACATTATTGTAATTGGAGTAATACTTTTAGTTTGAGTTATGTTTTTAATGGATACTTTTAAAGATATATTAGAAGTAGATTTAAATTTTTTTAAGAAATAAATAATTATTTTTGAAAGTAGAAAAAACACAATTAAACAAACAAAAAAAGCTACAAAATATCCGATGCTATAAATGGGTCTTTCTGATCCAAAACTAAATAATAAAACTAAAATAGATAATAATATTAAACTTAAAGCTGTAGATTTCTTTGAATAATAAAATTCTAAATTTTGAAATACATTTCTAAATAAATTTGATGCTTTTACTTGATCAATTGAACTTATGGTTGGAATTGAAAAGATGACAAGAACTAATAATCCAACTAAAAATATTTTAATAAAATTTAAAATTGAAAATACTGGAGAAACATTCAGTCCTAATCCATCTGATAAATATTGATCTACAAAAGGTACAATTAAAAAACTTGAGCCATAAGCAAAAGTTGTAATCACTAAAAGTAAGATCAATAATTGAAGATAATAGAGTGTTTTAATGTTACCTGAATAAAATCCAACTGCTTTTCTAACCGCAATAGACATATTGTTTTGATTGATAAAAGAGAGAAGAGTATTTGCTATTCCAATCCCTGCAATCAACATCGCGCTTATGGACACTAATGATAAGAACTGTGAGAAATTATTAATTATTCTCTTTAACCCACTTGCAGAATTTTCAGGGTATCTAAGTTTAACTTTTTGATCATCTTTGAATATATCTTCAATTTTTTTTTCTATTTTACCAGCATCATCTGTTTCATTAAATTTTACTTTGTACTCATAATTTAAAAAACTTCCTATTCCATTTAGTTTTAAGATTTCTAACGTTTGATCACCAGCAAGCGCCCAATCCCCAAAGGCAACAAATCCACTGACATCAGGGACAGATTTTACAATTCCTATAATTGTAAATAATTGATTTTGAACTTTAATTTTATCATCTATCTTAAGGTTTAAATTTTTTGATAAACTTTCATTGATTAACAAAGTATTGGGTTCGTTATGCATTCTGTCAAATGCACCTGCTGGTTCATAATCAACTTTGCCATATAAAGGATATTTAGTATCTACAGTTTTAATTCTGGTAAACAGAGATTTGTTTTTGTCTCTATCAATTGTTGAGACCATTGTACTGAACTCAATCATTTGAGAAATGGTTGTAAATTCTTTTACTTGATTAACTAGCTCAAGATTTCCTTCATTACGATTATAGTCAATTTCAAGATCACCGCCCAACAAAGCTTTAGCATTATCATTTAATTCTTTTTTTAAACTATCTTCTATTGTG
The DNA here is from genome assembly GCA_028099475.1 of Candidatus Pelagibacter sp. The sequence goes on from JAOHHF010000002.1 coordinate 43,416, forward strand.
AAGATGGCACTTAAAATAAAAAGACTAATAAAGAGAGTGATTATAATGCTAGATAATTTTTTATAATTTCTGCTTAAATCTTTTAAAGCATATTTAAAAATTAAATTTAGTTCAGATGGATTATTTAATTTTTCCATCTTTAATTTTAATTTTTCTTTTTGCTTTATTAGCTAATTTTGGATCATGAGTTACCATAATGAGTGAGGAGCCTTCTTCTTTTACATATTTAAATAATATATCAGAAATCATTAATGAATTTTCAGTATCTAAATTTCCAGTAGGTTCATCTGCTAAGATTAATTCTGGTTTCATTGCAATCGCTCGAGCTATAGCAACTCTTTGTTGTTCTCCACCTGATAATTGGCTTGGTAAATTATTAAATCGATGACTCAATCCAAATCGATCTAACAATTGTTTTGCCTCTTTTTCAGGATTTTTGAATTTATTCAATTCAAGAGTTAGAGCTACATTTTCAACTGCTGTATAATTAGGGATTAAATAAAATGACTGAAATATAATTCCAATATTTTTTCTTCTTATTTCAGAGACTTCATCTTCATTTAATTTTGTTATTTCTTGATCTTGAAAAAAAATTTTTCCAGAGGTAGCTTTTTCTAACCCTCCAATTAACATTATTAGACTTGTTTTTCCTGATCCACTTTCTCCAACAATAGAAATTGTCTCTTTTTTCTTGGTAGTTAAGTTAACATCTTTTAAAACTCTGATATTGTCTTTGCCAGTTTGGTATTTAAGATTTACTTTATTTAATTTAAGAAGAATGCTCATGAATAAAAGTTTTATTATTAAAATAATCTTACTCTGTCTAGTCACCATAAAGGTCAGTGCAATAGAAAAAGTAATATTATTTGGAGATAGCTTGATGGCAGGTTATGGATTGCCAAATGAGCAACATTTATCAGTAATTTTGCAAAATAGTTTAGAGGTAGAGGGTCACAACATAGAAATTATTAATGGTAGCGTTTCAGGAAGTACTTCTGCTGGTGGATTAAATATAGCTGAATGGACTTTATCAGAAAATAATATTGATCTTATGATTTTATGCCTTGGAGCGAATGATATGCTTAGAGGAATAAATCCTAAGGAGACAAAAAATAACTTGGAAGAAATTATTAAAATTGCAAAAAGCAAAAATATTAAAGTAATTATTGCTGGAATGATCGCACCAACCTCTTATGGTTATAATTACAAGAAATCTTTTGATAAAATCTTTTCTGATTTATCCAAAAAATATAAATTACAATTAATTCCATTTCTACTTGAGGGTGTGGCACAAAAGCCAGAATTTAATTTAAGTGATGGCATGCATCCAAATGACCAAGGCACAATTATCATTGGTAACACTCTAAAAAAAGCTATCTTAGAAAATCTATAAAGACTTAATATTATTTTTTTGTTATCGTTTTTAATGAAAAAGATTCTATCAATCATTATTTTATTTCTCTCCACCACAACTTTAAGTGCAAACGATAGAAATGTTGAGTTGGATAAATTATTTCTAGAATTAAAAAAGAATATTCCATCTCTATCATCAGGAATTGCTCAACAAATTTGGATGTTATGGAGCACTCATCCGACAGATCAAAAATTAACCTCTCTTTTAGATGAGGGTTCAAGATTAGTTCAAGACCAACAATTAACTAGAGCTATTGATGTTTTTACTGAAGCAATTGAATTAGATCCTAATTGGGCAGAAGCTTGGAATAAGAGAGCAACAGTATTTTATATGGTTGGAGAATTTCAAAAATCACAAGATGATATTGATAAAGTTTTAGAATTAGAAGAAAGACATTTTGGAGCTTTAGCAGGACAAGGCATGGTTAATATAAAGTTAAAGAATTACGATAAAGCAAAAAGAAGTTATCAAAAAGCACAAGAAATTTATCCTGCCATGAAATCTTCAAAGGTAATGATTGAACAAATTGAAGAGTTAATTAAAAGACAATCAATTTAGTTGTTAAGATAAATTTTTTCAGATTTAATATTTAGGGAATAATGAGCATTAAATATGATGTTATAATAGTTGGAGCAGGCGCAGCTGGCATGATGAGTGCTATTGAAGCTGGAAAACGTGGTCGAAAAGTTTTACTCGTTGATCATTATAAAAAAATAGGCGAGAAGATTAGAATTTCTGGAGGAGGTAGATGTAATTTTACTAATATCAACACCAATCCAAGCAAGTTTCTTTCTCAAAACCCAAAGTTTGTAAGATCAGCTTTAAGCCAATATACCCAGAATGATTTTATCAATTTAATCAATAAGTACGAGATTAAATTTCATGAAAAAAAATTAGGACAATTGTTTTGTGATCACAGCGCTCAGCAAATTGTTGAGATGTTACTTAAAGAATGTGAGCTAGCAAATGTAACTGTTTTAAAAGAATTTATTATTAAAAATATTGATAAAGATAATGATCAATATCTTGTATCAACTGAAACAGACACATATTCATCAGAGTCTTTAATTGTTGCAACAGGTGGATTGTCAGTTCCAAAAATTGGCGCCACTTCCTTTGGTTATGAGGTTGCTAAGAAATTTGATCACAATATTATTGAAACTTTACCTGCATTAGTGCCATTAACGTTTAGCGAAAAAATACTGGAAATGTGTAAAGAATTAACAGGACTTTCAGTTGAAGCGATAGTCTCATTTAATAAAGTTTTATTTCAAGAAGGAATGCTATTCACTCATAGAGGTTTAAGTGGCCCTTCAATATTACAAATTTCATCTTACTGGAAACAAGGAGATCATATTAAAGTCAATCTATCTCCTAAATTAAATGTGTATCAATTATTAGAAGAAAAAAGAAAGTTGAATCCAAAATTTGATATTTTAAATATTATAAGTGAAATTTTACCCAAACGATTAGCTCAAATAATCTGCAGTGAAAATAAAGTAAGTGGAAATATTTCTGAATTATCCAATAAAATTTTAAAACAACTAAGTGACAATATAAATTCTTGGCTAATTAATCCAACAGGATCAGAAGGATATAGAACTGCAGAGGTTACTTTAGGAGGAGTTGATACCAAAGAACTATCTTCAAAAACAATGATGTCAAACAAACACAAAAATTTATTTTTTATTGGTGAAGTGGTGGATGTAACAGGGCACCTAGGTGGATATAATTTTCAATGGGCTTGGTCTTCTGGTTATGTTGCAGGACAATATGCTTAAAACCATCGTATCGACTTAATCTATTCTATTTGCTAAACTAAAAATATGTGTGGAAGATATGTGGTTAAAAATCCGGTCACTAAAACTAGCAAATTAGTTAAATCTGCAATTCAGGTAGAGGATACTGAAAATTATAATGCTCACCCTTATCAAAAGCTTCCGGTTATTAAAAAATATAAAAATGGAAATACATTAGAAGCTCTTAAATGGGGCTTAATACCAGGTTGGGCTAAAGATAAAGATTTCAAAGCTTTAATTAATGCAAGATTAGAGACCATTGATGAAAAAGTTTCATTTAAAAAACTAATTAAGAACAATAGATGTGTTGCTGTAGCAGATGGTTTTTATGAATGGAAAAGAGAGGAAAAAGAGAAAACTCCTCATTATTTTACCAGAAAAGATACTAAACCAATATTCTTTGCAGGAATTTTTGAAGAGGACCAATTTTGTTTAATTACAGAAGAAGCCAAAGATAACAATACTGAAATACATCACCGTCAACCAGTAATCATTAATCAAACTGATGTTAATCGATATTTAAATTTAGAGTTACAAGGTTCAGCCTTTTTAAAGGAATGCAGTAAACCGGATCTTATTTTTCATGAAGTGTCAAAAGATGTTAACAAACCTACCAATAACAGTGCTTCATTGGTTCAAGCTGTTTAGAAAATTAGACACTTGTTACAAGTTTAAGTATTCTTAAAAAATGAAAAATTTATATCATTCAGATATTTATAAATTTGATACACCTGTCAGTAGTTATTGGGAAGATACTTCAAGCGAAAATTTACAAATAGACAAACTTACAAAAGATATTAATTCAGAAATTGTAGTGATCGGTGGAGGATACACGGGATTACTTTGTGCAATTAATTTAATAGAAAATCATAACTTAGATGTCATTTTAGTTGAAGCGGGAAAAATAGGCTGGGGTGCATCATCAAGGAATGCTGGATTTAATTGTTTGCCTCCAAGTAAGATGTCTTTTAAACAAATGCAATCCATATATGGAGTGGAGGAGACAAAAAAGTTTTTTAAAAATTCAGTAGAAGGCTCCAATCATACAAAAGATATTATTAAAGAATATAATATTGATTGTGATGTATCAGGAGATAGTAGTTATGTCGTTGCGCATCATAAAAATAAATTTGAACAAATAAAAGAACAAGCTGAGGTTTATAAATCTGAGTTTGATATTGAGACTAAAATTTATTCAAAAGAAGAATTTGATGAAATTGGACATGGAGGAACCGAACAATATGGAGCGTTTTCGTATAAACCAGCATTTGCAATTAATCCTCTTAAATTTGTAAATGGAATTGCAAAATATGCTTTATCCAAAAAATTAAAGATATTTGAACACACCAAAGTTGACAAAGTTAATAAAGAAAATGGATCTTATGTTTTAGAAACTAAAGAAGGATCTATTCGATCTAAGAAAATAGTTGTTGCAACGAATGGGTTTTATCAAGAAGGATTAATTCCTCAAATGGATGGAAGGGTACTGCCTGTTATCTCAAACGTAATTGTAACTAGAAAACTTAATGAGGATGAATTGAATGCTCATAACTTTAAAACATTTTCACCCGTCGTTAATACTAAAAACCTTTTGTGTTATTATAGAAAGTTGCCAGATAATCGAATTTTATTTGGAACTAGAGGAGATTTAACAGGAAGTGACCAGTCAAATTTAGCTATGTCAAAAAAGATGGAAAAGTTTTTAAAAGATATTTTCCCTCAATGGTCTAATGTCTCAATTGATTATAATTGGCGAGGGTTGATTGCTTTATCCCAAAAGCTTGCTCCATCAATTGGTAAAATTGATAACGAAGAGATTTATTATGGGTTTGGTTATAACGGCGTAGGGGTTAGTGCTGCTCCTTGGACTGGAAAACAGTTATCTAAATTAGTTTTCTCCTCAAATAGTAAAGATCTTGATATCTCAAAGATTTATAAAGGATTGCCTAAAAAGTTTATTTTTCCTCAATTAAGGACATTTTATTTTAGATTGGCTGTGTGGTTTTATGCAATTAAAGACAAGTTAAACATTTGATATATAGTCTAATATATTAATAAAATTATCTAAGATAAAGAATTAACAGTAAACAGGAGAACAAATGTTAAAAGTATATTTAGCGGGCGAAATTCACACAAACTGGCGTGAAGAAATAATTGAAAATTGTAAAAAACAAAATTTAGATATTCAATTTTCATCTCCTGTAACTGATCACCCGTCATCAGATGATTGTGGTGTTGAAATTCTAGGTGCTGAAGAGAAAAATTTTTGGAAAGATAGAAAAGGAGCTAATATCAATTCAATTAGAACCAAAAAGTCTATTAAAGACAGTGATGTGGTTGTTGTTAAATTTGGTGAAAAATACAAACAATGGAATGCAGCTTTTGATGCAGGATATGCATCTGCATTAAATAAATCAATTATTGTTATCCAAAATGAAGATCATCAACATGCTTTAAAAGAAATTGATGCTGCCGCCTCAGCTGTTGCCACGGATCAAATGCAAGTGGTAAGAATATTAAAGTATGTTCTAGAGGGAACTTTAAAATAAAAATTTTTGATCTTAATTAATAAAATTTTATTATGACTGAATTTATAAACCTGTTCTTTAATCAGTATTTAAGAATATTTGTTGGGGTAGTATTAGTAGGTTTGATCTGCTTTTCTTTATATTATTCTTATAAAGATAAAATTAAAAAATTTTTTGGGATTAATCATGACGACAAAAGTTAATAAAAATTTAGAGGAACAAGTCACTTATCTCCAGCAAGAATTATCAGACTTAAGTAATGAGCTTTATTCTCAACAAAAAGAGATTAAAGATCTTAAAAAAGAAATTACTGATTTAAATAAGAGAATTATAGAAATGGATGGGGAGATTGCTTCAGGGGCCATTAAAGAAGATAAAAAACCACCTCATTATTAATATTAATGAGTGCAGATAATAATTCAAAAGGAATTGTTTTAATCCTTATCGCTATGAGCTTGTTTTCAATGCAAGATGCATTGATCAAGTTTATCTTTGAGCAATCTGCTCTATATGAAATATTCTTTGGAAGATATTTAGTTGCTGCAATTGTTTTATTTATCTACTTAAGTTTTAAAGGACAAAAAGTATCTTTAAAAACTCATTATCCCTTACTAACTTTTATAAGAGTTTTGTTGCACTTTATTGCATTTTCAACTTTCTTTATCTCTATTACTTTTATGCAACTAGCAACGGCTAATGCTTTATTTTTCTCATGTCCTTTCTTTGTCTCTATATTTGCTAAATTTTTCTTAAAAGAGTTTATTGGAATAAGACGTTGGTCTGCTATCGCCTTTGGTTTTATGGGGGTACTAATTGTTTTAAATCCTAATTTTTCAAATTTTGAATATAAAAACTTGTTACCCGTTCTAAGTGCTTTGTTTTATGCGGCTTCAATGACTATTACTAAATACACATCTGATAAAGATGATGTAAACACTCAGCTTTATTACTTTTATTTAATTGCTCTTATATTATGTGGGATCATTTATTTCTTTATGGGTAATGGTCAATTCAACAGTACTGATTTTGATCCAACCACTCAGTTTATCTTTAGAGAGTGGTTTTCAAACTTTGATTATACTTGGAAATTTATACTATTTTTTGGGCTTGCAGCATCTATTGCATTTTTGTGTATATTTTCTGCATATATCATTGCATCTCCATCCGTTGTATCACTATTTGAATACTCGTTGATTATAATGTCCATGATCCCAGGTTATTTTTTATTTAGTGAAATTCCATCTTTAAGAACTTTGTTAGGAGTAATCTGTATTATCTCAGCAGGGGTTTATATTTATTTTAGAGAAGGGGTTAGAAAACAATACGTTGCATCTAAAATTCCAACTAGAAGATAGTTTAAGCAAATAGACTCATGGTTCAGGATTTGGTAGATTAATTAATGCTTTATCTACTTTTTATAATCACGACATTGCTTATTGCTATTGTGTATTCTATTCAAACTAAGATTTGGCAATCAGAACAATACCATTTAGAAAATAAATACCCTCCTGGAAAAAATAAACATATGGATAAATTAATCGAAGATAGAAACGATAAAATGCCAAAGATGGTATGGTCTGGGTTCGTAGCTGTGATGATACAGAGTATTTTAATTGCAGCAGTTATTTTTGGAATTTTGTTAGGTATAGATCATTTAGGATATATTAATTTTTTAACACGGTGAACCAAGCTTTAATTAACGTATTAATTGTTATGGGAGCAGTTGGTCTTATCATGTGGAATTTTCTTCAAGGTATAGAAAATAAAAAAAAAGAAGAAGCACTTAGAAAAAAAAATAAGACTAGAAAGAAAAAGAAAAAGAAAGAAAAAGATAAACCTTGGATAGTGCTTCCAAACCCAATAATGCTGTTAGTTTATGCTATTGGTATTATCTATATGATATCGTTGTTTTATGGTCTTGCTATGTTTGCAAATATAATTGGACCATTTGGTTTAATATTTCTTTTTCTTTGGTTAGTATCAATGAATAAAAATAAAGAATAGATTTATGGAAAAGAGAAGTGAACTAAAAGACTTTGGTTATATTAATATTTTTGGGACATTTATAATTACCTTCTTTTTTTACTTACTTAGTTATTATGCAAGAAAAAATGAATTTGGTTTTTTTGGATTAAATTATTACATTTGTTTTTTAGCTAATGGATATTTTATTATTCATCATGTTAAAGGTGGATGGAAAACTGATAAAAGCATCTTTGGCTCATTAGTTTTAGTGCCAATGATAGGAGCTATAGCTTTTATTTTTTGGTTTTTAATTTTAAAATTTTTAGATATGTTTTTAAACTTTTCATTTTATTTTATGTATGAGTTACCAATAAATTTTTTATAATATGATTGAAGTATTAATAGCCTTGGAACTTGCATTTTTAGCTTATAAATTATTATCAGATTAATATGAAAATTCTAAAAACAGATATAGAAACCAATCTACTTTTAGCAAAAATAAATCTTCAAGATCCCTCTGCATTAAAAATAAAAGGATATGGACCATTGTTCTATTACTGTGGATGTGGTGATGCTCACGATATAAATGATAATAATATTGTTAAATTTGCAGCTTCACCGATAGTCAAGTTAATCTTATTGTGTCCTAATAAATTTTATACATTTATTACAATTAAAGGGTTCTTCAAACAAACATGCATAACGGAATGGTCGTGTCCAAAAAAAATATTTGAAAAAGCAATTTTTAACTTATTTCCAGAGTGGACAGAAGATGATAAGAAAAAATTTGATCCATACACATTATTTTATAAAAAAAACACAAAATGAAAAAATTTTTCGATTTATTTAAACTGAAAAAAAGTAAAGTTGTTGAAGAGCTTACAAAAGATTTTGATAAAAAAGTAGAGGCTAGAAAAGAAGTTAATAAAGAATATACCAAAAATAAAATAAATCATGATACTCATTTTAAAAGTTTAATGAATGATGATTTTTATCATGAAATAAATGAACTGATGTTGCATTTTGATAATAAACTGGGACCTTTAACAAAACATGAAAAATGTGGATTTAATGTGGATGAGGTAAATCACTCACTAGAATTTCATTCATATAGTGGAGATAATTTTCCAATTAAATACAGATACTTTTCAGAAAGTAATGAAATTTTTGTTATGGTACCTGGTAATGATAATCGTTTAGATAAATCATTTTCTTTAAAACAATCTAGAGAAGCTGAAAAATATTTTCTTAAACAAATGACAAAACACATGGAAGCAAAGATTAAATGACATTACTATAAATTTACATAGCTTATGAAATAATTGCCTTGGCATATAAACTTTTGATAGATTAATGAAAAAACTTTTAGGGATCGTGGTTCTGGGTTTGTTGTTAAGTGGGAGTGCTTATGCAGAAAAAAGAAGTTGGATTTGTAATAAAATTGACAAAAATATATCTGAATGCAATTCAAATAGAATCTCTGATTCTTTTAAAATTAAAGAAATATTTGTCGGTGAAACAAGCAATAGCTTACCATCAGGTAATGGAAAAATATCTTTTGAAGTAAATGGTGAGAGAGTTGATGATTATGCAAAAGGTTTTTTTGTTTTAGACAAAGATAATTATCTAATATTACATACAGGCGAACAACATGTTGATAACAACATATACTATAAGAAAAACAAAAAACTTTACAAAACACAATATTATAATGGGGAAGTATTTGAGGGGACATATTATTTAAAGACTATTAATCCAAAAAAAGGAATATTTAAGTCCAATAAAGGAGATAGATACAATGGAACTTTTACAAAGGACGGGCAATATTTAAATGGAATTTACCATTTTAAAGATGGAAGAAAAATAAAATATAAAAATTCAAAAACAACATTAAAAACTAAAGAAGATAAAACTAATTTATATTTAACAACTTATTTATCAATAATAACTCTAGTCATTATTTATATTTTATTTCGATACTTTAAAAAGATTAATGTTAAAAAATCTAATATTATCAAAAGGATTAAAGCTGATTTATATAATTTTGGATTAAGAAGCAAAGGAGACTATAACGCTTTGATAGTTGTTATTATTATCTTAGGACCAGGTGTTTTAACTATTCTATCTTGGATTTTATCAAAGTTAGGGAGTGAGTCTTTAAGTAATTTACTAGATATTATATTCATGCCAACTGGCAAACTAAATTTTATTGTATTTATATATGTGCTCTTGTCCACTCTTGCTGTTTCGTTAATAATCTTAGTTCAAATCTTAGATAAATTTAATAAAACTAAATAAACTTTATCCCTAGCCACGCCTCAGGCTTCTTTAATCCTGTTTAGTATTAGTTATTTCCTGAGGCTTGATCCTTGATTATTGAGCCTATAATGTTGCTTATAACAAAAGGAGAAATATGGATAAATTTACTAAAGGAATATTGACTGTAATTGCAGTTGGAATAATTGGATTAAATGTTCAAATGATGAATGACGGTGGTTTCATTACTAAAGCACATGCTGCAAGTGATTGTGGGAGTAGATTTGAACCTTGCTATGTATATGTAGATGGTGGATCAGTAAGTGTTAATGGTATGGTAATGACTATGTCTATGGACTAATAAATGACAGACAAGAAAAACAGCACACTAAATAAAATTCTAGAATATCCGTTAAAGAATAAAATAACTACATCTATCACATTCATTGTTTATTTATTGATCTATAAAGTAATTGATATGAATACAATCCAATGGTTTGGGGACGACATGTTTATAAGAGAGGGCAACATATTAGAATTTATTGTTGTAGCAGTATTCATGGGATCTTGTGTAATTGTTGCAATTGCTATTATTGCTGATGCTCTTAGAGGTAGGTTATTTTAATGAAAAAGAAAGAAAACATATTTGTTAGAATGTTGCTTTATGGAACTAAAAATCCTTTAGCATTTTTAGGTTTCAGTTGCTGGGGTGGAATGATCCCTTTAGGAATTTTAGATGGTGCGTTAGGTTGGGATTTACCTGGTTGGTTTATTTCTTTTGTCATAATTTTAGGGTTTGTTTTTTTAGGTCTATCTCAAAAATATGAGCCAAAAGCATAATGAAAAATCTACTATCTATAATATTTATCAGTTTGATTATTGCTGGGTGCAATAGAGAAGAGAACAATGAACGTAAAGCCTTATCTCATTGTGCTGATATTAAATATATCAAAAATCTAAACGCATACCCTCAAATTATCTTAACTAAAGATAGAAGATTAGGAATAATTAAAGAGTTAGAAAATCGAGAAATCACTATCAAAAAGTGGATGAAAGAAAACAATACCGCAAAGGATTTGATGGGTCCTATAAAAGCAAAAGATAAATTTAATAATTTAGCAGATGAAACTAGCATAACTCTTTTTTTATTAATGAGTGAAGCGCCTAGTGAAGCGGCAGATATTCAGGCATTAAATGAAAAAACTATTGATTATAAAGTTGATTATAAAAAAGAAGAATTCTTTTACTATGCAGAATTTCACTTAGAATGTTGGAATGAATACAAGAGAGATAATGGTTATTATTCTAAAGAATTTATAAACAAATATTTAGAATGGCAAAAACAAGATGTTACCAATTTAGGAAAACAAAGTTATGAATTTTTAAATGAAATGATAACACTTACTGAAAACTACAGTTACACATCAAAATTTAGAGAACATTTTAAAATCGTAATGGTTACACTCCCTCCGAGAAAATAACTTATGAATATTAAAAAATATATTCGAAGTGCTAAATCATGGAAAGATCTAAATAAAACTTTAGAAAACTTCACTAAATCAAATAGAGCTAAACTAGCTGGAGATATTTTTGAGTATCTTACAAAGCTATATCTTGAAACAGCACCTCAATATAAATCTAAATTAAGAAAGGTTTATCTAGAAAAAGAGGTACCAAGTAACCTTAGAAAGAAGCTAAATTTACCTGATACTGATGAGGGAATAGATCTAATAGCTGAGACTAATGATAAGGAATACTGGGCTATTCAATGTAAATACAGATCTAATTCAAATGAAACATTAACCATTAAAGATGATCTATCTACATTTAACAATCTTGCATTTACTCATTGTAAAAATATCACTCACGGGATTGTTTGTGCAACAGTTAACAAGCCACCTAAAAAGATAAAGTTATTAAAATCAATTGGATTTGAATTATTAGAAACTTGGCTTGGATTAGATGATGGGGATTTATTTGCTCAAATAAAAGCTAAATGTGTTGGTAAAAAATATAAGCCTATTGTTTTAAAACCAAGACCTCACCAAGTAACAGCTATTAAAAAAACCATAGATCACTTTAAATCTAATGAAAGAGGCAAGATCATTATGCCTTGTGGAACAGGTAAGAGTTTAACTGCATTTTGGATAGCAAAGAAAATGGGAGTTAAATCAATACTTGTTGCAGTACCAAGTTTAGCTTTACTTCAACAAACATTAAAGGTTTGGACTAGAGAGTTTTTAATTAATGGAATTGAGCCTGAATGGTTTTGTGTCTGTAGTGATGGAACCGTTAAAGATAACCAGGATGATTATGTAACTGATACCTCAGATCTTGGTATCAAAGTTGATACAGATCCAAAGTTGATTAAACAATTTTTGAAGAAGAGAACTTCAAAGATCAAAGTATTATTCACAACTTATCAATCTGGAAGAGCAACATCTAAAGGATCAAGAGGATTTACTTATGATTTAGGAATTATGGATGAGGCTCACAAAACAGTTGGTTCTAAAACCAAAGAGATGGCTCATCTACTTCATCAAAAGAATGTGAAGATCAAAAAGAGAATTTCTATGACTGCAACAGAGAGATTATTTAGAGGTGATAGTGATGAGTTTATGTCTATGGATAATCCTAGAGATTATGGATCATTGATTTATGAACTAAGCTTTAAGAAAGCAATTAACTCAAAACCACCCATTATTTCTGATTATAAAATAATTACATTTGGAATAACGGTTCCTGAAATTGAGGAGATCTATAATTCTAATAAATACTTAGAAGTTAAAAAAGTATTAAAAGATATAACAGCAAGAGAGCTCGCAACAGCACTCGCTCTTAGAAAAGCTATCAAAAAGTTTAAGATTAATAATGCTATTTCATTTCATAGATCAATAAGACGAGCTAATAATTTTAGAACACAACAAGATCTAATTACAAAAATTTATTCTGAATATGGAAAATTAAAATCATTTCACGTATCTGGAGATATGCCAACATCTGATAGAGCAACTCAAATGAGAGAATTTTCAAAAGGTAAAGGTTTAATGACTAACGCTAGATGTTTAGCCGAAGGAGTTGATTTACCTGCAATTGATTGTGTGTGTTTTACTGATCCTAAAAGAAGTAAAGTTGACATCGTTCAGGCTGCAGGGAGAGCTTTGCGTTTATCAAAAGGTAAAAAATTTGGTTATATTTTAATTCCAATATTTATTCCTGCAGGAGCTGACTTTAATGAAGCTGCAGAGGAGCAAGGTTTTGATGATGTTGCAATAACTGTCAGAGCATTAGCAACAACGGATACAAGAATTACAGAATATTTAAGAGTAATTTCAGAAGGTAAGAAACCTAGTGGAGGTTCTCCAGTTGAAGGTATTACATCAGCTAACAGTCTTTATAAAATTGAAGCAGAAGAGTTTGATAAAGCAATAAAACTTAAGGTTTGGGATAAAGTTGCAGTTGTCAACTATCGAAATTATTTTGATGCAAAAAAATATGCTTTATCATTAAAGTTAAAAAACTCTAATGAATGGAAAATATTAAAAAGAAAAAAACTTATACCCAAAGATATTCCACATACACCTGATGTTGTTTATAAAGAGTGGAAAAGTTGGGGAGAATTTTTAGGAACAGGTAATGTATCTTATCGTGGTAAAAAAACATCAACTTACCAAGAGGCTAAAACTTACGCAAGAAAGTTAAATCTTAAAAATGCAGCACAATGGTTTAAGCATACAAAGTCTAAAAATTTTCCAACAGATATACCATCGATGGTTTACAGATATAAAGAATTTGAAGGTTTTGGTGAATTCTTAGGTACAAAAAATAAAAGTTTCGCAGGCAAAAATAAACAAAACTATCTCAATTATAAACAAACTAAAAAATTTGCACAAAAACTTAAGTTGAAAAGTATGAATGAATGGTTCAAATATTTTAAAAAAAATAAATTACCACACAATATTATTCTCTACCCCAATCAAAAGTTTAATGAATTTGAAGGATGGGGTGTTTTTTTAGGTAACGGAAATATAAGATCGCAAGATATTATTTTTTTAGAATATGAAAAAGCAAAAAAAAAATTAAAATCTTTTAAATTTACTTCACAAAATGAATTTCGAAGAGCTGCATTTAAAAATGCTATTCCAAAAGGAGTGCCTAAAGCTCCACATATAGTATATGGAAAAAAATTCAAAGGTTACGACGATTTTTTATCTAATCCTTACGCAAAAAGAATTAAATATCGCTCATATAAACTTAGTAAAAAGTTTGCTCAATCTTTAAAATTAAAAAAAGCATCTGAATGGAAAAAATTAATATACGATCAAAAACTACCAATTGATATACCTAAAGCTCCTCAAAATGTTTATAAAGAATTTGAGGGTTGGGGTATTTTTTTAGACTCAGGAAATAGAGTTGGTTATAGAAATCAAATTTATTTAGATTTTAATGATGTAAAAAAATATGCTCGTAATAAAAAAATTAATAATAGAAATGAATGGTTTGAGCACTGTCAAAAAAAATTAAATCCACTGAATATACCCCAGTCAGTTGACATAATATATAAAGACCGTGGTTGGAAAAATTGGGATGATTTTTTAGGAACGTCTAAATTTATTACATTTAATGAAGCAAAAAAATATGCTTCCAGTCTTGAGATTAATGGATGGAATCAATGGAATGAATATTTTAAAAAAAATAAAAGACCAACTGGAATTCCAGCCAAACCACATAATACTTATAAAAAAGAATGGAAAGATTGGCCTGATTTTCTAGGCAAAAAAACTAAAAGCTAATGACTGTAACAAGAGGTCAGCCCAGAATTAATCAATTTGTAGAAATATCCATTAGTTATAAAGTTATTCAATATTGCCATCGCTTTAATGAAAGCCCTTTTAAAGCTTGGAAACGATTAATTAAACATAGAGCTTTTAAAGATTTAATGAGCGAACATTTTAAAAAAGATGTTGCAGAATTTAGAGTTAATCAATTAACAAAAAATTACGATAGTTCTAAGAATTTTTATTATAAACATATTAAAAAATGGATAAAAAATAGAACTTTAGGCATCGGATCTTTGATGAATAAGGATCTCTTAAAAAAGTATCCTAAAATCCTTAACTACTCTAACTAATAGAAAATAACTGAACATTTAGAATAGTTAAAAAATTCTGTACGTCTCTTTAATTATAATAATTTAAGGAGAATAAATGCAGACACTAAGCAAGAAAACATTAGCTAATAGACTTAATTCAAAAAAATCAACAGGACCAAAGTCTTTAGCTGGTAAAAGAAAATCAAGTTTAAATTCCATCAAACATGGTTTGTATGGAGAAAAGATAGCAATCATTGGTGAAAATGTTGATGAGATCAATGATATTATTGAACGATTAGTTAAAGAGTTAAAACCAATTGGGATTAATCAAGAAATAATCGTTTCAAAAATGGTTGATCTTGCCATTCGATTAAGAAGAATTCCTTTATTAGAAGCAGGAGTACTTAATCATGAAATGCAAGAGTATGAGGCTGATAAATATAAAGAAGATATAGCTGAAGTCGTAGGCGGAGGAGATAAAAAAACCATGATGCTATCCTCAAATGTAATCGTTAGGAAATCAGGGCTTTCATTTGCAAGAGATTGTAATAGTGGCAGTGCTATTTTAAAGCTTAACACCATTGAAGACAAACTGCTCTCAAAATACTTCAAACTATTAGAAATTTTAAAAAGACTTCAAAAAAAGAAAGGAGCCCTATAATGAAAAAAAAATATAGTGCTCGACTTAAAGTATCCAAATCTCGCAAAAGTAAACTTGGTAAAACGAAGCCAAACTTTAACAAAATGGTTAAAGATCAATGTAAACGTTTTGAGCAATTGGGTGAAAAAAAAATTGGTGAAACGAAGCCAAATTTAGACGCACCAACTTTAAATATTGAGCTTAAGGAAGTTGAGAAAATTGATGTTAAATCTGATCATGAAATTGAACTTGAAAAATATCAACAGCAGAGAAGACTTGAGCGAGAGGCTTATATTAAAAAGGAGAGGGAAAAAGAAAATACTATTAAATTCGAAATTGTCTCACCTATTAGAAAAGACCCTAGTAGAGGAATGAAATTTGTTAGTTGTAATAATGAGCCAATTAATAGAGGAAGATTAGGTCATTCTAAGACTTTTTTAAAAGATATTAAAAAACCTAAGACTTATTACTGGTAATGAGAGGTTGAGAATGTTTAAATATTCATTTAAAATATAAATTATGCTAACTTATATTATTCCATTTATTATCTTGATTTTAGTTGTGGTATTTATCCACGAGTATGGTCACTATTATTTTGCAAGAAAATATGGGGTTGGGGTTACTGATTTCTCAATTGGTTTTGGTAAAGAAATATTTGGTTGGAATGATAAATCAGGTACCAGATGGAAGATCTGTTGGATCCCACTTGGAGGATACGTCAAATTTTTTGGGGACCGTAATGTGTTTTCGCAGGCTGATCATGAAAAAATATTAAAACAATATAATAAAGAAGATCAAGAAAAGTTATTTGTTATAAAGCCTTTATATCAAAGAGCTTTAATAGTATTTGGTGGGCCTTTAGCTAATTTTTTATTAGCGATAGCAATATTCTTTTGTATTTATACTTTTGTTGGTAAAGATTTTACCCCAGCAATGATCACCGAAGTTCAAAAAGATAGTCCTGCAATGGTTGGAGGGCTAAAAGATAATGATGTTATTCTAGAAATTGATGGCAATAAAGTTGAAAGCATCATGGATGTATCAAAGTTTATTACAACATCTATAGGAGAAATTATTGATTTTAAAGTTGAACGATTAGATCAAGAATATTTGATAAAAGTTAAACCCAATATTGTCTTTAGTGAAGATAATTTAGGTAATATGATTAACAAGAGAATGGTCGGCATCAAGCTTGGAGCTGTTAACAATGAAATTAATCATGTTAAATTAGGACCTGCTCAAGCAATCATTCATTCAGTAAAAGAGGTGTATTTTGTCAGTGCCTCTTCACTTAAATATATAGGTAGCATGATTAAAGGAAGTGGGGACACTTCTCAATTAGGTGGCCCTATTCGAATTGCAAAAATTACTGGTCAAGTTGCAGAAATTGGGATCTTGCCTTTTATCTCTATAATGGCTTATATTTCAATTAGCCTTGGTTTAATTAACTTATTTCCAATACCAATGTTGGATGGGGGACACTTAATGTTTTATGCATTTGAGAAGGTTTTAGGACGTCCTTTATCACAGAAAACACAGGAAGGTTTTTTTCGAATCGGAATGTTTTTGTTGGTATCATTGATGTTTTTTACAACCTTTAATGACCTAAAAGACTTAGGTTTGTTCAATTAATTACAGGTTTATTAACATTAAAAAAGTAAGTAAAATCAATACTTATTTAATAAATTACAACATATTGTATCTTAAAAAATTTAAGACACTAAAAAAAAGCTTGATTTACTAGGGTTTATGACAAGTATGGAAATTAACCAACAAAACCGGAGCTAAAATGAACAAAAAACAACTAATTGCACAGCTTTCAGGCTCTTTAAATTTGAGCAAAGCCGATGCTGAGAGAACATTTGATACAATTACCAACACTATTTTAGATGCACTAAAAGGTGATGATTCAGTAAAAATCGCTGGATTTGGTACATATAAAGTAGCTAAGAGAAAAGCTAGAGTTGGAAGAAACCCTAGAACAGGTGAACAAATCCAAATCGCTGCTTCTCAAAAAGTAAAATTCTTACCTGCAAAAGCTTTAAAAGAAGTATTCAATAAGTAATTATTTTTTCTAACAGCCCTAACGAATTAAAAAACGTTTAGGGCTGTTTCTATATGCAAATACTGCATACCTATTTTTCCTGATCAACGTTAGTTTTTAATATTTAAAAATTTATAAGTCATAACCTTAACAGGAGGTTTTATGACTAAATTAATAAAGAAATTAACTGCACCAGTACTTAGTTTAATATTTTTACTAAACATGAGTAGTGCAGGTATGGCAGAGACAACAGTGTCTGCCGAAGTGGGGTTTATTTTTAATACTCTATTGTTTTTAATTTGTGGTTTCCTTGTCATGTTTATGGCTGCAGGTTTTGCAATGCTTGAATCTGGTATGGTAACATCAAAAAGTGTATCGGTAATTTGTGCAAAAAATATAGGTTTATTTTCAATTGCTGGAATAATGTTTTGGCTAGTAGGTTATAATTTAGCTTACGGAATTCCAGAAGGTGGATTTATAGGTAGTTTTATACCTTGGTCAGACTCTAGTGCAATTGACACAGGGTATTCGGATGGATCTGATTGGTATTTCCAAATGGTATTTTGTGCAACTACAGTTTCAATTGTATCAGGAGCTATGGCTGAAAGAATTAAATTATGGCCATTCTTTTTATTTGCAGCAATTTTATCAGGAATTTTATATCCAATCGTAATGGGTTGGCAGTGGGGTGGAGGCTGGTTAGCTGAAATCGGTTTCTCTGATTTTGCTGGATCGACTTTAGTACACTCAACTGGAGGTGCAGCAGCACTTGCAGGAGCAATTATTATTGGACCAAGACTTGGAAGATTTACAAAGTCTGGAGCTCCAGCTCCTATTAAACCATTTGCAGCTTCATCCATTCCATTAGTAACCCTTGGGGTATTTGTTTTATGGTTAGGTTGGTTTGGTTTCAATGGTGGATCACAACTAGCTATGGGAACTGCTGATGATGCAATTGCTGTATCACAAATCTTTATAAATACATTTTTAGCTGGCGCAGGTGGAGTTATGGCTGCAGCAGTAGTTACAAGATTAGGATTTGGAAAAACAGATGTTGTCCAAATGTTAAACGGATGTATTGGTGGATTAGTTGCAATTACAGCAGAACCTTTATTGCCATCACCTTTAGCTGCAATTTTAATTGGTGCAGTAGGTGGTATAATTGTTGTCTATGGTACTAAACTATTATTCTCATTAAAAATTGATGATGTAGTTGGTGCTATTCCCGCTCACTTGTTTGCAGGGATTTGGGGAACGTTAATTGTTCCAGCAACAAATCCAGATGCTTCATTCAGCGCTCAATTAATCGGTGTACTTGCAGTCAATATATTTATTTTCATAGTGGCTTATATTGTATGGTCGATTATGAAAGCAACTGTTGGTCTTAGATTAAGCAAAGAAGCTGAGGTTAAAGGAACAGACGTTTCTGAAACAGGTGTAATTGCATACGCAATACGTGACTAAATTGTGCACAATTAAGAGGTTCTTCGATCTCCATTTTGTTATCTCTCGAAGAGCCTCTTAAAAATAGAATAACTATCTCTCTCGTTTAGTTTAATTGAGGCCTCTTAGAAATAAGGGGCCTTTTTTATTTTTTTGAAATATTTTTTAGAGTTTTTAAAACTTCTTTTGCGTGATCTTTAACTTTAACGTTCTCCCAGATTTTTATAATTTTACCATGTTTATCAATTAAAAACGTAGTTCTTATAATTCCCATAAACTCTCGTCCCATAAACTTTTTCTTACCCCAGACTTTATATTTCTTAAGAACGTTCAATTCTTCATCAGCTAATAAGTCAAATTTTATCTTATATTTATCTCTAAATTTATCGTGACTTTTTAAACTATCTTTTGAAATACCATAAACTTCGCAATCTAATTTTTTAAATTTAGAGAGTAATTTGTTAAAATCATTAGTTTCAACGGTGCATCCTGGAGTATCATCTTTGGGATAAAAATAAATAACAACATATTTACCAACTGAATCCTTAAGAGCATAATTATCTTTTGTAGTTGATGGAAGTTTAAAATCGGGAGCTTTAGTATTAATTTTCACAATCTAATATTTGTTTTTATTCCAAATATTTACCCAGTCTTTAAGTGGTGATAAGCCATATATTGAATTGATATTAGCAAGATGTAGGCTCAATGATGGCATAGGTGAAAAACAGTGTATTTTTTTATATAATTCATGAAGCGGTTTTTCATAAGGGTCATAATTATTTAAAAACATATCTTCATAATAATTCCAATATTTCTTTAATGTTTGTTTTGATATTAAGTACGTACATAAACTTTGATCAATTAGCCTCCAATGTTTTTTAAAACCAATAAAGTTTTTAGTATTTTCAGTTTTAACATATAGATAAGGGTAGTCAGTAGAGCAAAGAACAATTTCATCGTTAAGTTGTGATGTTATTTTTTGATAAGTATATATCATTTCAATAAAAGCATCATCTTCATGCACATAATCATCTTCAACAAAATATAATAGATCGAATTCAGATTGTAATGCAAATTCCTTTGATTGAATAATGTGAGAATTGTGAGCTAACATTCTCTGATTATTCTGAAAATTCATTCTTTTTTCATATTTTGAAATATCAAGATTACTTATTTCAAAAGAAACACTATATTTTTCACATATGTCTTTTATTTGATTAATTGTATCTTGCTGAGAATTGTCATCAATAATTTTTAAAAAAACCTTAAAGTTTTTAAACTCATTTTTTATAATGTTTATGTTTCGACAGATCGAAACTAGTGATCTTAGAGTATATTCTTTTTTTGCACTTTCAAAAATACGTTTCTTATTTTGACTTAAAAGCTTATTTTCATTGGTAAAAGATCTAAAAATAATTAGTAAACTTTCAATTTTTCTTGTTACTGTTACCTCACCTAAAGGAAGTGAAATGCTTTTACTGTTTAAATCATTTAGATTGTCATTTATTTTTTTATTATTTGTAGGAATAGTAAGGTTGTTTTGGTCAATAATTTCATAACCCAATTTCCTTATAATTTTAATGATATTTTTTTTAAAAAAATAATTTTTTTTAATTTGAATTTTTTTCATATTTTAGATTTTATCTAAATTTAAGTATAATGTCTTTATTTCTTTTAACACTGGGATAATCAAGATTTTTAATTGGATAATTATAATTATTTTTTTTTTGAAACTTATAAAACTTTGAATTTAGAAAAGTTATTTCTATAGCATAAGGCAACCCATATCTATCGAGTTTACTTATATTATTTCCATGAATATGAATAATTTTAAGATCTTTATTTTGACTCACAAAATTATAAATTTTTTGTAAATTTTTTTTAACTGAGTGAAATTCAACTATTAAACAATTAATTTTTTTTTGATTTTTTTTGATATCTTTTAAGACATCGTATTCTTCTCCCTCAATATCAACTTTAAGCAAAATATTCCTCTTATTATTAAGAATTTTATCAATTGTAATTTCTTTATTATGTAATTTTTTTTTCCCAATTTTGATCTTAAAATGTTTATTTTTTTTTTTAAAAAATAAAACATAGTCAAAATATCTAAATATATTTTTTAATTTCCATAAACTTATTTTTTTTAATAAGAAGAAATGCAAAACATCTTTTAATAGTCTTTTAACCCAAAAAGATAAATTGACAGTATGATCATATGCTAAGACAGTTGTTTTGTTATTTCTATTTAAAAAATCTTTTTCAAAATTCCAATCGTCACTTAATCCACAAGTTATAATATATTCAATTTTACCAATTATTCTTTTGTCAATAACATAGCCACCATCTCTTTTAGGACCCAATCTTATTAAGTTTTTTTTTGGAATAAAGACTGGTTTTATTTTTTTTGAAAGCATGATAAGCACAATAGATAAACGATTATGATAATAAAATCAGTACAAACTTTAGTTTCAGAAGCAATGCAAGAGATCAAAACGATAAGTGTAGATGAGGCTTTAAAAATGTTTGAAGATAATAATTGTAATTTAATTGATATTAGAGAATCCAATGAGTTAGAAAGCAATGGTAAAGTTGAAAAATCAATACATATACCTAGAGGAAAGCTTGAAATTTATTTAGATCCTAATAGTGTTTTGTTTCAACAAGGCGTCCTAGATCAAAATAAAGAAATGGTCTTATTTTGCGCTGGGGGAGTAAGATCTGCTTTAGCAGTTAAAGCTTTAAAAAATATGGGATATGAAAAAATATCACATATCGACGGTGGTTTTGGTTCAATTAGTCAAAGCAAGTTTAAAATAGTATAATTTAACTTAATTCTTCTAAAGCATACTCGAGACGATCTTGCCCCCAGAAAATTTTATTATTAACAATAAAAGTTGGAGCACCAAACACTTCTTTATCAAAAGCATCATTTGTTAATTCTTTTAATTCATCTTTAGTTGATTGTTTTTTAATTTTATCAAAAAAGAATTCATTATCTATTTTTAGATTGTCTAACAATTTTGAAAATTCCTGTTCAGAAGATAAGTCTAAATTATCTCTCCAATAAGCATTAAAAAAAATATCTAAGTATTTTTCTTTTTGAATATCATCAACACATAAATATCCACGCATTATTGAAAGCGAATTTATTGGAAACTTTGAATTCCATATAAAAGAAACATCATTTTTTTTTGAAACTAACACACAATCATTCTGCATATTTTTCATTTTATATTTATTAAACGCGGGTGCAGTTATTCCGGCTAGATTATGAAGACCTCCAAGTAAGATGGGTTTATAGATAAATTTAATATCTTTAATTTTTTGGATTTTTTTATGTGCGATGTATGCGTAAGGACTAATTATATCAAAATAAAAATCTATATGACTACTCATATAAATTCATTCTTTTTGCATAGAAAATTCTAATAATCCAATAAATGAATAAGCCAATCGGTCCAATTAGATAAGTAATGATTAAAGGAACGGCTAATAAGATTTTGTTGATATAAAATTTTTCAGCATCTTTTACAATCCAGCCTCCTAAAAATAAATTTATTGCAACAAAGTGTGTCCAGAAAATCATCAAATATAAATGACTCTCAAACAACCTGGATAGCTCAACTAACCCAAGGTAAAGAGTAAAATTACCAATAAAATCATAATTAAGTTGATATGATTTATATAAAGTAAAAATATAAGCTCCACTTAAAATTAAAATTGGAAAAATTGATGTTACGAAATATCTACATAGATGTGATTTAGGAAAAAATATTAATATGAACCAGAATGGTAACACACCTAAATTGACCCACATATAAAGGGTTTCAATAGTAAAATAAGTATAAATTTGTTCGATCATTTAAATATATTATATAAAATCTAAGCATGATTCCTATAAGAAATAGAAAAAAAACACTCCAAGTAACTGTTGAGGAAATGAGAAATTTCTCATTCGCATATGTAGAAAAATATGCCCCTTCAAAACAACAGCTTAAAACCTATTTATTGAAAAAATATATGAAACTCTCATCATCTGATGTTAGAAAAAAGGATGTAAATAAATTAATTGATATCGTTTTATCTGATCTTGAGAAAAATAAATTTATTAATGATCAATTTTATTCTGAAAGCAAAGCAAAAAGCATGATCCAAAGAGGGAATTCTATCAATAAAATTAGAAACTATTTGATTGGAAAAGGTATTCATGATGAATTTATTAAAGATACCGTAGATAAAATTAAAGAAGATAACTCTGATCAAGATTTTTTTTCAGCTATAAAAATTTGTAAGAAAAAAAGAATAGGGCCAGCAAGAGCTGAGGATAATAGACCTTTATTTTATAAAAAAGATATTTCTTTACTTGCAAGGAATGGATTTGATTTTGAGACTTCAAGAAAAGTTATGGATATAGAAAAAGATGAGTATCTTAAAATAATTAATTTACTTTGATTTTTTGTCTTTCTCATCTTCAACCAGGTTATTAATCTTATTTCTTATATAGTTTTTAACAAATACAAATACTAATAAGCCAAAAATTGAAACTGAAATTATTATAATTAATATTATTCTTAATTGTTCATCCATTATAATATGTTTTTACTCTTTAAAATTATACTTGTATTTTTTAAATCCTTTTTTCCATAAAGTATTTCACTCCCATTAAAATCAGTAACTGTGCCACCTGAATGTATTAAGATTGCATGACCTGCTGCGATATCCCATTCATAAGCTCTTGGTTCTGCAACATATCCATCATATTCACTAGCTGCAACCACGCAAAACTTTAGTGAACTTTTCATTCTTATATTTTCGGTTACACCAATATCTTGATAGATTTTTTGAATTTCAGGTTTTATTTTGTTTGAGTAAGAAATAAATTTAATAGGTCTGTTATTTTTAATAATTTTATTGCTTAGATTTATAGTTTTTCCGTCAGTTAGTTCGAAAGCATTTCCAACCCCATAAGAGTAGAACATTCTCTTTTTTGCAGGTGCATAAATTAATCCTGCCACAGGTTTATTATTTATAATTAAACCAGCATTTATTGTGAACTCATCTAGATCATTAATGTAATCATAAGTTCCATCTATAGGATCAACCAACCAAAAATCTTTCAATTTAGTATTATCTTTATTGTCAGATGTTTCTTCTGATACAATTGGTATATCTGGTGTGATTTCAGATATTTTTTTGGTTATAAATTTATTAACTTCAAGATCACCATTACTTACAGGTGTGTTGTCGGATTTAATTTCTTTTTTCAATCCTTTTTCTCTAAGAGAAATTGATAAGTCTCCAGCCTTTAAAAAAGGATCAATTAATTTTTCTACTATTGTTTTTATATCCATTTCAAATTTACTTAATTCTTTTCAATTCTACATTTTTAGCATGGATTACTTTTTTTCCAGCATTTTCAAAATTTACAGTTACTTTATCATTGATAATGGATTGAACCTGTCCAATACCCCAGTCTTTATTGTTCGGATTAGTAACTTTGTCGCCTGGCTCGTAATCTAAAATCATTTAATTTAACTTATATTGTAAATAAGTATAAATACCACCTTATGAATAAAGAATTAAATTCTATTGGGATTAATAAAAAACCTGAGGATACTACAGTAGTAGTAGCCATGTCTGGTGGAGTAGACTCTTCAACTGTAGCCGGAATTATGAAAAATGAAGGTTATAAAGTTATTGGAATTACATTAAAACTTTATGATGACGGTAAAGAAGTGGCAGCATCAAAACAATGTTGTTCAGGTCAAGATATAATGGATGCAAAGCGTGTTGCTCATAAATTAGGTATTGAACATAAAATTTTATATTATCAGGATAAGTTTAAACAAGGTGTGATTGATAATTTTGTCGACAGTTATTTAAATGGGGAAACTCCAATACCGTGCGTTCAATGTAATCAAACAGTAAAATTTAAAGATTTATTTGAAGTTTCGAAAGATCTTAATGCAGATGCATTGGTCACAGGCCATTATGTAAAAAATATTACCACAGATAATTCAAACAATATGTATAGAGCCATTGATGAAAATAGAGACCAAAGTTATTTCTTATTCAATACAACTAGAGAACAATTAGATTATTTGAGATTTCCTTTGGGAGGAATGTTAAAAGATAAAACTAGAGAAATTGCTAAAGAACTAGATTTAAATGTTGCAGATAAGCCCGATAGCCAAGATATTTGTTTTGTACCCAATGGAGACTATGCCTCAGTTATTAGAAAGTTTAGACCAGACTCTTTTCAAAAAGGTAATATTAAAAATTTAGATGGAAAAGTAATTGGTGTTCATGACGGTATTATTAATTTTACAATTGGACAAAGAAAAGGAATTAAAGTTTCAGATAAAGAACCTTTATATGTTCTTAAAATTAATTCAGAAGATAATGAGATTATTGTTGGTCCTAAAGAAAACCTTGGAAAAAAAGAAATATCTCTTAAAGATTTAAATTTACTGACTGATAAAAAAGATCTTGATCAAAATATTTTTGTAAAAGTGAGATCTACTGGAGATCTCTTGGAAGCAAAAGTTAATTTAAAAGACAACAATACAGCTTATGTAAATTTGGCTAATCCAGAAGATGGTATATCACCAGGACAAGCATGTGTCTTCTATAGCAAAGACCAGTTTGGTCATAGAGTTCTTGGGGGTGGTTGGATTAAAGAGTAGAGGTATTACTTCTTCTTATTTTTTCTTTTAGCTCTTCTCTTTTTAGAGCCTTGTTTTCTTCGGCCTCTATGTTTCTTTGGGTAACTCATTAAATCCTATTTATTAATTTTATTGACGTTTTTTACGGGATATAGCATTGTCTTATAAACATATCAAATTTTATTATGAGCAATTCATTTAAAACATTTCTAAAACACACTGCAAAAGACTTTCATAATCAGTCAGTTA
>JAOHHF010000020.1 GCA_028099475.1 Candidatus Pelagibacter sp.
CAAAGCTTTAAATGATGCATCAATTATGTTTGGTGAAACACCTATCGTGAACCAATTAATACCTTTAGAGTCAGTGCTTTCAATTAAAACTCTAGTTACAGCCTCTGTACCAGTATTTAAAATTCTTACTTTATAATCAACTAGTTTTAAGTCTTTTAAATACTCAGAGTATTTAGCAAGTTTGTTAACATTTTTTCTAATCGCGTTATCTAATGCATTTACAGGACCATTCCCTTGACCTTGACATAATATTTTTTGACCATCGACCTCTAATTGAGCTTTCGCGTGCGAAATAATTTCACCAGTACTATCTTTTTTAACGGATACATCATATTCATTGATCATAATATATCTTGGAATATCACCTATCAACCTTCTAGCTAATAACTCAAATGAAGCATCGGCTCCATCATAACTATAGCCAATAAATTCTCTATCTTTAACTTCACTTAAAAGTTTTTTAATTTTTGGATCATTTTTTTCAATTTGAATACCAATTGATTTCAATCTAGACATTATATTAGATTGTCCTGCCTGATCTGAAACCACAATGTTTCGTGAATTTCCTACTTCTTCCGGATCAATATGTTCGTATGTTTTTGGATCCTTTTGAACTGCAGAAACATGCATTCCTCCTTTATGTGAAAAAGCTGAAGCTCCAACATATGGTAGATGCTTATTAGATTTTCTATTTAACAGTTCATCTAATAATCTTGAACACTGAGTTAAGTTTTTTAAATTTTCTCTTTTAATATTGAGTTCAAACTTTTCACTAAAATCCTTTTTTAAAAAAAATGAAGGAATTAAAGACATTAAATTTGCATTTCCACATCTTTCTCCTAAACCATTGATAGTTCCCTGAATTTGTCTTACTCCTGCTTGAACTGCAGTCAAGCTATTTGCTACTGCATTTTCTGTATCATTATGAGCATGGATACCTAAATTTTCTCCTGGAATATGTTTTGTAACTTCAGATACAATTTTAGTTACTTCATGCGGAAGAGTTCCCCCATTTGTATCACACAAAACAATCCATCTAGCTCCTTGATCGTATGCTGCCTTTAAACACTTTAAAGCATAATTAGGATTAGATTTATATCCATCAAAAAAATGTTCTGCATCAAACATAAATTCTTTACCTGAACCAACTATATGTTTTGCACTTTCGCTAATATTTTCTAAATTTTTTTCATTAGTGATTCCAAGAGCTACATCAACTTGAAAATCCCAGGATTTTCCAAACAAACAAACTGATGAACTTTTTGAATTAATTAATGAAGCTAACATTGGGTCATTTTCAGCACTATGCTCTGATTTTTTGGTCATACCAAATGCAGTTAATTTAGCATTTTTAAAACCATGATCTTTATTAAAAAATTCAGTATCTGTTGGATTAGCTCCTGGCCAACCACCTTCTATGTAATCAACTCCTAAGTTATCAAGTGAATTTGATATTTTTTCCTTATCATCAATTGAAAAGTCGACACCTTGAGTTTGAGCACCATCTCTTAACGTGGTGTCAAAAATATATAGTTTTTCCTTACTCATTTAAATTTCCAAATTGTTTTACCATCTTTATCTTCTATTAAAACACCTTTGTCTAAAAGGTAGTCTCGAATATTGTCAGCTTCTTTATAATTTTTATCAGCTCTAGCTTTGATTCTAAGTTTTATTTTATCTTTAATTTCTACTTCTGATATATCTGCTTTTCTTTTTTTATGATTTAACCACTCTTCTTTTGTTTCTTGAAGCAAACCTATAAAATTACATGCTGAATTAAATAATTGTTTATCTTCATCATTTCCTTTATTGGCTTTATCATAAAGTTTATGCAAATTTGCAATATATCCTGGAGTATTTATGTCATCATATAAAGGTTGAATAGTTTCATTATCCAATTCTTTATTTGAAGCTAAATAAACATTGTACCATTTGTCAATTGTATTTTGACAATCCTCTAATAATTTATCATTCCAATCTAAAGGTTGTTTATAGTGAGCACTAATCAAGGCTAATCTTAAAACTTGTCCGCTTACTTTGTTTCTAAAATCTTTAATCTTTAATATGTTCCCCTGAGATTTTGCCATTTTTTCATTAGACATAGTAATAAAGGCATTATGTAACCAGTAATTAGCAAAAACTTTAGTATCATTTGCGCACCTAGATTGAGCTATTTCATTTTCATGATGGGGAAAAATTAAATCTATCCCTCCACCATGTATATCAAATTCATTGCCTAAAAATTTTTTAGACATAGCTGAACATTCTAAATGCCAACCAGGTCTGCCTTTGCCCCAAGGCGAACTCCATGATGGTTCATTTTCTAAAGAAGGTTTCCATAATACAAAATCTTCTGAATTTTTTTTGTTATCACTTACTTTAACTCTTGATCCAGCAATTAATTCTTCTAATTTTTTGTTGGATAATTGTCCATAGTCATCAAATTTCTTTACTTCAAAATAAACGTGTTTGTTATTTTCATAAGCAAAACCTTTTTTTATTAATTCAGAAATCATTACAATCATCAAATCTATATGCTCTGTCGCTTTAGGTTGTTGTGTTGGTTTTTCACAATTTAAATAATCACAATCTTCAGTAAAACTTTTAATTACAGTCTCTGTTAAATCAGAAATGGATATCTTTTTTTCATTCGATGATTTGATTATTTTATCATCGACATCAGTAATATTTCTTACATAAGTAACTTTTGAAAACTTGCTCTTAAGTATTTTGAATAAAATGTCAAAGATAACTATTGGTCTTGCATTACCAATATGAGGGTCATCATAAACGGTTGGGCCACAAACATACATACCAACATTTTTTTCATCTATTGGAACAAATTTTTCTTTTGTGTTACTTAGATTGTTAGTTAAAAAAATATCTTTATTCATCATTTTAGAAATATACTTAATTTATAGATTTGTGAATCTATTTGATTAATTTGGAATTTTGCAGACTGGAATGGGCTCCATTTTATGCAAATTTTGTTTTCTTATTGTTTCGTATTTAGCTCGATTTGATGAATTTGGATTATTCATAGCTTCTTCTAATTCATGATATTTTAGACCCAACTGCCCTTCATCCGTTCGACCATCGTCCCATAGACCATCTGTTGGAGCTGCTTCAATTATTTCTTTTAAAATTCCTAGTTCTTTTCCAATCTCCCAAACTTCCGTTTTATTGCAATCTGCTATAGGAGAAATATCAACACCACCATCACCATATTTTGTATAAAATCCAACTCCAAAATCCTCAACTTTATTACCTGTACCAACCACAATACCTTTGTTAGCTGCTGCAACTTGATAAAGAGTAGTCATTCTTAATCTAGCACGAGAATTTGCCATTCCGTGTTCATTATTAAATTTAGATAAGCTAGAAGAAAAAGCTGAAAACAATTCATCTAAGTTAATTGTATGAGACACTACGTTTTTAAATTTACCAACTAGCCACTCTTGATGTTTTAAACTTAAATCGTGTTGTTGGGATTTTTGTTTTATTGGCATTGATAGTACAATTGTTTTTAATCCAGTCATTGCACTCAATGTGCTTGATACAGATGAGTCTATTCCACCAGAAATTCCAATGACTAACGATTGAGCTTTAGTGGGCATTTTGTTTACGTAATCTTTTATCCAATTGGATATAAAAGTTACTTTTTCAGAAGATTGCATGAATTTAAGTTATTATCAGTTAGTATTTTTTACAATGTATTAAGATGCCGCTCTGTCTGCATTTTTAGAATATGAGCTATTCTTTTTAATCTCATCAGAAATTAAAAAAGCAAGTTCTAATGCTTGGTTAGCGTTTAATCTTGGATCGCAATGAGTGTGATATCTAGAGGATAAATCTTTCTCAGATATTTTTTGTGCACCACCAATACATTCTGTAACATTTTGGCCAGTCATCTCAATGTGTAATCCACCAGCATAACTTCCTTCGCTTTGGTGACAAGCGAATACATTTTTAACTTCTTTTAAAACACTATTGAAAGGTCTGGTTTTAAAACCTGTGGTAGCTTTAATCGTATTACCATGGCATGGATCACATGACCAAATTACATTTAAACCTTCTTTTTTAATTGCTCTAATCAATTTTGGTAAATGTTTTGAAACATTGTCAGCACCAAATCTAGAAATTAGAGTAATTTTACCCTTTTCATTTTTTGGGTTAATTTTGTTACAAAGATTAATTAAATCCTCTGCCTTTAATGTTGGACCGCACTTAATGCCAATAGGGTTTTCTATGCCTCTACAAAATTCAACATGTCCTCCATCTAATTGTCTAGTTCTATCCCCAATCCAAACAAAGTGAGCTGACGTATCATGATTCTCACCCGTAGTAGAGTCTGTTCGTGTCATTGTTTCCTCAAAAGGAAGCAATAATGCTTCATGTGAAGTCCAAAAATTTACCGTTTTTAATCTTCTATTAAAATCTGAGTTAATTCCACAAGCTTCCATAAATGCTAAAGCGTCAGCAATTCTATCTTCTAATTCTTTAAATCTTTTTAACTCAGGACTATTTTTTATAAATCCAAGATTCCAAGTGTGAACATTTTGAAGATCAGCAAATCCACCATGGCAAAAAGCTCTAATAAGATTTAAGGTTGCTGCGGATTGGGAGTAAGCTTTAAATAATCTTTTAGGATCGGGAACTCTTGATTTTTCATTAAATTCCATTCCATTAATATTATCACCTAAATAACTTGGAAGTTCTATGCCATCTTTAGATTCAACCGGTGAACTTCTGGGTTTTGAAAATTGGCCTGCAATTCTTCCAACTTTTACAACAGGTAAAGATGCTGAATAAGTGAGAACTAATGACATTTGCAACATTAATTTAAAAGTATCTCTAATATTATCTGGATTAAATTCTGCAAAACTTTCTGCACAATCTCCTCCTTGAAGTAAAAAAGCTTTTCCATCTACAACGTCGGCTAGTTGATTTTTTAAGTGTCTTGTTTCACCAGCAAATACTAAAGGTGGGAACGTGCTCATTTTATCCAAAACCACTCCCAATTCTTTTTTATCTGGATATTCGGGGATGTGTTTTACTGGATATTTTCTCCAACTATTTTTTTTCCAATTTTTCATATTCAACTACGGATTGTTTTAGCAGAGATAATTAATTATTCAACAGTTACTGATTTAGCCAAGTTTCTTGGTTTATCTATATCATAACCTTTTTTAAGAGCTGAATAATATGCAAGTTTTTGAAGTGGAATAGTTAAGAGGAATGGCAACAAATCATCATTAGCATTCTCAACTTCAATTGTTTCCCATATATTTTCGGAAACTATTTCATCTTTACTTTTATTGGTAATTAATAACACCTTCGCACCTCTTGCTATAACTTCCTGCATATTTGAAATAGTTTTTTTATAATAACTATCTCTGGGTGCAAGAACAACTACCGGCATACCTTCTTCTATTAAAGCTAGAGGTCCATGTTTCATTTCACCTGCTGGATACCCTTCAGCATGAACGTATGATAATTCTTTGAGTTTTAAAGCTCCTTCTAATGCTATCGGATATGAAAACCCTCTACCTAAAAACATAGATCCTTTTGCTTCATTAAATGTTGATGCAATAGCTTGAATATCATTATCAATAAGCAATGTATCTTCAATTAATTTTGGTAAATTTTTAAGATCTTTTATTTTTTCTTGATAAAATTTTTTTTCAATTTCATTTCTTAACGAACCTAGCTTTAAAGATAAAATATATAATACCAGAATTTGACCTAGAAATGCCTTTGTTGAAGCAACTCCAATTTCAGGACCACAATGAATTGGTAAAACAAAGTTAGAGTCTCTTGCAATCGAACTTTCAATTACATTTACAACTGAACAAGTTTTCATATTATTTTTGTTACACAAATCTAAAGCAGCATAAGTATCTGCTGTTTCACCTGATTGAGAGACAAATACATATAAAGTATCATTTTTAAATCTATTTTTTCGATACCTAAACTCTGAAGCTATATCTATATTAACATCTAAGGATGTTAGTTCTTCAAACCAATATTTAGCCATTAAACATGAGTGATATGCTGTTCCACAACCAATTAAAGTAACTGCTTTTATTTCATCAATTTTCCAAGGGAAATTATAAATATTGATATCATTATTGATGTTATCTAAATATTCTTTAATCCCAGTTTTTAGAGTTGCGGGCTGTTCTTCTATTTCTTTAGCCATAAAATGCTTAAAATCACCTTTATCGTAGTTTTCCTGATCAGAAGAAAGTTCTAAAACTTTTTTGTTAATTTTTTTCCTTCTTCGTTAAAAAAATCAACCTCATCTTTTTTAATAATACAAAATTCCCCGTCATCTAAATAAGTTATTTTGTTTGTCATTGATTTTAAAGCATAAGAGTCTGAACCTAAATAATTCTCATTAGGTCCATAACCAACTGCTAGTGGGGATCCACGTCTAGCACCAATTATTAAATCTGGTAATTCTTTAAAAATAATACCAAGGGCAAAACTTCCATGTAATTGTTTTAAAGTTTTTGTAATCGCTTCTTGGATTTCAGCTGTTTTTAAATTTTCTGTAATTAAATGAACAATAACTTCAGTATCTGTCTGTGATTTAAATATATGCCCTTTGCTGACTAAAAATTTTTTTAATAGTGTTGAATTTTCAATAATTCCATTATGAACAACTGAAACATTGTGAGAGGAGTGAGGATGAGCATTAATGCTATTTGGAATACCATGTGTTGCCCATCTAACATGCCCAATACCAATGTTACCTGACAAACTTTTTAAATCAAAATTTTTTTCAAGATTTTCAACTCTACCTTCAGATTTTACTTCGTTAATAACGTTTCCAGACAATGTGGCTATTCCTGCAGAGTCGTATCCTCTATACTCTAGTTTTTTAAGAGAGTTAACAATGCTAGCTGAAACAGATTTGTTACTTGATATACCTATTATTCCACACATTTACTATTTTCTTTTATAATTTTTTACTTCCATTTGTTTTGGTCTTGTTAGAGCTAAAGATTTTTCTTTTACGTTTTTGGTAATTACTGAACCTGCTCCAACAATACTTTTTTTATTTATAGTCACTGGCGCAACTAATGATGAGTTAGATCCTATGAAAACATTATCTTTAATTTTTGTTTTACTTTTTTTAACTCCATCATAATTACAAGTAATCGTTCCAGCACCAATGTTTACTGATTTTCCTATTTGACTATCACCAATATAGGATAAATGATTTACTTTAGATTTTTTTCCAACAGTACTTTTTTTAACTTCAACAAAATTTCCAATCTTAGAGCCTTCTTTTAATATTGTATTAGGTCTTATTCTTGCATAAGGACCAATCTCAACTTTGTTTTCAATTCTACAAGACTCTAAATGAGAAAATGATTTAATAATTACATTACTACCTATCTTAACTTTTTTTCCTATAACGACATAAGGTTCTATAATTACATTTTTTCCAATTTTCGTATCATTTGAAAAAAAAATTGTTTCAGGCCCAGTCATTTGCACACCTGATTTTAAAAATTTGTTTCTAAGTTTATTTTGAATTATTTGTGAATTTAATTCTTTCATTTTAGATTTCTTTACATTAAGACTATGGCTTAATTAATTCACATAATATTTCTTTAAAATACTTTTAAAATGAAGCAAAAATTTACAGTTTTATTTGATTTAGATGGAACTCTCGTAGATACAGCGCCAGATTTAATGTTGGCTCACAATCATGTAATGAAAAAATTTGGCTATCCTACAAAATCAACTGAAGATATTAGAAATTTAGTTGGC
>JAOHHF010000021.1 GCA_028099475.1 Candidatus Pelagibacter sp.
TCTTAAAGTATCCAAGAAAGATATGGGTTTATCAGTATCTTGCGATGGTGTATGTCTCACTTTAATTTCATTTAAATCAAAATTAATGGAATTTTATCTTTCCAATGAAACTTTAGTTAGATCAAAATTTCAATATTTAAAAACTAAAGATGTCTTAAATCTTGAGTTACCCTTAAAATATGGAACAAAAATTTCAGGTCACATATGTCAAGGTCATGTTGATACCATTGCTAAAGTAATCAACATAAAAAAAGTTGATAAATCTTATCTTTTTGAATTTGAAGTTCCAACAATAGAACGAAAAAACTTAATCGAAAAAGCCTCAATATGTGTAAATGGTGTTTCTCTAACAATATCAAAAGTTTCAAAAAAAGGTTTTCAAATATGGGTTATCCCTCATACTTATAATGAAACAAATCTATCCAATATTAAAAAAAATGATCTTGTCAATATAGAGATAGATATCTTATCGAAATACGTTAGAAATTATTTTAATGTCAAAAAATAATTTTGCATCAATCGAAAGTATCATCAATGTTGCTAAAAAAGGTGGCATGTTTATTCTTGTTGATGATGAAAAAAGAGAAAATGAAGGTGATTTAATTATTTCAACTTCAAATTCGAATGCAAAAAATATTAACTTCATGGCAAAGTATGGTCGAGGTTTAATTTGTTTAGCGTTAGACTCTATTCAGGCAAAAAGACTGAATTTATCTTTAATGTCATCAAATAATCAATCTAGAAATAAAACGGCATTTACAATATCGATTGAAGCAAAAAAAGGAATTACAACTGGAATTTCAGTAAAAGATAGAGCGAAAACAATCAGTATTGCATCAAAAAAAAATGTTAAGAAAAGTGACATTGTTTCGCCAGGGCATGTATTTCCAATAATTGCTAAAGATGGGGGTGTCTTAGTGAGAGCGGGGCATACAGAAGCCTCCGTTGATATATCTAAGTTAGCTAAAAAAAATAATTCTGCAGTAATTTGTGAAATTATGAATGAAGATGGAACTATGGCTAAAGGTCAAAAATTATTTGATTTTAAAATTTTTAAACTTTTATTTCTCACTCTTCTATCTATATCCGCAACAGAATATATTACTTCTGAGATTTTAGATTTAATTATTATATTTGTACAAGGTGGTGTCAAACCGTGATGACAACATGGTTCCAAAGTAACATACATCTTTGAACCATTTAAATCATCTATACAATTTTTAATTGCATTAGATTCTGCATGTGGTCTTCCATTAAATGACGTTTGACCAATAGAAATTATTTTACCATTTTTAACTATTACACACCCTACGGATGGATTAGATCCAGTAAGTCCTTGACGAGAGTTAGCCAGCTTTAGGGCTATCTCCATATAAAATTTATCTTTTGATGAAAATTTATCTTTTTTTGTAGACATCAAGTTTGTCCACGAATTGTACAAAGTCTTTTTCTTCTCTAAAGTTTCTGTAAACAGATGCAAATCGGACGTATGCAACTGGGTCTAATTCTTTTAGACCTTCCATTACCATTGTTCCAATTGTATTTGTTGAAATTTCATTTTGACCTAAATCCTCAAGAGCTCTTGAGATTTTACTTATAAATTTTTCAACAGTTTCGGTATCTATTGGTCTTTTCTTGAGAGCTATGTAGATTGATTTAGCTAATTTATCTCTATCAAAGGATGATTTTCGGCCATTTTTTTTTATAACCATTAATTCTCTTATTTGAATTCTTTCAAAAGTAGTAAATCTTTCACCACAAACACACAATCTTCTTCTTCTTATTGCGGTACCATCTTCAGTAGGTCGAGAATCTACTACAGAAGTTTCACCTTTTTTTTCACAAGGACAAATCATCTACTATAAATTCTTATATATCGGAAATGATGAAGTTAAAGAAATAACTTCATTTTTTACTTCATTTTCAACTTTGCTGTTATCGGTAGGATTCTCTGAAAGACCTTTTATTACTTTTGTTATAAGCTCACCTATCTTTTGACACTCGTTAAGACCAAAACCTCTTGTTGTAACTGCTTGAGTTCCAAGTCTAATTCCAGAGGTTATCATTGGTTTTTCAGTGTCAAAAGGAATACCATTTTTATTACAAGTTATATTTGCTCTAGACAAACTTTCTGCTGCTAGATTACCTTTAACTTTGTAAGGTCTTAAATCTACTAACATCAAATGGGTATCTGTTCCATCTGAATAAATTTTGAAACCATTGTTCTTTAAAGTTTCAGCTAGAATTTTTGCATTAGCTAAAACTGATTTAATATACTCTTTGAACTCAGGTTGAAGTGCTTCTAAAAATCCAGCAGCTTTAGCTGCGATAACATGCATTAAAGGTCCACCCTGATAACCTGGAAAGACTGCAGTGTTAAATTTTTTAGCAAGATCTTCATGATTGGTTAAAATTATTCCACCTCTTGCACTTCTAAAAACTTTATGGGTTGTTGAAGTAACAACGTGAGCATAATCACATGGATTAGGGTAGCCTTTACCGGCTACTAAACCAGAAAAATGAGCCATATCAACCATTAGGTATGCACCAACTTTATCTGCTATTTCTCTAAATCTTTTAAAATCAATTACCCTTGAATAAGCGCTTCCACCACAAATAATTAATTTTGGTTTATGTTCGAGGGCAAGTTTTTCAACATTATCATAATCAATAAGTTCCGACTCTTTATCGACATCGTAACCTATTGGATTAAACCATTTACCTGACATAGAGATCTTTAATCCATGCGTGATATGACCACCTGAATTTAAACTCATGCCCATGAAGGTGTCACCAGGATTAAGTAATGCTAAGAATACAGCACCATTAGCTTGAGCGCCTGAATGCGGTTGAGCGTTAGCAAATTTACAACTAAATAATTCTTTTAATCTTTCAATAGCTAAATTTTCGGCTACATCAACGTGTTCGCAGCCATTGTAATATCTTTTTCCTGAGTAACCTTCCGCATATTTATTTGTTAAAACTGAACCTTGGGCTTCTAATACCGCTTGTGAAACAATATTTTCAGATGCTATTAACTCTATATGCTGCTGTTGTCTTAATAGCTCATCTTGAATTGCTTTATAAAGTGCAGGGTCTTTTTTAGACAAACTATCTTCAAAAAAACTTTTATAATTATCGTTTAAATAATTTTTTTCACTAGACATAATTAAATTTTTTTAATCCTTTTTGAATGTCTTCCACCTTCAAATTTAGTGTTTAAAAAAACACCCACACAACTTAGGGCATTTTTTTTACTTAACAATCTAGAGCCTAATGTAATGATGTTTGCATCATTATGCAATCTTGATAATTTTGTTGATTTTAAATTAAAACATTGAGCAGCACGTATATTTTTATGTCTATTTGCCGCAATATTCATACCCATACCTGAGCCACATACTAAAATACCAAAATTATTTTTTTTTAGCTTAACTCTTCTAGCAACTTTATGAGCAAAGTCTGGATAATCTACTTTATTATCATTGTAAGGACCCATATCTTGAAAAGATAATTTTTTTTTAGTTAGATGTAATTTTATTGCTTCTTTTAATTTATAACCAGCGTGATCAGATGAAATAAATATTTTTTTCAAATTAATTAAATTTATAATCTAACACACAAGCAACTAGATGAATTCTATTTTCTTCTCCACCATTAAATGCATTATGATATTTAGTGTTGTTAGTAACCCAAACTGATCCATCAGCAGGCATATGTTTTGCAATATTATCTATAACCATTAAACACCCTGGATTACTAACTATTGGAATGTGTAATCTTGGTTCAGGATCTCTATGCCAACTTAAAGTTGATCTTGGCTCTTTTAGTAAAATTCTAACACGACCTAATTTATATTTTGATGACAATACGTCATAAACTTCTTTGAAATATGTGTTTTCGTAATCTTTAATAAATTCTGAGTATGCCGATTCATCAATTTCAACATCTCTTGAAACTTCTTTTCCAGATTTATCAGGCTTAGTCCAATATACGCCTCTAGCTTTGTTTCCTTTTATAGAGTCTGGATCACCAGGTATCTGGGTTAAAGAAATGGCACCAAAATGCGTTACGCCACCACCATCTTCAAATTTTTTGGTTTGAACAATTTGATTATACGCTTCTTGTAATTTTGAAACATCAAATTTAATATTTTGTTTTTGAAAATCACTAAAATCTAAAAACTTATCTTCTTTTTTTATATTTAAGTTTACAACTTTTGTGTTATTAGTGCTCATCAAGATTGTTTTGTACTTATTTTAATATATATTTGTATAATACATTTGTCGCATTAATAAAGTAATTTAAAACATGATTACAGGAAAATATCCAAACTTAAGACTTAGAAGAAATAGGAAAGAATCTTGGTCAAGAAGATTGACACAAGAAAGCACACTAAGCCCAAATGACTTTATATTACCTATATTTTTAATAGATGGATCTAATAAAAAAGAGTCAATATCAACAATGCCAGGTGTATATAGATATACAATTAATAGAATATCCCAAATTTTAGATAGGGCTATTAAAATTGGGATACCAATGGTTGCTCTTTTTCCTAAAACTAAAGATAGTCTTAAAAATGAAGTTGGCTCAGAGTCACTTAATGAAAATAACTTGGTTTGTAAAGCAATTGTAGAAATTAAAAAAAAATATAAAAATCAAATAGGAATAATGTGTGATGTAGCACTAGATCCTTATACATCACATGGTCATGATGGATTAATAAGGTCTAATCAGATTATAAACGATGAAACAATTGAAGTTTTGATTAATCAATCATTATTACAAGCAGAAATGGGTTGTGATGTGTTAGCACCTTCTGACATGATGGATGGAAGAATTGGAAAAATTAGAAAAACATTAGATAAATCAAATTATCAAAACGTTCAAATTTTATCTTATGCAGCAAAATATGCTTCAAGTTTTTACGGTCCTTTTAGAGACGCGGTAGGGTCTAAAGTATCTTTGAAAGGAAACAAAAAAACATATCAAATGGATTTTAGAAATAGTGACGAAGCTTTAAGAGAAGTTGCTCTAGATATTAAAGAAGGTGCGGATATGGTGATGGTAAAACCTGGAATGCCCTATTTAGATATAATTAAATCGGTTAAAGAAAAATTTAAGATACCAGTTTTTGCTTATCAAGTTTCTGGTGAATACAGTATAATTTCAAATGCTATACAAAAAAAATTAGTCAATGAGGATGTTGTAGTTGAAAGTTTAATGGCTTTTAAAAGAGCTGGAGCAAATGCAATAGTTAGCTATTATGCTGATAGAATTGATAAAATCTTAAAATAATTATTTTAGAGAATTTATAAAAAGTAATCTACTATTTGGATAGTTTAAATTATTTGGCTTTAAAATTGTCTTATCAAGATAATCTCCAACCAACTTTAGGCCTGTTAATAAAGTCTTTAAATCATTAACCTCTAAATCTTTTTCAATTAAAAAATTAGGAACATATTTTTTTTCAGTTGAAGAATTTGCATAATAAATAGTTTCATTTTCAACTATACTTTTTTTGACAAGATTTTGTAATTCAAGATCATAGCCTAGAAGTTTAAGAAGATCTAATTCCCAAAAAATATACTTTTTTAACCAATCGTCACTTTTTAATATTAAAAATAAATTTTGAATATTTTTATATACTTTTATATTTGCTTGAGAATCGGCTGTTAAGATTTTAACTAAATTTGTAGCCGAAATAATGCAAGATAATTTTTGTTTATGATCGAAGTATAGTGGGCTATACGCATCTAATATTTCTACCTTGAAATAACCAATTCTATTATCACTTTTTGAATTATAGTTAATATGCAATCTATTACCTATCTGTAGATAATTTTTTATTTTCTTTGAGGTGCCACCAAAAATTATACCAGATATTTTTCCTCTATCTTTGGTGAAAAATTCAGTAATCAAGGAATTTTCGTTATATCTATTTTTACTAATTAAAAAACCTTCGTCTATCCAATTCATATTTAATCATTTTATACTTTTTAAACACTCAATTGCAGCATTTTGTTCTGCATCTTTTTTAGATTTACCTGACCCGATAAAATATTTTGTGTTAGGAAGTTTTACTCCGACCTTAAACAATGGTTTATGTCGAGGTCCAATGTTTGAAATTAATTTGTAAGTTGGTAGTTTTTTAAAGTTTTTTAAAGTTAATTCTTGTAATTTTGTTTTGGCATCAATTTGCGTAATAACACTTTGTGCAATCTTTTTTTTCCATAGATTTAAAATTACGTTTTCAACTTTACTAAAACCCTTATCTAGATAAATAGCACCAATTAAAGCTTCACAACTGTCAGATATAATTTTATCTTCAATTTTAATTTTTTTATTATTTGGATTAAAAGTAAGTATAAATTTATCTAAACTAATATTCTTAGCTATTTCTAGGCAAGTTTTCTTATTAACTAATGATGCAAATTTTTTATCAAGAATACCTTCTTTTTCATTTGGGTATGTCTCTAAAAGTTTTTTGGCAACAACCAGCCCTAGCACTCTATCACCTAGAAATTCTAACTTCTCATTATTTTTATTGGTATCAAAACTTTTATGTGTAAGTGATTGAATTAATAAATCTAAATTTTTAAATTTTACATTTATGTTTTTTTGTAAATCTTGATAGTTAATTTTCATCAATTAATTTTACTAAACGATCTATTTAATCTTATAGTTTTATGCCATTTCCAAAAAGCAAAAATACTTCCTATATTTTTATCAGATGAAAAAAAAATAAATTGAGCTTTACCCACTAAATTATCTTTATGAACATATCCAACACTTGATAAAAACCTACTATCCTTAGAACAATCTCTATTATCTCCTAAAAAAAAATAATGATTTTTAGGAACTGTAAATTCATCAGAGTTTTGATAAGTATAATCCTTTAAATAAACTGTATGAAATCTTTTGCCATCAGGTAATTTTTCTTCAAATCTGTAAACATCAATTGTTTTGTTACCACAATATATTTTTGTTTTATTTTTAATTTTAGATTTTAATATTTCATTACTGTTAAGATATAAATTTGCATTTATGAATTGTATTTTGTCACCAGGAAGTCCTATCAATCTTTTGATATAATCTGTTCTATTATCTGCTGGAGTTTTAAAAACTATCACATCACCTCTTTTTGGACTCGTAAACATAATTCTTTTGTCAAGAATTGGTGGACTAAACGGAAATGAATGTTTGCTATATCCATATGAGTATTTAGTTACAAACAATCTGTCTCCTACGAGAAGTGTGGGTTCCATTGAAGAAGATGGTATATAAAAAGGCTGAATAAATAAAGATCTTATAACAACAGCAATAATTAAAGCATAAAATAAAGTTTTTATATTTTCAGAAAAAAAATTTTTATCTAATTTCATTTAGTTTGAATTATTGCAAATGCTGTTGAGTAGTCTTTTTCATCAGAAATAGATAGGAAGCAATTAAAATTTTTAACATTAAATTTCTTTTGGACTATTTTGGTGATTTTCTTATTTTTTGTGTAATAAGGTTTGCCCAATTTATCATTAATTACCTCTATATCTTTAAAATTAAGATTATTTCTGAATCCTGTGCCCAATGCTTTAGCAAAAGCCTCTTTTGCTGCAAATCTTTTAGAAAAAAAACTA
>JAOHHF010000022.1 GCA_028099475.1 Candidatus Pelagibacter sp.
ATCTTTTAATTTGTTTAGTAAAAACTTATGAGTCTTCTTTGATACATTCAAACTTTTTAGACTCATATTTTGCTTTTTGAATTACTGATTGATTTGCTTTAGGATATTGTTTTTCAACACCATTAATCATTTTACAACCCTGATCTTTTTCTCCAATTTGTACCATTGATACACCAAGTTTTAATAGATTAATAGGAGCTTTGTTTCCTTTTGGGTATTTTTGATAACCTTCTAAGTAAGCAGATGCAGCATCAGTATAAAGTTGTCTTATTCTAAATGTTTCAGCATACCAATATTGAGCACTTCCAGCCAACTCATGTTCACCATTAGATAAAACGAATTCTCTAAAAGCTCTTTCAGCTGTACTGTAATCTCCGACTTTTAAAAAACTTGTGGCAAGTTCATACTGTTCCTTAGGAGTTAAATCTTGTGGTAATATTTTTTCTTCAGCCTGAAAAGTTTCAGTTACAACTGACCCAGTAGTATCTATAGATTGAATTTGTTGAGATGTTTCAGATGTTTCAGTGTCTTTATATGAAATAGATCCAAGATCTTGAGGTTGTGAGCTTCCTGGTAGCACTTCATTGGAATTTTTTTTTATTTTTGAAGATAATTTTTCAGTAATTTCTCCTGAACTAATCACTGTTTCTATATCTTGAAATCTTATTTGGTTATCTGCTTGAACTTTTGATAGTCTGTTGGATAGTTTATCTAACTTAAAATTAATTTCTTCAAATTTATTTGTTAATTCTCTAAATTGATTTTCAACCTCTGATAATTTCAATAAATGTCTTGTAAGCACATCTTCAGAATTAGAATCTATTTTAACATCTAAATTTTCACCAACTGATTTATTAACTTCAATTGATCCAGAATATACCGCTCGCTCAAGAGTTTTAAGATCATTCTGTATATTTTCCAAAGTTTCATAAATATTATGATTGTCCGCATATGAAGAACTAATAGGAGCAAGATTAAGTAAAAATAATAATTTTAACATTATTATTTTAAATATAAATTTCATCGATTAGTTAACTTATGATTATAAAAATGGCAAAAAAAAGACCCTAAAACATAGTAGCCTTAGGGTCTTTAAAATTTAAACTTTTAATTTGCTTTAACTGTAACTGATCTTCTATTTTTTGACCAAGCTAAAGGATTAGAGCCTGCATCTACAGGTCTTTCTTTACCATAACTTAATACAGAAATTCTGTCAGAAGAAATTCCGTAAGTCATCAAGTAATCTTTTGCTGCATTTGCTCTTCTTTCACCAAGTGCTAAGTTATACTCTCTAGTACCTCTTTCGTCAGCGTGACCTTCAAGAACTACATTAATTTTTGAATTTTTTCTCATCCAAGCTGCTTGTGCTCTTAAAGTTTCTCTTGATGCTGTTGTTAATACTGTTTCATTTGTAGCAAAGAATACTCTGTCCGCTACACCATCAGCTAAATACTCGACTGTGTCATTGCCTGTATAAACATCACCTTGCATTTGTCCTGTTGACACTTTTTTTGTTGCACACGCAGATAACACTAGACACGCTGCAAATACTAAAAATGTATTTTTTAAAATTTTGTTTAATCTCATTAAATTGCTCCTTGCTGCTAATTTCAATAACTTAACTTTTTCACAACTAATTAGATGTTTCAAGTTAAAAAATCAAGTTAATTAGAGGAGTTTTTTAATTAATTACTCAATAAAGATGACCATGATGGGTCAGATGCATCTGTTTGGGTCGTTACTAATCGCTCATTATAACCAGTTAAATCAATAGACCAGAGTTTTGCTGAAAACCCTTCACCGTCACTATTAGTTTTTGTTTCTCTATAAAAAATTAATACTCTTCCATTAGGAGACCAAGACGGTGCTTCCTGATAATAATTTTCTGTCAACAATCTCTCTCCTTTACCATCTGTCCTCATTACTCCAATATAAAATTTACCTTTGTGGAGTTTTGTAAATGCTATTAAGTCGCCTCTTGGAGACCAAACAGGAGTTCCATAGATACCATTTCCAAATGATATTCTCTTAACATCACTTCCATCACTTTTCATAATATAAATTTGCTGGTATCCGCTTCTATCTGAATTAAAAGCTATAAATTTTCCATTTGGAGAATAAGATGGAGAGGTATCAATTGAAGGATGATTAGTAATTCTATCAACTATTCTATTCTCTAAATCCATTGTATAAATATCTGATTTACCATCTTTAGCAAAACTCATTATTATCTTTTTACCATCAGGAGAAAATCTTGGAGCAAATGTCATTCCTGGAAAATCACCAACAACTTCCTGTGTGCCTGTTTCAATATCTAGAAGATATACTCTAGGTAAGTTTTTAAAATATGACAGGTAAGTAACCATTTGGCTGGTTGGATTAAATCTTGGAGTTAAAACTAGTTCATTACCAAGAGTTAAAAATTTATTATTGGCTCCATCCTG
Source organism: Candidatus Pelagibacter sp. (assembly GCA_028099475.1). Next base: position 2,445 of record JAOHHF010000022.1, read on the forward strand.
ATCCATAATAGCTAATCTTTTTTTTCTTTGTGTTTTTGGACCTTCTTCAGCAACATAAATAATTCTTGTATCAAAATATCCTTTTTCCCCAGTTAATCTTTCGTAAACCTTATCTGAAATAATGTGCCCAACTCTTCTCCAGTTATTTGGAACTGTAGTAAATGCTAAAGCCATAATTTCTTTAGCTGCCAATACATCCCATAATCTAAACTCAACTCTTAACTTTTCATCTATGAGTGTCACTTTACCTGTAATTAGAGCTTGAGCTTTTATTAAACTCCAATCTTCAAATCTTGGTTTTAAATTTGCAATTTCAGGAGCTTGTAAAAATGCATCTTTGTTTAATGGATTAAAAAGACCTGAGGTTTTTAAATTATTTTCAACAATACTAGATATTTCAGATCCAATATTTTCTTTTTTAATAATTTTTTTGAACTCATTTCTTGATTGTTCATCAATTGCTAAAGGTGACACTGCTAAAGGAAGTGGATTTAAATTTCCTCTAGTAATATCGACTTCAATTAAAGCAAATACTTTTAATGGAAAAATTAATATCAAAAATAATATTATAAATTTTTTTTTCATTTTATATACTAACCTTCTAACATCTCTCTTGCATCAAAATTTAATTGTAACTCTTTCCATCTTTCATATCCTGTAGTTGGAACTCTTAGAGGTTGACACAATTTTACAGCTCTAAGCGCGCTTTCTGCTAGCACTTTATAAAACGCCTGACCAGGCTTATTCATTCTAGCATGATCTAAGATTTCTGTTTTTGTAACAGATCCATCTGGTTCTAACATTAGTTTGATCCTAACTAGTAAATTTTCATTATACGGTAGTCCTAGTGGTATACTCCAGCATCCAAAAATCTGGGCTTTTAAAGCGTCTTCTTCACTTAAAGTTAATCCAGTGTTTTCGATGTTTCTATCTTGATCTTGAGTAATATCATTATTTTTTTTAATTTCATCAGCACTTTCAATTTTTGCTTTATCAATTAATTTTGCAATATTATCTAAATCTACAAATTCTTTTTTTTCAAATTCTGATACCTGCTTTACTTCTTCGTCTAATTTATCGGGATTTTGTTTATTTTCTTTTTTTGTCTCAATTTTTTTTACAGTTTTTTCGGGTAAAGGAACTGCTTCAGGTGTTTTGTTGTCAACCTTTTCATTTTGCTCAACTGAAACTACAGTTTTTGTTTTTGTTTTTTTTACTTTTTTAGGTGGAGCTTGTTCTGATACTAATTTCTTTTCTTTTTCTTTAACTTTTTCTATTATTTTTTTTGCTTTAGGTGCAAAAGGTATATTTGTTTTTTCAGCTATCTGTATTAGTTCAACTGAAACAATTGGAGGAATGTCTAAAGGTTTTTTTGCTAAAAATGGTAAACTCATTGCTGTTACTAAGATCAATAATAGATGTAAAACAGAAGATATGATAATACTTCTATTCATAATTAATTACCTTTGCTTATATGGCTCAGATATCAAAGCAACTTTAGTAAATCCAGAACCAGATAACAAACCCATTATCTCTAATACTCTCCCATAATTTATTGTCTTATCTCCTCTAACGTAAATTCTAGTATCTGTTCTATTTTTAGATACAGCCAGGACTTTTGCTATAATATTATCATAATCTACTTTTGCTTCTTGAATAAAAATTTCACCTTTTGCATTTATTGAAAGTGTAAGTGGCTCAGTTTCTTCTGGTAAAGAGTCGGCTGAAGTTTCCGGTAAGTCTACTTGAACACCTACGGTCAACAATGGTGCGGTTACCATAAAAATAATTAACAACACTAACATTACATCAACAAAAGGTGTTACATTTATTTCGCTCATAGGTTCTTTTGATGAACGATTAAATTTAAAAGCCATTTAAATTATAGTTAAAAATCTTTTTGAGAAGTTTTCTAATTTTTGAGAATATTTTTTAGAGTCAGTATTAAATTTATTATATGCAACAACTGCTGGAATTGCCGCCAATAGACCAAGAGCTGTAGCAAATAATGCTTCCGCTATTCCTGGTGCAACAATTGCTAAACTTGTATTTCTTGAAATTGCAATCGATTGGAATGAATTCATTATACCCCAAACTGTTCCAAATAAACCAATGAAAGGTGCTGTAGATCCTACAGTTGCTAAAAACGTAAAACCTTTATCAATTTTAGTCATTTGTTTCTCAATCCCAACTTCTAAAAAAGTAGTCATTTTTTCGCTTAAATTGTTTTTTGATTTTTTTTTCAATAAACTCTCCATTGCATCTTGAAAAACTACTGCCATCGGGTCATCAACTTTTGTTGGCAGACTATTATAAAAAGTTTCTGCAGATTTAGAGTTCCAAAATTTCTCTTCAAACTCTTCTGATGATATGTTTATTTTTTTAAATAGTCTAAATTTCTCGATAATAACAGCCCAAGAATATATTGAGCAGGCTATTAAAATTAATATTACTGATTTCACAATGATATCAGCTCTTAAAAAAAGGCTCATTAAAGAAAAATCGGTATTAGCTCCTAAACCTACTGCTTGTGTTGCGATATCAGCTTCCATGATTCACTATTCACACTTAAATGTGTCATGAATTTGTCTTAAATTTTTTGATTATTCTTCAATTTTGTATGTTTCATAATAAAAACTAGCTATCAAGATAGCGTCCGCTTTATTAGAATCTTTTTTTCTTGATAATTGGTGAGAAAAATAAGGAAAAATCTCAATTGCTCTTGTTCTGCTCGCATCTTTTTCCGAATTTATAAGATTAAAATACTTTTTCCATTTAGCAGGCCTAACAAAATACATTGGTAATTGCATTGAAGAACATATTCCCTTTAAAATTCCAAACGATTGGCCAAAGTTAAACATACTTGTTACACCTTGGCCAGGCATAGCTGATACTTGTTCTATAACTACTTTTATTTCCCTTTTGTCTAATTCTTTAATTTTTTCTGAAATTTCATTAACAATCTGAGAGCCATTAACTTGTTTTTTATTCTTTTTACCTTCAGTCATTGTTGGCATTTCTACAACGTCAACTATTTTTCCATCTTGAAGAAAACATATTGATCCTGAAATACCTGGGTCAATTCCAATTATAAGCATTAATTATTACTAAAATTTGCATTTGAAAAAACATTTTGCACATCATCATCATCTTCTAATGTTTCTAAAAATTCTATTACACTTTCTTGCTTATCTTTTTCAACATTAGCACTATTTAATGCAATCCACTCTATTTCCGTTGAAATAAAATTTACAACAATTTTCTCTAACTTTTTCTTCACATTATAAATATCATTCATTGGACATTGAATTTCATGAAATTCATTATGAGAAATACATTCATCGGCACCTGAGTCAATTGCAAGTTCAAAAATATTTTCGTCAGAAATTTCTTTTTTATCAATTTTAATTATACCTAATTGATTAAAATTATGTGATGCTGAGCCTTGAGTACCTAAACTTCCACCACTTTTTTGAAATATAGTTCTAATATTTGATGCAGTTCTATTTTTGTTATCTGTTAAAGTTTCTACAATTACTGCAATTTTATCTGGGCCAAATCCTTCGTATCTAAGGTTTTCAAAATTAATACCTGATGCGGCTGAGGATTTGTCAATTGCTCTTTCAATATTATCTTTTGGCATATTTGCAGATCTTGCAGCTTGAATTGCAGACCTTAATCTTGGATTCATTGCTGGATCTTTATCACCAAGTTTTGCGGCTACACTTATCTCTTTGGATAATTTTGAAAAAATTTTAGATCTTTGCTTATCTGCTTTTCCCTTTGAATGCTTAATACTTGCCCACTTTGAATGACCTGACATAATTTTTCTAAGTATTTTTTAACTGATCTCCAAAAATATAACTTTCAATGTTACTTGCTAATCCAGTTTCTATATTACAATCAATAATTACACCACACAAAGTAGCATCACCTATCGCTGGAAAATGTTTAATTGAGTCTTTTTTTAAAAATCTATTTAACGAATTTTCAGTATTCATACCAATAACAGAATTATAATCTCCACACATGCCAGCATCTGTTTGATAACCTGTGCCACCACTTAATATTCTTGCATCATTAGTCGGAATATGAGTGTGTGTTCCCACAACTAAAGTGGCGTTACCATCAAAAAAATGTCCTATTGCATTTTTTTCGCTTGTTATTTCTCCATGAAAATCAACTATAAGCAGATTATAATCTTGTTTTAACTTATGCTGTTTCATAAATTTTTCTGAAATCTCAAAAACATCATCGCATTTTTTCATAAAGACATTACCCATTAAGTTTAATACGCCAATTTTAATATTGTCTTTAGTTTCATAAATATTAAAGCCCTTACCTGGGGCTGGTTCAAAAAGATTTTTTGGACGTAATAATTTTTCCTCTTTTTCTATGAATTCCATTATTTCTTTTTGGTCCCACACATGGTTGCCTGTAGTAATTACGTCAACTCCACAATTAAAAAAATCATTACATATTTCTTTTGTTAAACCCACACCTTGGGCTGCTGCATTTTCACCATTAACAATTACAAAATCTATTTTTTTGGATTTGATTTCATTTAAAAGATTGTTCATTAATTTTGAACAACCAGCAATTCCAACAACATCTCCTAAAAATAATATTCTCATTTTAAAATTTCTTTTTCGGTAATTATAAAGTCTAATTTTTTATCATATTTACTTAATGGTATATTCTTAATTTTTTGACATGAAAATGCTAACCCAATTTTAGTAACCTTTTTAATTTTTTCAATTTTTTCAATATAACGATCATAAAAACCTCCACCATAACCCAACCTGTTTAAATCATTGTCATAAGCAACCAATGGAACTAACAAAATATCTGGATAAAATTTTTTTGAAGAAGTAGGTTCAGGTATACCAAATTGATTTATTTTTAATGGATCATTGCTTGACCACTTAAAAAAATCCATTTGATTATTTTTTTCTATTATTGGTAATGATATTTTAAATTTTTTTTTTTCTAATAAACCTAAAATTTCCAAATCATCTATTTCATAATTAGACGGATAATAT
>JAOHHF010000023.1 GCA_028099475.1 Candidatus Pelagibacter sp.
TGATAAACGATAGTTCTTTATACAAATTTTTTTATCACTGGTGGAAGAATATAGATAAATCAATTTTTTTTCTTATTGCTCTCTTGTTTGCTATAGGACTATTTTTTTCATTGGTCTCAACTTCATTAATTGCCTCAGATAAATTAGACACAAATAGTTATTTTTTTTTTTTTAAACACTTAATCTATATTTGCATAGGAATATTTATTATTTTTGTTTTTTCCTCAATTAGTACTGAACAATTATTCAAATATTCGATAATCTTTTTTTTTATTTCGTTAACTTCATTGTTTCTTGTTCCAATAATCGGTGCTGAAGTCAAAGGGTCCAAAAGATGGATAGACTTATTCTTTTTGCCAAGATTTCAACCAATTGAAATACTAAAACCATTTTTAATTATAATATTTGCTACCATTTTTTGTAGTAATAGGATTTCTAGTCTTTATTTAAAATATTTGGCATCAATCTTCATTGTTTCTTTAGTATCCATACTTTTAATTATTCAGCCAGATATAGGTCAAACGCTGTTAGTAGTTTTTTCTTGGGCTGTTTTAATTTTTACCTCAGGAATAAATATTTTTCTTCTTCTAGGTTTTTCTTTATTTTTATTAATTTTTTTAATTTACTTGATCATATATGTTCCTAGGTTTGATTATATTCAAAGTAGGGTCTTTTCTTTTTTTAATAGAGATGTTGGTACTCACAATTTTCAATCTGAAAAAGCAATTGAGTCAATTACTAGTGGTGGTTTTTTTGGAAAAGGGATTGGAGAAGGTGTATTAAAAAATAGAGTTCCAGAAGCTCATACAGATTATATTATTTCAGTAATTTCAGAAGAGTTTGGAGTTATTGCCATAATATTAATATTATTTTTGTTTCTAGTTTTAATTTATATGGTTTTTAAAAAAATTAATTTTGAAAAAAATGAAAAAGTGAAACTAGTTTTAATTGGCTCTATTAGCTTAATTTTAATGCAGGCTACAATTCATATCGGTGTAAATATTAGATTATTTCCAACTACAGGGATGACATTACCATTTTTAAGTTATGGTGGTTCATCAATTGTTGGTATTTCAATATTTTCAGGAATAATTTTGAATTTAACAAAGAGAAAAATAAATTATTAAAAATGAAAAAAAAAATTTTAATATCAACAGGTGGATCTGGTGGGCATGTTATGCCAGCGCTAACGATTTATGATCATTTAAAAAATGATTATGATGTTATGATTTCCACTGATTTTAGGGGTTCGAAATATTTAGATAATGATAATTGTAAAACTTTTTTAGTTGATACTCCTAAATTAGATAAATTAATTTTAATTCCCTTTTCAATTTTGATTATATTTTTTTTAACTTTAAAATCTTTATTTTTATTCAAAAGAGAAAAAATAAATATATTAATTTCCACAGGAGGCTACATGTCTTTACCATTATGTTTGGCTGCTAAAATATTAAAAATCAAAATTTTTTTATTAGAACCTAATATGATTATTGGAAGAGCAAATAAACTTTTTTTAAATTGAAAAGATAATATGTTATGATGCTAACGTCATAAATTTTCCAAAAAAATTTATAAATAAGTTAGTTGTATCAACCCCACTTTTAAGAAAAAGATATTATGAGAGAGATAATAATTTAAAATTAGATAAAATATTTACTATAATTGTTATAGGAGGCAGTCAAGGAGCTCAAATATTTGATGAATTATTACACAAAACTTTTATAAAAATTGCAAAAATTAGAACTTTAAAAGTAATTCACCAGACAAAAGAAAAAAATATTAATTTTCTTAAAAATCTTTATTCAAAAAATGATGTTGAAAATATCGTTTTTGAATTCGATCAAAATTTAGATAAACTTTTAAACCAAGCAGATTTATGTATAACAAGAGCAGGTGCATCTAGTTTGGCTGAAATTGCTAGTCTTAAAATACCTTTCATTGCTATTCCGTTGCCCACTTCTAAAGATAATCATCAGTTCCAAAATGCTAAATATTATGAAAATAAAAACTGTTGTTGGATAATTGATCAAAGTAATTTTGATCAACTTAAATTTGATGATTTATTGTTGGATGAAAAAAAATAACTTAGAAAATTTAAATTATCAAAATACTTGGAATAATGTTAATCAAAATTTATTAAAAATAATAAATGAAAATTAAATTAGCTAAATCTGAAATAATTCACTTTATTGGTATTGGAGGCATAGGTATGAGTGGCTTGTCTTTGATAATGAAAGGTAAGGGCTTTAAAGTTCAAGGAAGTGATATTTCCAGCAATAAAAATATTGAAAGATTAAAAAAAGAAACAATAAAGATTTCAATTGGCCATAAAAAGCAAAATATAAGTAAGGCAACGATTGTAGTTGTTTCGTCTGCAATAAAAAAAAATAATCCAGAATTAATTGAGGCCAAAAAAAAACAACTACCTATTTATAAAAGGGGAGAAATGTTGGCTCATATAGTCTCTTTAACAAAAAATATCGTAGTTGTAGGTTCACATGGTAAAACAACAACAACTTCATTAATAGCTTCAATTTTTCAAGAAACCAAAATAGACCCAACCATAATTAATGGTGGTGTAATCAATTCTATAAACAATTCTGCAAAATTAGGAAAAAGTGACTGGTCAATTTTGGAAGCTGATGAGTCTGATGGTAGTTTTGTTTATATACCCCCAACCTATTCAATAATTACAAATATAGATAGGGAGCATATGGATTTTTATAGCTCCATGAAAGAACTTAATGAATATTTTATTAAATTTGTAAAAAAAGTTCCATCTTTTGGAAAATCTTTTATTTGATTGGGAATCTAATAATTTAAATTTAGCATTAATATAATTATTTAAGTTTTTGTGTCTTTCTAAATGGTCTGGAGTAATATTAAGTATTAATGCATATTTTGAAGTAAATATTTTACTGTAATCTAATTGATATGATGATGCCTCAATAACAAATATAGTTTTTTTAGTAATTTGTTTTTCAGCTAAAACAGGATTGCCAATATTGCCAATTAATCTTGAGTCATATTTTTGACTCAATAAAACTTCATGTAAAATTTTTGCTGTAGTTGATTTTCCATTAGTTCCCGTAATAGTAATACTTTTATTTTTATAAAATGAGTAAAAAACATCTAAATCAGAATAAATTTTAGAAAGATTTTTTTTTAAGATTTTGGCTAATTTACAACTGTAAATATCTATTCCTGGGCTAATGATGATTCTATCAAATTTTATTTTGGATACTTCTTTAATATTCTGTAGTCTTTGATTTAATTTAGAATTAATTATTGTTTTTGAGATATCATCAAATAAATAAACTTTAGCTTTATTTTTTAGAAATTTATATGAAGAAATTCCACTTTTACCCATTCCATAAATTAATATTTTTTTTCCTAAAAAAATATTTTTACTTTTTGTCATTATCTTAGTTTTAAAGTAGCTAAACCTATCATTGCTAGAATAATAGAAATAATCCAAAACCTAATTACAACAGTTGACTCTGGCCATCCTTTTTTTTCAAAATGGTGATGTATTGGTGCCATTCTAAAAATTCTTTTTCCAGTTAATTTAAATGAAATAACTTGAACCATTACAGAGACAGCTTCAAGCACAAATAGTCCACCTGTTATTGCTAATACAATTTCATGTTTTGTAATTATTCCTACTGCACCTAAAGAGCCCCCAAGAGCCAAAGATCCTGTGTCACCCATAAAAATTTTTGCCGGTGGTGCGTTAAACCATAAAAAACCTAAACAAGATCCAATAATAGACCCACAAAAAATTGAGACTTCACCTGTTCCTTCAATATAAGGGATCTGCAAATAGTTAGAAAAAACTATATTACCAGTCACATAACTTATAAACGCAAAACAGCCTGCAACCAGTATTACTGGCACAGTAGCTAATCCATCAAGTCCGTCTGTTAAATTTACTGCATTTGACGACCCAACTATTACAAATACTGAAAATGGAATAAAAAACCAACCAAGATTAATTATTAAGTTCTTAAAAAATGGAAAATATAAATTAGTAATTTCTTGATAATCTATAAAATATATAAAAAAACCAATCCCTAAAATTGCTAAAATAATTTGTGATAATATTTTTAATTTAAATGAAATTCCTGAAGAATTAGCATGCCGTATTTTTTTATAATCGTCAAAGGCACCAAGCAAACCAAATGAAATTGCTATATAAATGCAAAATAAAACACTTACATTAGATAGATCTCCCCAACATAAAACTGAAACTAGCAGTCCAAATAAAATAATTACTCCTCCCATTGTTGGAGTGCCAATTTTTTTTACTATATGGTCTTCTGGTCCATCATCTCGAATGGGATTGAAAATTTTTCTTTTTGAAAAAAAATTAATAAAAGGTCCACCTATCAACAAAACTATAATAAGTGAGGTAAATAAAGATAATCCTGTTCTAAAAGTTATATATTTAAATACATTTAAAAAACCAAAAGTATCTACAAAATTCAATAAAAATTGATAAAGCATTTATCTTAAACCTTTCATTTTACTAACTATCGTATTGAATCCTGTCGCATTTGAGGCTTTAACCATAAGATAATCATTATTATCTAAATCATTTTTAATCAAATTAATAATTTCTGAATTATTATTTAATATTTTGCCTCTTTTAAATTTTGAGATAGAATTAAATGTAAACAAAACATCATTTCCCTTAACGAAGACTTTATCAATTTTTGTTTTATTAATTATTTTACCAATAGATTGATGGAGTTTTTTTGAATATTTTCCAAGCTCTAACATGTCACCTAACAATAAATATTTCTTTGATTTGTTTGATTTAATTTTATCAAAGTTGACAATTGCCGATTTAAGAGACAAAGGATTTGAATTATAACTTTCATCTATCAAATTTAAACTCTTTTTATTGATTTTAATTTTTGAAAAATCTCCTCTACCATTTGGTGTTTTAAAATTATTAAAAATATTTTTATCAATTCTAGAAATATCTAAGTAGATACTCATTACTGCTAAAGTAGCTAAAATATTTAAGATATTATTTTGAAAATCATTTTTTATTAGAAAATAAGTTTTAAAGTTATTTACTTTAATAGTTGCTTTGTATTTATTGGCCTCTTTTTTAATATCTAAAAGTTTTATATTTGAATTTTTATTTTTAATACCAAATGATAAAATGTTAAGATTTTTTTTAATGGCTAATTTTTTATGAAAACTAAAAAAGTTATCATCCGCATTCAAAACAATAAAACCATTATCTTTTGTATTATTAATTATTTCTGATTTAGCTAGTGCAATTTGCTTTATGTTTCTAAAATTCTTAGCATGGGCATAACTAATATTTGTAATTATGCTAACATCTGGCTGTACAATGTTGGATAAATAATCTATTTCACCTTTTTTATCCATTCCAACTTCCAGCACCCCATAATCATCTTTTTGCTTTAAGTTAAACAGGCTTAAAGGAACACCATATTTATTATTATATGACTTGGGAGAAATACTTGTTTTTGATATTTGTCCTAATGAGCTTCCTAGCAATTCTTTTAAAGTAGTTTTTCCACAGCTACCTGTAATAGCTATGATTTTTGTATCTATATTTTGTCTATATATTTTTGAGCTTTTTGTTAAAAATTTTAAAGTATCATTAACTTTAACCTGATTTTTTTTATTACAATCTTTATTAACAGTATTTACTATTGCTAAAGATGCTTCTTTTTTAAAGGCTTCGCTTATAAATTTATTACCATCATTTTTTTTACCTTTAATCGCAAAAAAAATGTCTCTTTTATTTATTTCTTGAGAATTAATTCTTCCATATTTTAGGAAAACATTAGGAGATATTTTTTTTTCACCAGAAAGCTCATTAATTATATTTGCTTTTAAATTTTTTGATAAAATTAAATTTTTTTTTTTAATGGCATTAAGAATAATTTTTTTATCTGAAGAGAAAATTTTTTTCTTACCTATTTCCTGGATTGTTTCGTGGCCTTTGCCTGCTACAAGTAAAATTTCTCCAGTATTTAAATCTTTTATTGCTTCTGAAATTGCTTTTAATCTATTCGGAAACTCAAATATTTTTTGTTTTTTAATTCCCTTTTTTATATCTTTTCTTATTTTATCAGGCTGCTCTAACCTTGGATTGTCATCAGTAAGATAAATTTTATCAGAGTAAAGATCTGCAATTTTACCCATTTTTGCCCTTTTGTTCTGATCTCTATTCCCTCCGCAACCAAAAACTAATGAAACTTTATGCCCTGAAAATTGCTCTTTTAAATTTTTTATACAAGTCCTCAAAGCATCTGGTGTATGTGCATAATCTAAAATTACTTTAGAATTATTTTTAATCTTGCCTATCTTTTCAAATCTACCATTTACAGATTTAATTTTCGGCAGGACGCTAAAAATATCTTTAATGCTAATATTACTTTTTATAGAGGCAATTATTGCCATTAATACATTTTTTAATTGAACTTTTCCTATCAAATTAAGTTTA
>JAOHHF010000024.1 GCA_028099475.1 Candidatus Pelagibacter sp.
GAAATTGGTTATGGTGATCAATCAATTAATAAAAAGATGAAGGATTATATTAATTTATTTCATTCCATGGTTTCCGAAGTACATTTTTGGAAAGATTTGACTAGATCGCAAAAAATTGAAAAAATTTCCATTTTTTTAAGTGATTTTAATGAAATTAACGAATTGCTTGATTATTTTGAATTATTTAATGATGATTTATCAAAAAAAACTTTGAATTCTTATTTAAAAAGTGTAAGTAACCCATAATTATGGCTGTACCAAAACGAAAACAAACCCCATCCAGAACTGGAATGAGAAGAGCTCAAACTATGAAATATTCAACAAAAAACATTGTTGAAGACAAAAAGTCAGGTGAATATAGATTATCACATCACTTAGATTTAAAAACTGGCATGTATAAGGGAAGACAAGTTTTAGACCCAAAAGAATAATATAAATCTTAAATGACAGATTTGATTAAAATTGCAGTAGATGCAATGGGTGGAGATGGCTCTCCAAAAAAGATTATAGATGGTATTGTATTAAACCATCAAAATAATAAAGAGTTGTTCTATAAAATTTTTGGAAATGAGTCTGAAATTAAAGATCTTATAAGTAATAAAATAAATAAAAAGTATTACGAAATTATCCACACTAAAGATGTTGTAATGAGTACAGACAGTCCATTAGAAGGCGCTAAAAGAGGCAAGAAAACCAGCATGTGGTTAGCGATACAAAGTGTTAAAGAAAAACAAGCTGATATTGTTGTTTCTGCTGGTAATACAGGAGCGCTATTAGTCATTTCAAAACTAAATCTTAAGATGATTGAGAATATTGATAAACCTGCGCTATCTGCTTTATGGCCAAATAAAAAGGGAATGAGTGTTGTATTAGATTTGGGTGCAAATATAGAATGTAGTTCTAAAAATTTATTAGATTTTTCAATAATGGGCGCTTCTCTTTACACATCACTTTATCCTAATGATAAACCAAATGTAGGTTTATTGAATATAGGGTCTGAAGAATTTAAAGGAAACGAGACGATAAAAGAAACTTATCAAATTCTTAATGATAAAAAATCTGTAAATTATGATTTCTCTGGTTATATAGAAGGCAATCATTTAATGGATGGAGAGGTGAATGTAATCGTTTCCGATGGTTTTACAGGTAACGTAGCATTAAAAACAGCAGAAGGAACCGCAAACTTTATAACCAGTGAATTGAAAAAAGCCATGACAGGTTCAATAATTGGAAAAATTTCATCACTTTTAAACATTTCAAATCTTAAAAAATTTAAAAAACGTTTAGATCCAAGACTATATAACGGAGCAATATTTATTGGTCTCGATTCACCAGTTGTTAAAAGTCACGGTGGTACAGATTTTATTGGCTTTTCTAATTCATTAGATGTTTGTCATAGAATTATAAAAGGTAATTTGATACAAAAGATCAAACAAAATATTTAGATTGATGAGAATAAACTTAACTAAAAAAGACTTAGTTAATTTAGTATATATGCAATTAGGATTTTCTAAGCAAATTTCAGAAAATCTTATTGAAGATTTTTTATCTACAATTGTCTCAAATATTAAAGACGAAAAAAAGTTAAAATTATCGAAATTTGGTACTTTTTCAATTAGACAAAAGAAATCCCGTATAGGAAGAAACCCAAAGACAAAAGAGACCAAAATGATATCAAGTAGGGAAGTTGTTTTATTTAAACCATCTAAAAAATTTAAAGATTTCATAAATATTAAAGAAAATGGATAAGTCCGATAACGCTTATAAAACTATAGGTGAGGTCGCTAAAATATTAAATCTAAAAACAAATAAAAAAGGTAATCTGCCAACTCATATTATCAGATTTTGGGAAACTCAATTTAAACAAATCAAACCTAAAATTTTAAATTCAAATAGAAGGTATTATGATGAGAAATCTATTAACCTCCTTAAAAAGGTTAAATTCCTTCTTAAAGAACAAGGAATGACAATTAATGGTGTTAAAAAGATACTTAATGGTGAAGATTCTTTAGAACTTGACGAAATGGCAAATAATTCTATAAAAGCTGATAATTTAAGAAATAAATTAGTTAAAATTTCTAAAATTATTAAAAATTTAAAAGATTTAAAATAATATGGCTAAAAAAACACATGTAAAAGTTAGACTTGTTCCGGAATCAAAACCTGACAGCCCTTTTTTTTATTATGTTAAAAAACCTGCAGGTGGTGAAAAAGCAAAAGTAAAATTATCAGCTAAAAAATATAATCCTGCTACAAGAAAACACGAGACTTTTGTTGAAAAGAAACTTCCTCCTCATAGTAAATAATTATTTTTTTTTAAAATTTCTTCTCTCGTAATCAATATAAGACCAGATCATATTTTTCCATATACGATTTGTTATCTTTGGGTCTATTTTAAGTTTTTTAGATTTACCTTTAATTTTGTTTAAAATGAAATTTATTCTTTTTTGATTTAAGAACTTCTTTTACAAGTCCTGTTCTTTGCCTGATTAGAGATAAAAGCTTATTATCTAGCTTATCCAGCTTTGTTCTGATTAGATTTAATTTTTTTTTATTATTAGGCGACATTTAATTTATTGGATTAATTAATAATTATTATATTTATCTCTACATGTACAGTGAGAATAACAATTTAAATCAACAATTAAAAATTTGGTTATTTGTATTATTGTCAATGATTATTCTAATTATTCTAATTGGTGGGTTAACTAGATTAACAGACTCTGGTTTATCTATAACTACTTGGGAATTATTTGTAGGTTTTTTACCACCATTGACGAATGATAAATGGAAAGATTATTTTGATCTTTATAAAACAATTCCCGAATATACTGAGCAAAACTCAAATATGTCTTTAGGTGAATTTAAAGTAATTTTTTGGTGGGAGTGGGGTCATCGTCAACTTGGAAGATTAATTGGTTTATCTGTATTATTGCCATTAATATATTTTACTCTTAAAAACGGCTTATTGGTTTTAAAAACATATGGCATAATTTTTTTACTAGTATGTTTACAAGGATTTTTTGGTTGGTACATGGTGTCAAGCGGATTAGTAGATAGAATTGATGTAAGCCATTATAGGTTATCTATTCATTTAGTTACTGCTTTTTTAATTTTATCAATAATCTTTTGGAAATTACTTAGATTAACGCAAACACGAATTAATAATATTTCATTTAACCTAAGGTTATTTAAATTTTTTTTTATTTTATTATTTATTCAATTGATTATAGGTGCTTTTGTTTCAGGTATGGACGCAGGAAAGCTTTATAATACTTGGCCTTTAATGGGATCTTCTTATTTCCCTGACGATAGTAAATTTATTGAATTTCTCAATATTAATTTTTTTGATAACCCATCTATAGTACAATTTCTTCATAGAAATTTAGCTTATTTAATAGTCATAATTTATATTTATTTATTAATATTAGTTTTTAGAGACACTAATAAAATTTTTAGAAAACCAATAATAATTATTGGTATAAGTATATTTTTGCAGGTTATCTTAGGAGTAGTAACACTTTTATCTGGAGTAAAAATTATTTATGCATCTTTACACCAGATAAATTCTATTTTAGTAATTTTATCATCTCTGTATTTTCTCTACATATCTAAATATGATGAAAAAAAATAATTAATTTCTATTAGTTGACATATAAATATTTAATTAACTTACAGCTTTTAAATTACCTTTTGAAGTATTAGCTAGAGCTTGATCCAAATCATCAATAATGTCGTCTATGTGCTCTAAGCCAATGCACAGCCTTACATAACCAGGTGTAACACCAGCGGCAGCCAATTCGTCCTCTGTCAGCTGACTATGTGTTGTTGTTGCTGGATGTATAGCTAAACTTCTTGCATCACCAATATTTGCTACGTGATAAAACATTTTTAAAGACTCTATAAATCTCTTACCTGCTTCAATGCCACCAGCTAACTCTACACCTACTAATGCACCATAGCCATTTTTGAGATATTTATCAGCTCTTTTACTTATTTCTTCACTATGTTCAGTAGCATAAATTACTTTTTCAACAGCTTTATGTTTCTTCAAGTAGTCAACAACCTTTGAAGCATTTTCACAATGTTGTTTCATTCTTAAAGCTACAGTTTCTAACCCTTGTATTACTCCAAACGCATTATCTGGAGATAGGGCAGAACCAAGGTCTCGTAAAATTGTAACTCTTGCTCTCACAGCAAAAGAAACATTTGCACCAGTTAGTTCTGGCACAGCTTTACCCCAAACAACACCCCCATAACTTGCATCAGGCTCATTAAAAAGTGGTTGTCTTTTAGGATCTGCTGTCCAATCAAAATTACCACCATCAACTAAAGCACCACCTACTACTGTACCGTGACCAGCTATATATTTAGTAAGTGAGTATACTACTACAGCTGCACCATGTTCTAATGGTTTACAAATCACCGGAGCTGCCGTGTTATCAACAATTAAAGGGATGTTAAATTTCTTACCAATATCCGAAACCTCTTGAATTGGAAAAACTCTCAAATAAGGATTTGGCAAAGTTTCACCATAAAAAGCTCTAGTATTTTCATCAACAGCTTTCTCAAAGTTTTTTGGATCAGAAGGATCTGCGTATCTAACCTCTATACCAAGTTTACTCAAAGTATGTGTAAACAATGATACAGTTCCACCATAAAGATCAGTTGAACTAACAATATTATCACCAGCTTTAGCTACATTTAATATTGCAAATGTAGAAGCTGTCTGTCCAGATGAAACAGTTAAACTGGCTAATCCACCGTCTAATGCTGCAAGTCTTTTTTCAAGAACATCATTTGTTGGATTCATGATTCTTGTATAAATGTTACCAAACTCTTTAAGCGCAAACAGATTTGCAGCATGTTCAGTACTGTCAAATTGGTAAGATGTTGTTCTGTAAATTGGAACTGCTACAGCGTTAGTTGATGGATCACTTCTGTAATCACCACCATGAATTGCGACAGTTTCCGGATTATTTCTTTTTGTACTCATTATTACTCCTTTTTTAGTGCTTTAACTTAATGTAAGGCGCACAATACAGTTCAAATGCCTACCGATAATGTTTAGAATATTCCTGTTTAGCAGTTTTATGCCCGCAATAGGATCAAATCGGCAAGCTCTTTTTAGCAGATAAACCTTATAATACAAGCCAAATATCAAATTGACTTTGCAATTAATAATAGTATTAATCCTCGCACAATGACAAAATTCGTAAAAAAAGACCAGATTACATCATCGTGGTATGAAATAGATGCTACAAATGCAGTAGTCGGACGATTAGCGACTGTAATTTCAAAAATTATAAGAGGTAAAAATAAAACTACATATACTCCACATATGGATCATGGTGATTTTGTTGTAGTTAAAAATATTGAACAGGCCAAATTTACTGGAAACAAATTTCAAGACAAAATTTACTACAAACACACTGGCCATCCAGGTGGGATTAAAGAAACAACACCTGAAAAATTACATGAAAAAAAGCCAGGTGAAACTTTAAAACTTGCAGTTAAAAGAATGCTTCCAGGAGGAGTTTTGGGAAGAAAACAATTAACTAAATTAAAAATATATGCTGGTAGTGATCATCCACATACAGCACAAAACCCACAAGTTATTGAATTAGGAAAATTAAACAGCAAAAACTTAGCTAGAAATTAATATGGAAAATACTCAATCAACATCAAAAACACCAAAACTTAAATTAGACTTTAAAGATAGTAAATATGCAACAGGAAGAAGAAAGACTTCTATTGCAAAAGTTTGGTTGAAAAAAGGTTCTGGTAAAATCTATGTTAATGGAAAATTGTTCAATGAATACTTTTCAAGTGAATTTCACCATCTTCAAATAACAAGACCTTTTGATATCATTAACCAATCTACAGATTATGATGTAAGATGTAGCGTTAGTGGTGGAGGGCCAACAGGCCAAGCTGGTGCTATGGTTCATGGTATTTCTAAAGCTTTAGTGTTATTTGATGAAAACCTAAAAACTACCCTTAAAACTGAAAAACTGACTACCAGAGACTCTAGAGCAGTCGAAAGAAAAAAACCTGGTAGAAGAAAAGCTAGAAGAAGCTTTCAATTTTCTAAAAGATAATTTTTTTTTAATTTTAAACTGTTATAATAAATTATGCCTAAGCTTAATGCATTGGTTGCTG